>NZ_JBFHGL010000002.1 GCF_041583195.1 Sulfurimonas sp.
AAGACCTGCCGGTGTCATTAATAGCACTAATGCTGCTGACATCATCATCCACGCTGTGTCACCTGTATCTAATGTTGGCGCATCCTCTGCCAATGCTAATGTCGGTAATAGCATCAATGCTATCTTTAACCACTTCTTCATATTGAATCCTTTGTTTAAGTAAGTATGGAAGTATTATAGCAACTATTAAACAAAAAACTATACAACTAGTTGATTATTTTTTATACAGTTACATTTTTATGATAATTTTTGCTTTATTTATTAAATATAGAAACTGGTTATAATTATAAAAATTTTATAAAAGGAATATGTATTGCCTGAAACTGACATATTAACACTAGTAATTCGTACGTTTGTATTATTGGGAGTGGTGGGGCTTTTTTTGTTTGTTCTAACTAGAAAAAAAGAAGATAAATAATGATATGGTTATTTAACCATATCATCTAAAAGCATAAACAGCTCTTTTGAAGAATTTTCTGCCATTTTAAATAGTGCAATTATTTCATCAGTGTTTAAATTTTCCGAACCTTTAAAATTATTCATAGCTTTTAATATACTGTCATGTACGGATTTATGAGGCTTTTCTATATTTACAAACGATGGATGAGAACCGAATTCCTTTTTACCTTCATCTAGATACCATTTACCGAATCTACATGACGTATGGTCACTCAAAGATGCATTAATTTTATTTTCAAAAGCAGCCGAATAAGCATTATTTTTAAATATCATATGATCTAACTTAGCTATATTTGCAAAAAATTCGTGTCCGATAGCAGAGTTATCTTTTTTGATCTCTTCTGCGTTTGCTACCATCTCGTTTAGAGTCTCCTTAAACGTATCCAGTTTTGCATGTGATTCTTGAGTATATCTTTCTATTGTTTCACTGTTTTCACTCATATTCATTGAGTTTTGCTTTAACACACTTATATTAGCTTCAACTTCACTTGTAGCTTTTTGCGTACGTTCAGCTAGTTTTCTAACTTCATCTGCAACAACAGCAAAACCACGTCCGTGTTCACCTGCACGAGCTGCTTCAATAGCTGCATTTAATGCCAGTAGATTTGTTTGATCTGAAATATCTTTAATAAGTGAAATAACACTAAAGATCTCTTCAACATTCGTGTTTAGATGTTCAGATGACTGGCGTGATTCATTTGTCATCTGTGTAATATTCAATATAGCTTCAATTATATCGTTTGTAGACTCTGTTACTTTTTCAATTACTTCAGCGTTTGCCTCGTTTAACTTGTTTACATCGTTAACGCTTTTTATGTTGTCTTCCATAGATACTCTAAGATTGTTTGCATTATTTATAGAACCGCCAATCATGCTTTCTGACAATGCAATATTTAAACGGTTTTTCTCTAAGTTTTTTTCTATCTCTTTTTTAGACTCTTTGGCATTTTTAGCTTGAGATTCTGCTTCTTCGGCAATTGATTCAACCTTATCTAAAAATGTATTAAAACTCTCACTTGCCTTACCTATCTCGTCTTTAGATTTTACAGGTAATCTGCTTGATAGATCTGCTTCACCTTGTGATAATTCAGTAGCCATAGATTCTAAATCTTTCAGTGGTCTAGATACACCTTTTTGTATAATAAAAATCAAGAATGCCAAGATAATCAAATCAACAACTAACATGATATATACCTGTCTAAGTAAAGACTCTTCACTTTTTTGAATAACATGTTCAACTTTTGATATTTTCTCACCTATTACGGCATAGCCTACTAATTTTTTAGAAAAATCTTTTATAGGTACCGATACTACGAAAAATTCATCTGTAAGCTGATGTTCTTTTACGTTTGATACATCGACATTTTTAAGGTCGTTAAAAAACTCTTTATCTATAACACTCTCTTTGATTGCTAAAGTATAATTAGCAGTTTTAGGTGCATTAGCAAGTGCAGTAGCAGTTGATAAAAAATCATTTTTCATCAATATAGCTATCTCGTAACCGTTGTTTTTTCTAGCGGATTTTACTATAGAATTTAATCCCTGCATAAACTCTACTGATCCTAAGTATTCACCGTTATCTATAACAGGTGAGAGACCGCGAAGAACCAATCCTGCACGCCCTAGTTCAATATCAACTAACGGTTTTTTTGTTTTTTGAACTTGAAGTACAGTATTTCTAAAGCCGCTTAAATCATCACCGAACTTTTTCGTATTCCAAGCTCTCAAAAAACTATGCACGTTTTTATCATGAATATGTACTTTTATATTTTTATAGTTTGTATAGTCTTTGAACTCTTTAGATAAAGAACTAATACCGTCTATAGCTATTTGCCTGTCATTTTCTTTTAATGCGCGAATAACATTATAGTTTTTAGATATATTTATCGCATTTGTTAATCCGATATTATTTTTACCATCAATCAACTCTTGATAAACCATTTTTAATGATTTATTTTGACTTTCATACACATCTTTTTTCATCTCTGCTATTGAAATGAAGTAGTTTATAATAATAATTACAAAACCTATTATTATTGATAGTATTAACGGTATATGTATTTTTTTACTTATTGATAAGTTTGCAAACATTTATAATTTCCCCTCCTAATTATAATTCTGAACTGTAACAGTATTTAGCATAAATACTTTTTAATTGTATAGTTTATGTAAAAGGAACATCAACGTTTTGTAGTATAACAAACATACAGTCATGAATCAGTCACTATATATAATTAGGTATCAAGTTTTTTATTTTTTTATAGATCTTGTCAAAATCACTAGAATATACCCTATTTTGACCAATGGCTGTAATGAAATTTGTATCACGTTCCCATCTTGGAACCAAGTGCATATGAACGTGTTCAGCTATTCCAGCTCCACCTGCACGACCTAAATTCATACCAATATTTACACCTTGTGCACCAAAACCTTCTTTAAGAAGTCTAACACACTTTTGTGATAATGAACTCATATGAAGCCAAGTCTCCTCAGGCAAATCTTCTAATGTATCTGTATGCATATGTGGTATGATCATAAAGTGACCAGGTGTATATGGATAACGGTTCATAACTATAAAACAAAATTCGTCACGATGGAGTACATGAAGTTCTTCATCATCTTTTTCATGTGAGCTTATATGACAAAAAACACAACCTTCTATATCTTTAGTTGTAACGTATTCTTCACGCCAAGGTGCATATAAAATATCTTCCACAGTTGTTTTCTCCTTTTACGGGACTAATTAAATGAATGCGAAGACTAAATCCGGAAATATTATAACCAAACCTAACGCAAGTAATTGTAAAAGTATAAAAGGTATGATCCCTTTATATATCTGCATAGTTTTTATCATATCCCCTGCCGCACCTTTTAAGAAAAAGAGTGAAAGTCCAAAAGGAGGTGTTAAAAAAGAGGTTTGTAAATTTAGTGCGATCAATACGGCAAACCATATAGGGTCTATTCCAAAGGCTTCCATAACAGGAACTAGAATAGGAACCACTATAAAACTTATCTCTATAAAGTCTATAAAAAAACCAAGTATAAATATGCTTATCATTGCTATTGCTATGAACGCCCACACGTCAGATATATCTTGTGTGAAAAACTCTAAAACCATATCTGTACCGCCAAGTTCGTTAAACACAAGTGAAAAAGCTGTAGCACCTATTAGGATCATAAAGATCATACCGCTTAGTTTTACAGTTTCCAGTGAAGCATATTTAAGCATATCAAAATCAAGTGATTTGTTTAATTTTGCAAGTACTACTGCACCAAGTACTCCAAATGCAGCTGACTCAGTAGGAGATGCAACACCTGTAAATATACTTCCAAGAACAGCAAGCATCAAAAATAATGGTGGTAATATTGCTAAAAGTATCTCTTTTATACTTACATCTTGCACATCTTGATAAACAGGCGCTACTTCTGGTTTAAAGTATGAATATATTAAAATATAAACTATATAGATTCCAACTAATAGAAGTCCGGGAAGTAAGGCTCCCATAAATAATTCACCTACACTTACATTTATAACGTCACCAAGAATTATTAATATGATCGATGGAGGAATAATTAGACCTAATGTACCAGATGATGCAATAGTCCCAGAAGCAAGTGATTTGTCATAACCTGCTTTTATCATTAAAGGAAGTGCTATTACACTCATCATAACAACACTAGCTGATGCTATTCCTGTTGAAGCGGCAAGCATAGCTCCTACTATTACTACACTTATAGCTAAACCGCCACGTACATTTTTAAAGAGTGCGCTCATAGAGATCAAAAGATTTTCTGCCATTTTTGATCTCTCAAGAACTAACCCCATAGCTATAAAAAGTGGAACTGCCATAAGTGTTGTATTGGACATTATTCCAAAAATTCTAAATGGTAAAACAGAAAAGACTTCAAGTCCTAAATCAGGTACAAAAAAAGCAAATAAAATAGCTACCGTTCCAAAAACAAAAGCTACAGGTATACCGATAAGTAAAAATAGTAAAGCTGCCAAGAACATAAATATGGAGATCATGATTTTGACTTCCAATCTAAGCTTAAGTGTGATATAGCCTGCAATATCAAGAATACAAACGATAGTGGAAGAAGTGATTTAACCAAAAATCTATATTCCAATCCACCTGGATTTGATGAAACTTCGTTTTGTTCGTAAGATAGTAAAACAAAATCTATACTAATATATATTATTAAAATGGAAAACGGAATTATAAAAAAAAGAGATGATATGATATTTATCACTCTTTTTGTTTTTTCAGAAAAAGAGGTGTAAAAAACATCTACCCTTACATGTGAACTATGTTTTAACGTGTATGCAATTCCAAAGAGGATAATAACATCAAAAAGATGCCATTCTAATTCTTGCAGAGCAATAGAACCTGATGAAAAAAAGTATCTTATAGTTGCATCATAAACAACAAGTAAAACTAAAACAACTAATACCAAAGCTGTAAAATAACCTAAATATTTTGTTGTTTTATCAATTAACTGCATTTAAAACCTATATAAAACTCGGTGCATCGTTTGCAAAAAGAATAATATCCCCACTTTTTGTTTGGGAAGCCAAAATATCAGTTAGTTTTGATTTATCGTGTAAAATCGTCTTTTGTCTAACATGAATGTTTTTATCAAACAGTACAGAGTTTAGTTTTCCAGTCACTATAACGATGTCAAATACATTGTTAATTGCGTTGCATAATTGAAGATTTAACTCTTCACTACTTTCAATTAATCCAGGTGTAACAATAACTTTATTTCCACCTTGGTGAAGTGAACACAGTCTGATTGATTCAAGCATACCATCAATGTTTCCGTTATAACCATCATCTAATATTATTTTACCGCCAGCATCTATACGCTCCAATCTATGATTGATCGGCTTAAGATCAGATATAGCTTTTTTAATCTCTTGATCATCCATACCAAACTCATTAGCAACTTTCATAGCAGCTTCAATATTAATTACTTGAAATGCTCCTAGTACGTCTGTATGAAACTTTTCACCTTTATACTCAAAATCTATACCCTCAAGTGTAGCATCTATGTTTTGAATACTGTCTCCAAAAAACTCCACTTTTTCGTGTGTTTCGTTTGTTACATTTTTATATACAAATGCTTTTTTCAATCTTGAAGACTGAATTATTTCCAGTTTTGTACGTACGATATTTTCTAGAGTTTTAAAATACTCAATATGAGCGAGTCCTACTTTTCCTACAACAACAGTCTGTGGATTTAAAAATGTTGTGATCTCATATATATCACCGCGCTCACGTGCCCCTGCTTCACATATGTATATCTCAGTATCTTCCGGAAGTGAGTTATTAACATCACCGATTATTCCACCAAGTGTATTTATGCTTCTTGGAGTTGAATAAACCTTGTACTTTTTAGATAGTATCTGAGTCATAAAGTTTTTCATACTTGTTTTACCATAACTACCTGTTACAGCTATGATCTGTAAGTTACTCATAGAATCAAGTTTTGCTTTGGCTTGTTTTTTAAAAGCTAAAAACAGATACTTCTCTATTGCATAACTACCAATATATGCAATAGCCAACGGCATAAAAACACCATAAACTTCACAAGCATCTTTTAGAGTACAAATTATGTTTTGAAACAGTGTTAAAAAGATTAAAAGTATCAAAAAACGCTTTACACGCCAAGTAAGAACAAGTTTTTTGTCTAGTTTTTTATGCCATACAAATATGCTTGGCAGTACTGCAAAATAAAAGAATATAAGAAAGAACAGACCGGTAGTATAATACGCAATAAAAGGGATTATGAAGTAAAATATATGCCACTGCGGCTTATGGTGTTTAAGAACCACACGAGATATTTTATAGTTATACCACTGCAGGTTTGTGATCAGATACCAACCAAGAGTTGTAACAAATAGTACATTTGTTACAAATAAAGCTAAAACCTCATATTCTTGCATCTACTTATGCTCCAACGTTTTTAAAAATGTATCTTCTATCTTTTTAGATATATCTTGTGCATGATCCATAAAGAAATAATGCTCACCACTATATACTTCTAGTTCACTATCTTTGATCAGTTGATCAATCTTTTTAGCAGACTTTAAAGGTGTGGCATTGTCGTTTTCTCCCCAACAAAGAAGTGCCTTACCTTCATAATTTTCAAACTCGTATGTGAAATCTTCATTAACAACATTTTTAAAAGTCTCATACATAGGTTCGCTTAACTCTTTTGCATCTTCTGCAACAAAGTGTTGACGAAGTTTTGATAAGCCTAAGTTTTTGAACATTTTAAACAGATATATTTTTGTTTTTACTTTTAATGATTTTGGCCAAATAATTCCTGCACTTGAGAGAAGAACTAATACAGATGGATTTAAAATAGTAGCTACTTTACCGCCAAAAGAGTGACCAACTATAATATCTTTTTGTGCATTTAGATGGATCATTAAAAGCTCAATTATACGGGCATAATCTGATGTTTGAAGAACTAAATTACATGTACTTCCTCCAAAACCGGGCATATCTATATAAATGTGGCGGAATCTGTCCATATAACTACCAAAAGACTTTTTCATTAAAGCCTTGTTACTCCCCCAGCCGTGAAGAATAATAATATCTACTTTTGCTTCAGGATTGACAATCTCATAGCTAATATCTACAGTATGCTGTTTATATTGTATAGACTTAATTGCCATTATTTCCCTTTTGCACTATTTATTGAATGTATATACTCGTAGTTTACTTTTGCTCTTTTTGAATGCGGAAGAGAGTTAGAAAGTTTTTCTATAGCAGTTTTAAAATCTTCAAAAAGATAGTTTGCCATACTTCCAGGGATTGGATTGATCTCATTTAAATACACTTCGTCATTAACAACAAAAAAGTCACATCTTATTAGGGCACCTTCAAACATACCTGTATAGATTTTCGTAAAACTCTGTTTTAGTTTATTTTCCAGATCACTTGAAATGTCTGCTTTTAATACTTGTGACGAGCGTGAAAAATCCATATATTTTTTTTCAAAATCTAAAAATTTGTTTTTTTGAGGCTCTTCAACTATAGAAAACTGAATCTCTCCATCTGCCATATAACCGGCAAGATTATACTCTTTTACATTCTCAATAAACGGCTCAATAATCAAGTTTTTATCAAATTCATATGCAGTATCTAGCGCATAATCAAGTTCACTCTCTTCATTTACAATGCTGACACCAATAGAACTTCCAAGAGAAGCAGGTTTGATAATGATTGGATATGGAATTGTTATATCTTTTTGCTCACTTGAATTTAAAACTTCATACTTAACACTTTTTACGCCTATTGAATCACATAGATACTTTGTATATCTTTTATCGTAAGAAAACACACTCGCATTAATTCTAGGACCTATATACTTAATAGAATAAAAATCAAGTAATGCGGCAATAGTTCCATCTTCACCGTCTGCTCCGTGAATTAGGTTTAAAACAATTCCGGTATGTTCTTTTGAACCAATCAGTTTCTTTTGTGTAAAACCACCATTAGTTAGGTTAACTATCGGCATTTTTTTATGACTTGCACTTGAAAAAGTTTTAGCTTTCATATCTTTTTGATCAATTGCGTAAAAAGTGTGATCTTGGTCACAAAATATAAAGTTCAGATCAAAACCGCTTAGTTTTTCTTTTAATGATATTGCAGAAACGATACTAATTTCATGCTCAAAACTTGCACCGCCAAATAAAATTGTTAATTTCAAATACTTTCCTTATTTAGTAAAAATCTCTTTATATTCATCTTCATTCCAACCAACTAAAGCTGTGTTGTTATACTCTACTACAGGTCTTTTAAAAAGCATATTCTCTTTACAAAGCCATTCACGTTTTCCATCTGCATCTAAATTTAATTCTTTTAACTTAAGATTTCTGTATTTAGTCCCTTTTGAATTAAAAAGCTTATCTATCTCTACATGCTTTAGCCACTCATCAACTTTATCGCATCCGACTGCAGTTTTTCTAAAATCTATAAATTCTACTTCAATACCGTTGTCTTTAAAAAATTTTCTTGCATTTCTAACACTGCCGCACGTAGTTATACCATATACTTTTATCATCCATCTCTCCAAAATTTTAAAAAGCTAATTATATCATTTTTAGTTTAGAGCTAAAGCGTTTGTAATAACTTTAATGCTTCTTTGACAAGAGAAGCGGTATCATCACCACTGCAAGAGCTAAGTGCTTTTGAAATTTTATCTTTTTTAAATCCAAGTGCTTCAAGTGCTTCTGTTGCTTGTGAATATGATGCACTTTGCTGAGTTTGTGAAGTATTATTAAGTAGTTCTTCATCAAAACCGGCTAATTCTACCAGTATACGCCCTGCACTCTTTGGTCCAATTCCTGGTACTTTTTTTACACCATTTAAATCTTTATTATTTATAACAGTTGCAAACTGAGAAGGTGTGTATGTAGAACAAATTGCCATAGCTACCTTTGGTCCAACACCGTTTATTTTTATAAGTCTTTCAAAAAGTTTTTTCTCACTTTTATCTATAAAACCATAGAGCAGTTGTGCATCTTCACGAACTATATGTGTAGTAAACAACTTGACATTATCACTACTTAGTGCTGAAAAACTCTGAAGAGAGATAAATACTTCATAAACTACTCCCTTCACATCTACATGAACAAAACTCGGTTCCTTATACTCTATATTTCCACTTAATCCTACTATCATTCTCTACTTTTCTTTAATTAATTACATCTCTTTAAACGATTGAATTTTATACTCACCATCATCATCTTGTACAATTCCAAATATTTTATCTTCTGAACCCTCTTTTGGTTCATATACTATCTCAATAGGCGGATCAACAAGTTTAAATACAAGTTTATTGTAATCTGTCCATCTATCATGATTTACTATTCTTGCATCCATAATAGAGTCCTGAAAAGACGCAGTTTGTGTAGTTAAAAGTCTAAGTTTATCTTGTTTTATTTTGAATTCACTTTCAATACTCTCAAGATGTTTTTCTATTTTTACAAACTGCTTATACTTTTCTACAAAAGAGTTTGGCATCTTAATTCCATTCTTTTTATAATGTATCAAACGTTTTTTAAGCTCTTTAAATGAAGCTGCATTTTTCTCAATTGTTTCTTTATACTTTTCTATCTCTTTACTTATATCTCTAACTGAGATCTCTAACTCTTTGATTTCCTGATCATGTTTGTCTTTTCCCTGCTTTGTATCTTTTTTAAGTAAAGCATCGATCGTAAAAACATTCTCTTTCCCTTGAAGTTTTTTGATCTCTATAAGTTTATGAGAGGTTGCCTTTACGTATGATCCACAGATCTCTATATGCACCTCTTTACCTCTTATATCACCACCAACGGCTTGAGCAACTTCTACAATGTCTCCATCTACAGTACCATGTTCTAGTCTTGATATATGTATGTTTTTACCATATGCATTTCCCTTATGAACATTTATATCAAGTTCATCTGCTCTAACTGTTGATGTTTTATGTGTTTGACCACCTATAGTTGCTTTTTTTGCATTTACCGTAGAGTTAGGACCTACATTTCCGTCAATATCGATCTCTGTTACTTCAACTTCCATCCCTGCACCGACAGCATCTTTCTCAACATCTGTCTCTTTTACATTCATACTAACGTCTGAGTCAATTCCTGCCTGAATAGAACCTGTCGTTTTAAAATTGATCGACTCTACATCCACATCTGTTTTTATTGAATAAGTATTATCTTCAAAAGTGATGTAACCGTTCTCTTTAGCAATATATTTTATACTCTCTTTTTCATCTTTTTTCTCAATAGTATCATCTATATTAAAATCAGGCTCATTGTTAACCGTCGGTTCAGGAGCTTCTATAAATTCACCCCTGCAGTTTCGCCCAGGTGTTCCTTTTTTTGGTTTAATATATTCAATAAGCACATCATCTTTAAAAACGTTTTTTATAAACCCGCGTTTTTTATAGTCTGCTTTATCATGTTCACTTAATTCATTTTCTTCTTCGTAGCGTATTACAATTTCATCATCTATAGTTGGTATAGGTTCAATACTCTCAGCTACTAATACAGTGTCATTTTTGAAATACTCTAAAGTCTCTTCAACCTTAACTTTTGAAGAAAGTTTTGAAACTGTACCTTTAATCATTTCATCGAAAATATTTATAAGTATGCCTGCACGTACTTTTTTATTATTTATATGTGTGATTAACTCTTGTTCGAAACCTTTAAAATATTTCAGTTTAGAACCTGCTCTTATACTTAAATATACTTTACTTTTTGTAGCGTTGGCACCTATTGCTGTTTTAAAGTCTTTAAAATTATTATCATCTTCATTTTTTGAAAAGACCTCTATTTCATATACCTGCTTAATATGGAACTTTTCATTCATTAACTCACTGGCATCATCTAGTTCATATAGCTCATCGTTTGAGATCTCCTGCCAATCAGCTTCACCCTTAGCATCGTCTTTTTTTGTGAATGTCTGCATATCTAAAATATTAAAATCTAAACTATTTGCATCTACACCGTTTGATTCTGCTAAGGACACTATCTCTTTAGCTACATTAGATGTTTTAACAACGGTAGTTCTGATTTTTTTTAGTTTACTTTTTTCGCTGGAGCTAGATCCGAAAAATGCCATATATTCACCTATCACTAAATTGTTATAAAATTAAAATATTCATTTTAATCATAACTTTGTTAAAATATCGTAAAAATATTACTTTTTTTTAATAACTTTATATAAGAAGCAACAATAATACCATGTTTAAAGCAATTTTTACCAATAGTTTTGGAATTTTATTTTCAAGAATTTTAGGATTTTTAAGGGATCTACTTACTGCATCTGCTCTTGGAGCAAATGTATACAGCGATATATTTTTTATTGCTTTTAAGCTTCCCAACCTATTTCGCCGCATATTTGCAGAAGGTGCTTTTACACAAGTTTTTATCCCTGCTTTTGTTCGTTCTATGCATAAAGGAGTATTTTTAGTAAATATTTTCTTAGTATTTTTAAGTATCATACTCGTACTTACATTATTAGTGAACTTGCTTCCAAATATAGCTACAAAAGCTATCGCAGTCGGTTTTGATACACAGACAATAGACATAGCTGCTCCATATGTAGCTATAAATTTTTGGTATTTGCCCCTTATATTTGCTGTTACTTTTTTAAGCACAATGCTGCAATACAAACACCATTTTGCGACTACGGCATTCTCAACAGCACTTCTTAACCTATCTCTCATAGGTGCATTATTTTTATCAGAAGATAAAAGCAATGCTGAGATCGTATATTATTTAAGTTACGGTGTGGTTACAGGCGGACTATTACAACTTTTAGTACATATTTTTGCCATAAAAAAGCTTGGTCTGTTTCCACTTATATATGGTGGAGTTAAATATTTAAGAGTTAAAAGTAAAAAGATCACGCATGAGACTAAAAAGTTTAAAAAACAATTTGTCCCTGCTATTTGGGGAAATTCAACTCCACAAATATCTGCATTTTTAGATACTTTTCTAGCTTCGTTTTTAGTAACTGGCTCTATTAGTTACCTATATTATGCCAATCGTATATTCCAACTCCCGCTTGCTCTTTTTGCAATAGCTACATCAATAGCCCTTTTTCCAAAAGTTGCAAGGTATTTAAAAAATAAAGATGAAGAAAAAGCCAGAGAGTATATGCAAAAAGCATTTTGGTTTTTAGTTTCCATATTAACTGCCAGTGCTATATGTGGCTATATACTAGCACATGAGATCACTTGGCTTTTATTTGAGCGCGGTGCATTCAGTGCTGAAGACACTCAAAACACTACACTTGTACTTCAGATGTATATGATAGGTCTTTTACCATTTGGTCTTCAAAAACTGTTTTTGCTTTGGCTATATTCTAAAGAGATGCAAATGAGGGCTGCCAAAATAGCTACAGTATCTCTTGTTACATATATAGTATTTGCACTTAGTTTTATATCTGTACTTGGAGTGAGTGGACTGGCTCTTGCATCTACGCTGAGTGGCTTTGCAAGTTTTACACTAACCATAAAAGCATACGGTGTAAAAGAGTTTTTTGATATACTTCGATCAAAAAACACCCTATACCTTATTATAGGTATAGTAATATTTACTTTTTTACTTTTAATATTCAAGGATTTTATCAGTGCTTATATTTGATTCTGTACAAAAAACAAAACTGGAGTTTAAACCACAAACTGAAGGAAAAGCAAGTCTTTACGTATGTGGTCCGACTGTTTATGATGATGCACATTTAGGTCATGCAAAATCAGCACTTGTGTTTGATCTGCTTTCACGTGTATTAAAAGCAAACGGATATGAAGTAACTTATGCGAGAAATATTACTGATATTGATGACAAGATCATAAATAAAGCAAAAGAGCAAAACAAAGATATAAAAGAGATCACAGACTTTTATACAGAGGCTTTTCATAATGAGATGGCAGAGATCGGTGTTAAAAGACCTGATTTAGAACCAAAAGCGACTGAGAGTTTAGAAGCGATGTATGAGCTTATTCAAAAGCTTATCGATAAAGGTCACGCTTATGCTACAAAAGAAGGCGATGTATATTTTGACACATCAAGTGACAGTGAGTATCTAACGCTTTCAAAAAGAGTTCAAGATGATGAAGACAAGCAAAATAGAGTTGAGAGTTCAGATCAGAAGAAAAACCCTGCCGACTTTGCACTTTGGAAAAGTGTAAAAGACGACTCAATAACATTTGAGAGCCCTTTTGGTGCTGGTCGCCCTGGTTGGCACTTAGAGTGTTCGGCTATGATTGAGAAGCATCTTGCAAATGAAAATGCTCAAGCTGCAGTTGATATTCACGGCGGTGGAGCTGATCTGTTGTTCCCTCATCACGAAAACGAAGCAGCACAAACTAGATGTGCAACTAATCATAAACTAGCTAATTATTGGATGCACAACGGCTTTGTAAATATAGACGGTGAGAAGATGTCTAAGTCTTTGGGTAACAGCTTTTTTCTTAAAGATGCACTAAAAGAATATGACGGAGAGGTTTTACGCTTTTACCTTTTAAGCACGCACTACAGAAGCAACTTCAACTTTAACACAGAAGATCTAAGTAGCTCTAAAAAAAGACTTGATAAGATCTACAGACTTAAAAAACGTCTTTTTGGTTTAGCTGGAAGTGATGATCAAACAGAGTTTAAAACTAAGCTACTTGAGGCTTTAAGTGATGATCTGAATATATCATCAGCTCTTGCACTGATTGATGAGATGATTGCGCAAGCGAATGAAACACTAGACACTGCCGGAAAACATAAACAGCTAAAAAAAGACACACTCTCTAACCTTGCATATATTGAAGAAGTTCTTGGTTTTGGAGTTAAAAACCCGTATGAGTATTTTCAGTTTGGAATAGATGCAGATACAAAAGATAAAATAGATAATCTGATAGCACAAAGAGATGAAGCAAAAAAAGCTAAAGACTTTGAGACATCAGACAAGTTAAGAGATGAGATCTTGGCTTATGGCGTAAATATTATGGACACACCTCAAGGTACTTTTTGGGAAAAAATCTAATCGGAGCTATACAATGAAAAAAATCACATCACTTAGTCTTGGTTTTTCGTTTTTAATCATGAGTTATACTGGAATTATGCTCTACATAGTTCCACAAGGTAAAGTGGCTTACTGGTCTGACTGGCATCTGCTAGGACTTAGTAAAACTCAATACGGTGAACTTCACGTTACTTCGATGTTTACTATGCTTGTGTTTGGTTTTTTACATATCTACTATAACTGGAAGCCATTAATGAGTTATATAAAAGATGCAAGTAAGAAAGTGTCTTTTACTAAAAAAGAACTTCTGATCTCATTTGGAATAAACGCTTTTATAGTGGTAAGTACGTTATATATGATTCAACCTGTAAAATCGTTAATTGACTTAGAAGATAGTATCAAAAACTACTGGGCAAAAGAATACGGTGAACCACCTTACGGTCATGCTGAAGAGAGTAAGCTAAGCGTAATCTCTCAAAAGGAAAATATAGATCTAAACATAGCAAAAGAGAGACTAAATGCTAAAAATATAGTTTATGAAGATGATGACACTATTTTAGCAATTGCCAGAAAAAATTCTTTAACTCCTAGTGGTGTTTATGCGATCATGAATCCAAGAGCTAAACATATAGACAAACCTGAAGGCACACCTACAAACTTAGGTAGAAGAACATTAGGTGAGTTAGATGAAATGGGCAAGATTGAGCTTGAAAAAGTTCTAAACTTCCTTAAAAAACAAAATATTGAAGCCTCTAAGGACACTAGAGTAAAACAGGTTGCTGACGAGCTTGATACTACTCCGTTAGAGATATATAAGAAGATAAGAAAAAAGTAGATGGATATAGATAAAGTAAAAAGCGTATTAGAAGAAAACTCAAAAGATACAACAAATGAGTTTAAGAGAATTTTTCACGGACGAGGCGGGCTGTATGAAGGTTGGAAACATCTAACCGTTGATTCTATAGATAATATTTTAAATGTAGCCCTATACTTTGAAGAAGACAATGAAGCTGAACTTTTAAAGATGTTAGAGGAGTTTACTTATGCTTCTGGGTATGAAGTATTAGTTGTACAAAGACGCTATATAAAAGGTCATCCAAGTGAAGTTTTAATAGGGGAACTGCCTGAATTTGTTTATGCCATAGAAAACGGTATGAAATTTAGGCTAAATCTACTTTCAAACCGTAACAGCGGCTACTTTCCAGACATGAAAAACGGACGCAAGTTTGTTATGGATAATGCGAAAGACAAATCTGTACTAAATCTATTCTCTTACACGTGTGCATTTAGTATAGCTGCAAAGATGGGCGGGGCTAAGAGTGTCAGCAATATAGATATGAGCAAAGGTGCACTTAGTACAGGACGTGCTAATCATCACCTCAACGACATAGAGACAAGAGGTGTAAGTTTTCTGCCTTATAACATCTTAAAATCATTCTCTCGTATAAAGAAAAAAGGACCGTATGATCTGATCATCATAGATCCGCCTACTTTTCAAAAAGGGAGTTTTGAAGCTACAAAAGATTATAGAAAAATAATTACAAAACTACCTCAGATCGCAAGTGAAAACTGCACTCTCTTAGCGTGTCTTAATTCTCCTGATCTGGATGAGAATTTTATAAAAGACTTAATAACTGAACTTGCACCTAGTTTTAAATTTTCACATAGACTTGAGAATGTAGAAGAGTTTAAAAGCTTGGATGAGAGTAGAAGTTTAAAAAATTTAGTATTTGTTAGAGAGGTTTAAAACCTCTCTAAAATCTTAGAAATTGTAGATGTATCTAACAATTGTCTCTGTAGACGTATCGTTGTCTTTTTTAGCAAAAACTGATGATAGATTAAAAGAATCATCATCTCCCACTATACCTTTGAAAATAATATCAAAACCGTATATAGGAGCTATGTCAGCCATATAACCATTTACTTCAGTATCGTAATCTGATGGATTTGTTTTATTTTCATAATCATTTATATCTAAAGCAAAAAAAGTACTTGCTCCCCCAAATATACTTATACCAAGATTGTCAATCGGGAAAAAAGTAGTATTTATTACCGTAGTAGGTTTTAGTCCAAAACCAAAACTTGTTTCATCGTAAGAGTATGCAAAACCTGTTTTTGTACCATCAACAGTAAAATCACCGTTTAGTGTATACAATATCATGTGAAGAGATGTTGCATTAGATACTCTAAACATATCACTCTCATAAAACGTAGTACTAAATGATGGTCTGTAACCTATATAAAAACCACTCTTGTCATACTTGTTATCATATGTATACGCACCATCAACAAAATGTTTTTTTTCAAGTTCTGAATCAATTATACCTACAGTATATGACTCTTCAAACATTTCACCTATTATTGTCTTACTGTCTGCAGGTAATGTAATAATGATCCCTTTGTTGTCATAATTTACGTCACCTATCTTGTCTTCATAATATTCATCTTCCAACGACAGTTCAACATTGAACTGCATATAACCTATTCCAACCTGACCCTTTTTCATTTTAAACACATCTATAGGTTGAGACGAAGGCATATCTATTGCAGTATCTGCTGCTAACAATGGGATAGAAGCACAAAGTACAAGTGCTACATTTTTTATCTGTTTTATCATATATTTCTCCTTTTATATATCACAAATTTTAACTTATAGTTGTCACAAAAATTGTCACATTGTATTTATCACATAATAAATGATACAATTTCATATGCTTAAAATCATTTATATACTATTTTCTCTTCTTGTCGCAACAAACCTATATGCAGTAAACATAGACAAATATTCTACTAATATAGATATCTTGTCAAAATCTAAAATATATATAAGTAACGATCTCTCTTCCAATAAAAATGTGATAAAAAATAAAAATTTTAAAGAAAATCAAAAAACTATACTAGGATTTGGTTTTATGCCAGAAAAAGCATTATGGATCAAGTTTAGTTTGAAAAACACTTCAAATAAAGTAATTGAAAAGACAATAGTTTACGAAAATCCTGAGACTGAGAATATACGATTTTATGATGGAGAAAAAACAACTCTTGACGGTATGTGGAATATGCCAATAACAAGAGAAACAATATACCCTACTTTCAAAATCACTCTAAAACCTCAAGAGGAAAGAGAGTTCTATATACGTGCATATTCAAAGATAACAACTCTTATAGCAAAAGTAAAACTTTATGACAATAAAGATGCACTCAAAAAAGATTACCAACATAAAACTTTTCTATTTATGTTTTTTGCGTCTATATCTATATTGCTTATATACAACACCATGCTTTTACTGTTTACTAAAGACAGGGCTTATTTCTACTACACTATCTATCTAATAGCAGTTATATTATTTGAGTCAATATATCTTGGAGTGTCACAACTTTACTTTTTATCAAATGAGATATCAGAGGTAATGACAAAAGCAACGATTACATATATTTCTATGCTAGTTATACCTATAGTACTTTTTACACAAGAATTTTTAGATACCAGTAGATTTAAAACTCATAATAAAATATTCAAAACTTATCTCTACATGATACCTTTTTTATGTATACTAAGTTATGATGATATGGTTCTAGATCAAAACATAATGCTTATTTTCATCCCTCTGGGATTTGCTCTAATATCTGTAAGTATCATTGCATTATTTAGGGGTGTAAGACAAGCTAAGTTTTATGTACTTGGATGGAGTGTCGTGATCATATCTCTTCTTCTATCTGTTATCGAGTCGTACGGCTATATAAATATTAGTACAAATATCACATACATGAACGAATTTGCTTTTACATTAGAAGCCCTTTTATTTTCAATCGCTTTAGCACACAGAATAAAAATCTTAAATGAAGAAAAAAACATACTTGATGCGAAGCTAATAGCAATTCAAAAAGATGAAAAACAAAAACTTCAAGAGCTAGTAGATGAAAAAACAAAAAACTTAAAAGATTCTCTTGATGAAAAAGAACTTCTTTACAGGGAACTAAACCACAGGGTAAAAAATAATTTGGCTATGACTTTATCTTTAATAAAACTACAAATTTCAAAGTCAAAAGATATTAATACAAAATATGAGTTAAGTACTACACAAAATAGAATCAGTTCTATTGCAAACCTTTATGAGAATCTAAATATTTCCAAAGTTGCCAGTAGTGAATCTACACAAGAATACTTTCATAACATAGAACATAATATACGTCTTAATTTTGATAAAAACATAAGTGTTCAATACGATATTAATACTAATCTTGATTCTCAAAAACTTATATACTGCGGTCTAATACTAAACGAACTTTTAACAAACTCTTTTAAATATGCATTTAACGATCAACAAGAGGGTCATATCACTATATCTCTTACAAAAGAGGACTCATTCTTTATTTTAAAGGTTGCAGATAACGGCTCCGGTTTCAAGTATGAACAAAAAGATTCCCTTGGACTGACTATTGTAAAAACACTTGCAGAAAAACAACTTTTTGGGACAATGAATATAAACTCCGACAACGGTACGGAAGTAATAATAAAATGGGAAGATTAAAAAATGGGTGATTTAAATATTTTAGTTGTTGACGATGAAAGCTTAGTAGCGATGGAGTTATCAAACACCGTGATGTCACTTGGGTATAACGTAATAGATTATGCAACCAACTCAAAAATGACAAAAAGTTTTTTAAATAAATTTCCATCTATAAACTTAATAATGATGGATATTAATCTAAATGAAGAGATCGACGGTATAGATCTGTATAAAAGTATAAGTTCAGAAGCTGCCGTTATATATGTTACGGCTTATAAAGATGATACAAATATCTCTAGAGCCATAGAGACCGATCCTTTAGGCTACCTTGTAAAACCTTATGACGAAGCAGAGCTCAGTGCACTTTTAAAACTTGCATCATATAAACTAAGCAAAAAAAGTATAAAAATAGATCCAAGAACTTCTTTAACTGAAATTGGTGATGGATACTATTTCGATAAGAACAAAGATCAGCTTACATATAAACAGTTACCTATTAAGCTTACGAAAAAAGAGTTGCAGCTTTTAAAACTTCTTCTGCTTTCAAAGGATAATAAAGTTAGTTATGAAACTATAGAAAATGAAATATATGATTCAGAACCTGTATCGTCCTCGGCGATAAGGACTTTAATATACAGATTAAGATGTAAATTAGAACATAAATTTATAGAAAATGAGTTCAGTTACGGTATAAAACTAAAATAGCCAAGAGGCTATTTTACTCTAACAAAAATCAGCTAAAAGTCCAGATTTTACTTGGTTGTAAGCTTCTTCACCCTCTAATTTTTTAACAATTTCTAGTGCAAAACACATAGCAGTTCCTGGTCCGCGAGAAGTAATAACATTACCCTCTTCTACTACTTTTGCTTTATCACCCTGATAACCGTCTAGATCGATCTGCTCTTCTACTGATGGATAACAAGTAAAGTTAGGTTTTAAAACTCCGGCTTTATTTAATGCAAATGGAGCTGCACAAATAGCACCGATTAGTTTACCTTTAGCATCCATCTCTTTTAGAATTTTCTGTACATGTTCATCATCTGCAAGTGCATGTGTACCGCCCCAACCACCTGGAAGTACAACCATGTCAAATACATCAGAATCAACGTTTTTCATATCTGAATCACTTACTAGAACAATACCGTTTGCACCTTCTACGTGGGCATGATCACCTATAGATGCCACAGTTACATCTACTCCACCACGTCTTAAAACATCTATAATTGTTACTGCTTCAATCTCTTCAAAACCTTTTGCAAGTGGAACTAATACATCAGCCATATCAATCTCCTTAAATTTGTTTTATATAGATAACTATACCAATATAAAACTTAATCATTATCTAGTCTTTACTTTATCTTTGTATAATAACACAATTTAAAATAAGAGACTAGATAATGACGATACCATACAATTCTATCAAACCTTACCTTTTCAAGTTTCAACCTGAGAATGCTCACCATATAGCAGAGTTTGTACTTAGACTTCCAAATTTTTGCCAACTTCCATTTAACAGCTTTTTAGAATCTCACTTTATTACTGATGATGTTTTAAAACAAGAGCTTTTTGGACGTACTTTTTACAATCCTGTAGGACTTGGTGCAGGTTTTGATAAAAATGCAACTATGATCCGAGGTATGCAGATACTAGGGTTTGGTTTTACAGAGATTGGAACTGTTACACCAATACCACAATCGGGTAATCCAAAACCTAGAATGTGGCGCCATCCAGAAGAGGAGTCTATCCAAAATGCTATGGGCTTTAACAATGAAGGACTACTAAAGGTACAAAAAAGATTAAAAGAGCGTTATCCTTTCTCAACGCCTATCGGTGTAAATATAGGTAAAAATAAAGTTACACCTGAAGTGGAAGCTATAAATGACTATACAAAACTTATACAAACTCTACATACACTTGGTGACTACCTTGTAATCAATATCTCTTCACCGAACACTCCAGGCTTAAGAGATCTTCAAAACGAAGAGTTCATTGCAAGACTTTTTGAAGAAGCTAAAAAAATAACTGACAAACCTATTCTTTTAAAAATAGCACCTGATATGACAAAAGAAGATGCAGTAGCACTAACTAAGATGGCAGTTGAAAAAGGGGCTGATGGTATCATCGCTACAAATACAACAATTGATTATTCTTTAGTTCCAAATCCTGCAGATGTAGGTGGGTTAAGCGGTGCAGTTTTAAAAGAGAAAAGTTTTGAGATCTTTGAAGCTATTGCAAAAGAACTTTACGGAAAAACTACACTGATCTCTGTCGGTGGAATAGACTCTGCAAAAGAGGCTTATAGACGTATTCGTGCAGGAGCTAGTCTTGTTCAGATCCTAAGCGGACTTATATTTCACGGACCAGACATGATCATGAACATAAACAAAGAACTTATTGAGCTGATCAAAGCTGATGGTTTTAGCAACATTACAGAAGCTATCGGAGCGGATAGAAAATAATGAAATTTATTTTAGCGTTTATATTTTTGACTACATCTGCTTTTGCACAGAACTCATTTATAAAATACGACGATAAAAAACAAACAAACGGAATAGATATGGCAAAAAAAAGAAAACTTCACAAAACACCGTCTCACTTACCAAACTATGAGAGCATGACTCTTGATAACGGTCTTGAGATAGTTGTTATTCCACTAGAAAACAATTCAAACGTAATAAGCACTGATATCTTCTATAAAGTTGGAAGTAGAAACGAAGTACTTGGTAAAACAGGTATTGCACATATGCTTGAGCATATGAACTTCAAATCTACTAAAAATCTAGATGCCGGCGAATTTGACAAAGAGGTTAAAAGTATTGGTGGAGTTAACAACGCTTCAACTAGTTTTGACTATACACACTACTATATAAAATCATCATCTGAGAATTTAAACAAGTCACTAGACCTATATGCAGAGCTTATGCAAAACCTAAACCTTAAAGATGAAGAGTTTCAACCTGAACGTGATGTTGTTGCAGAGGAACGTAGATGGCGTACTGAAAACTCACCTATCGGATATCTTTACTTTGCTATGTTCAACAACTCTTATGTATACCATCCATACCATTGGACGCCGATCGGGTTTATGAATGATATTCAAACTTGGACTATTGATGATATAAAAAATTTCCACGAGACATATTACCAACCAAACAATGCTATTTTAATGGTTACCGGTGATATAGAAGCCGACAAAGTTTTTGACTATGCTAAAAAAGCATTTGGGAGTATAAAAAACAAAGTAATAGTTCCAGAAGTTCAAGCAATTGAACCTACGCAAGACGGTGCTAAACGTGTTATGATCAAAAAGGACAGTGAAGTTGAGATCGTAGCTATTACTTTTCATATACCTGATTTTAAACATGAAGATCAACCAACACTCAGCACTATAAGTGAGATACTTTACTCTGGAAAAAGCTCACGTCTTTATAAAGAACTGGTTGAGAAAAAACGCCTTGTAAATCAAGTATATGCTTATAACATGGAAAATATAGATCCGGGTCTGTTTATATT
Organism: Sulfurimonas sp.; assembly: GCF_041583195.1. Lineage (NCBI taxonomy): Bacteria > Pseudomonadati > Campylobacterota > Epsilonproteobacteria > Campylobacterales > Sulfurimonadaceae > Sulfurimonas > Sulfurimonas sp. The sequence continues at coordinate 22,007 of NZ_JBFHGL010000002.1, forward strand.
TTTAGCTTCGTGTAATCCAGGTGTAAAAGCCGAAGATGTTGAAGCTGAACTTATTAAACAAATAGAGCTTATGAAGAGCACAAAAGTTACAAAAGCTGAGCTTGAAAAAGTTAAGATCAACACTAAAGCAGACTTTATCTATTCGTTAGAGTCTTCAAGCTCTGTTGCAAACTTATATGGTAGTTATTTAGTTCGTGGAGACTTAACTCCTCTTCTTACTTATGAAGATGATATCAAAGCGATAACACCGAAAAAAGTTCAAGATGCAGCTAAAAAGTACTTTGATTTTGACAAATCAACAACACTGATACTTAAAAAATAAAATTAAGGAATTAACATGGACGTTCAAAAACACGATGAAATAATGTCATTCATAATGAAAAAACTTGAAGAGGAAAAACTTGATGTAGGATCAGCTATACAGATCTGGCACTCTATGGGGCTTTTTATATTTTCTCAACTAGATACTGAGGAGAAAGATGTTTCTAAAATCTATGAAGCAATCAGAGAGTATCTAACAGAGATGGAGAAACTAAAAGTTTAAAGTATAAAGGACATAAAGTCCTTTATATCTACTAATTACATCACTTTCCAACCTACTTTCTAAAAATCCAAAACTAATACAAATATAATACTTAATAATAATATTAACTACTGTAACATGCAACTCTTATATAATATTTTTTTATACTATTTTATATTTTAACATCATTGTCTATATTAGAAAAAAGAGGGGAATAGACATGCCAAATACACTTTATAACCAACTTGGCGGGACTAAAGGAATTACACGAATAGTAGAGTATGCAATAGATGCACACCGTGAAAACCCTATTTTTACGACTAGGTTTGAAAACGCATTAGATATTGAACGTGCGAAAAAGAAGTCTATAGAGTTTTTTTGTGCCGGTGTATTATGCCCTAAGACCTGCAGGGACTTGGCAAATAAAGCGGTAGTAAGAAGTATATCAGAACAAGAGTTTATTGATGTTGTGGATGACATTATATGTGCACTGGATGACAATAAAATAGACTCTAGTACAAAAAAAGATGTACTTACCATATTTATATTCGTTAAAAGAGAATATTACAACAGTCTGCTAAAAATATTTTAGAAAGGTTGAAGTTAATATTCCACGCAAAGTGCGTGGAAGTAGGAAGTTTAATTATCCTAACTTAGCAGTGATTGCAGCTTCAACTTCATCTATATGAGCTGTACCATCAACTGTAATGTAGTGAATTGCAGAGTTTTTAGCTGCTTGGTCTTTGTAGTAACCAATTAAAGGTTGAGTTAGTTCGTGATAAACTTTAAGTCTGTCTAATACTACTTCCTCTTTATCATCATCTCTTTGAACTAAATCTTCACCAGTCTCATCATCTTTACCTTCAACTTTTGGCGGGTTGAATACTATGTGATAAGTTCTACCTGAAGCTAAGTGAGCACGGCGACCGCTCATACGTTTAACAATCTCGCTATCTGGAACATCGATCTCGATCACTGCATCTATTTGGATACCTGCTTCTGTAACAGCATCAGCTTGAGCAAGTGTACGTGGAAAACCATCTAACAGATAACCGTTTTTACAGTCATCTTCAGCAATACGATCTTTTACAAGACCGATAATGATCTCATCTGTAACTAATTGACCTGCATCCATAGCAGCTTTTGCAAGTTTACCCATCTCAGTACCGGCTTTAATAGCAGCTCTTAACATGTCACCTGTAGAGATTTGAGGGATGTTAAACTTTTTTGTTAAAAATTGAGCCTGAGTACCTTTTCCAGCACCTGGAGCTCCAAGTAAGATAATTCTCATTTTTTGTTCCTAAATATTTTGATTTCGCAATTTTACTACACCAAGGCTAAAATATAGATAATTCATATATAATGTTAGTAAGACAATTTACTATTAGGGTTAAAATGGAAACGTTAAAAGAACACTGGAACAGCATATTTTCTAAAACTAATGACACTGATTTGGGTTGGTATGAAGAAGATATTTCTCAGACATTAAAGTTTCTTAGAGAAATCCCACACAGTGAATCTAAAACAGTTTTCTTACCAGGTTCTGGAACTTCAACACTAGTCGATGCACTTCTAAATCAAGGGCATCAACTTATTTTAAATGACATCAGTAACGAAGCTTTAAATAAACTAAAAAATAGACTTAGAAATGATGAAAACACAACATATCTTCATCATGATATATCTAAACCTTTACCACTAAAAAGTCCAAAAGTAGATCTTTGGATCGACCGTGCTGTTTTACACTTTTTACTCAACGAGCTTGATATTGAGACATACTTTAATAACCTTTGCTCTAGTGTTAAACCAGGCGGCTTTGTTTTACTTGCAGAGTTTTCAACTATAGGTGCTCTAAAATGTGCAGGACTAGATGTACACCGCTACTCTGTTTCAGAGATAAATGATCGTATTGGAAATGAGTTTAAGCTTATTAAAGATGAAGAATATAAATATATAAACCCATCTGGCAATGAGAGACCATATATTTATGCACTTTATAAGAGAGAGGGCTAAAAATGACTTTTTTACAGTGGATTCGTTTAGTTATAGTCTACCTTCTAATCCCGATTATGCTCTTCATCTCAGCAGGTGATCTTGGGTGGTGGCAGGCGTGGGTTTATTCCGTTCTAATTATGGTAGCAGGAGTCGGCGGGCGTATATTGACAGAGATCTATAACCCTGGATTACTAGCTGAACGCATTGATGTTGAAAAACTAAAAGGTGCAAAATCTTGGGATAAGATCTTGGCTCCGCTTATGGCTATCAGCTTGTCCTATCCACTCGTTATTGTAGCTGGATTGGATCATATGTTTAGCGCCTCTCCTATTTTGCCTGTATGGCTTTCAATAGTTGGTTTGGTATTGGTTGCAGTTGGATACTCCTTTGCTACATGGGCGTTAATTGAGAATAAATTTTTCTCAAGCGTAGTGCGTATTCAAAAAGAGAGAGGTCATAAGGTATGTGACACAGGTCCGTACAAAATCGTGCGTCATCCAGGTTATGCAGGTAATCTTCTGGCACTTCCGGGAATGGCATTAGCCCTAAACTCTATATGGCTGATCATTCCATCTCTAATAGCACTTATAATTGCCATTATAAGAACCTCTCTAGAAGATAAGATACTTCAAGAAGAATTGTCAGGATATAAAGAATATACACAGCGTGTACGATACCGTTTAATACCGTGGATCTACTAGAGTTCAACATTAAAGGATAAAAAGATGAAAAACATTTTAATAGTAGTTGCAAATCCAAAAGAAGACAGCTTCTCATTTGCAATGGCAAATAAATACAAAAACAAATGTAAAGAGAAAAACTATGATGTAGAGTTCTTAGATCTATATAGAGATGAAAACCAACAACCTTTTTTTACAAATGAACAAGTTACTACAAAAGAGATGAAATACTATCAGGAAAAGATCTCAAAAGCGGATGAGATCACTTTTGTATTTCCTTACTGGTGGGGAAGCATGCCTGCTATTTTAAAAAACTTTATAGACTGGAACTTTTCTAATGGCTTTGCATTTGAGTATGTAAACTCAAGACCACATGGATTATTAAAAGGAAAAAGTGTAAAAGTTTTTACTACAACTGGTGCACCATACTTATTTTACATGTTAACAGGAGCGCACAGGAGACTAAGAAGTATGCTAAAAGAGCAGATCATAGAGTTTTGCGGCATGAAGTTTGAAGAGTTTAATATCTTTGGCGGAGTAGATACAAGCAAAAAGAAGATGCAAAAAATACTTGATAAAATATAAATTTGATATAATTACAGAAACAAAAAAAGGGATATTGCTATGTGGATATTAAACTAACGGTACTCGAGGAAATTTTTTAACTTCAATCCTTGACTACTTCTTCTAACCGATTCAAGGATACACATATGCAATCTTTACAACTAAACAACATATATTTTAAATACCCTGCTTCGGCAGACTACATATTCGAAGACTTAAACCTTGAGCTCTACCCTGGCTGGAGTGCACTTGTAGGTGCAAACGGTGCAGGAAAGAGCACTCTTTTAAAACTCATTACAAAAGAGCTCTCTCCTGAGAGCGGTAGCGTTATAAACAATCTTGTCACGGCTTATTGTCCACAGTCAACAGAAAATCTGCCTGAAAATGCCGAAGAGTTTTTTAGCTCATATGAGGGTAATACTTTTAGACTAAAAGAGCTTTTAGAGATACAAGAAGACTGGCTTTACAGATGGGATACTCTTAGCCATGGCGAGAGAAAACGCATCCAAATAGCAGCTGCTCTTTTTTTAGAGCCTGATGTACTCATAGTAGATGAGCCTACAAACCATCTTGACATGCAGACTAAAGAGAAACTCTTTAGAGCGTTAGAGTCTTACGATGGCATAGGCATTTTGGTAAGTCATGACAGAGAACTTTTAGATTTGTTATGTACCAAGACATTTGTTATAAAAAACGGCTCGCTTACAAAGATAAAGTCAAACTTCTCTACTGCCATAAAAGAGCTTGACACAATAAAGAACTTTCAAAGACAGCAAAAATCTCAGCACTCAAAAGAGCTTAAAAAGGTAGACAAGCAGATCCAAAGTGCAAAAGAGAGTGTCTCAAGTTCTAAAAGCAGACTCTCACTTAAAAACGTGGACAACAAAGACAGTGACGCAAAAGCAAAAGTCTACCTTGCAAAGATCACCTCTAAAAACAAGTACGAAGGGCAAGCCGTAAAAACCGCCACTTCAAAAAAAGAGCATCTGTTAAAAGAAGATATAAGCATTGATAAAGAGTATGAGAAAGGGATAATGTTTGAGCAAAGCATAGACAACAGAGCCTTCCCTTTTGTTATAGAGAAAACGACTGAAACTATAAACGGTTTTACGTTTAACATACCAAGACTGGTTATAGAAAAAGGTGATAAGGTCTGGATACAAGGTGACAATGGTAGCGGTAAGAGTACATTTATAAACTATGTACTTTCAACTTTAAAAACAAGCGATTACCTCTACATTCCACAAGAGATAAGTGAAGAGGATTCACAGAAACTTTTTAAAGAGATAAAAGAGTTAAGTGATGATAAACAAGGTGAGATTTTTACTACTATTACTAGGCTATCTTCCGACCCAAAAGCACTGTTGCAGAGTAAAACTCCAAGTCCGGGAGAGATTCGAAAACTTTTAATAGCAAAAGATTTGTCAAACAACCCTCCCCTTATCATCTTGGATGAGCCGACAAATCATATGGATATAGATTCAATTATGAGTATTGAAAAAGCTTTAACAGAGTTTCAAGGTGCGGTTATTTTCATTAGTCATGATATGACCTTTTGTAAAAGCTTGGCAAATAAAACTTGGAGGGTTGAAAAAGATAAAAAACTTGTTCATATAGTTGAAAAATAATATTTTTAGTGTTTACTTATTTAGCTAGTTTCAAGATTGACTATATATAATGTTCGTTGAATAAATAGTTATATATCAGGAGAAATAGCAATGAGTTTGATTATGAGCATAATATTTCTACTCATTCCTTTTGATGTTTTAAGCGTAAACCACTTACTACTATCAAATAAGTTAGGTAAAACTTTGGTTTCAGCTATATCTGCAACGTTAGTTTATGTCATTATTGTAGGTAGTGTAATGTACACAAACTATAAACTTGATACTGAACTAGCTGCATTCGACTTAAATGCAGACGGCTTGTTTTCTGGTGATGAAATTACACCAGAACAAGAAATCGCAATGGATCGCGTAGTTAACGATGCAGGAAGAAATTTTGCCCCAATCACAGGTGCTATTTTCTCATTTATCTATTTTTTATGCCTCTGGTCAATATTGTCTATCTCATCTTGGGTAAAGAGAATGTATGTCAGTAAAAACATATAACAAATCATTGGAGAGAAACATTTGATCCTGCGGCTAAAATATTTCTCAACTCAAACGTTAGACTCACATAGGAAAGTATATGAAAATTTTAGGATTTGTTTCATTTTATACCTCAGTACCTTTTTGGGCTAATAATTTTATTTCAAGTGAAGAACTTGAAAAAATTGAAGAAGAACAATTAAAAAATAAACTTGAAGAAGTTGTTTTCAGTAAAGATAATGATGATTTTTCAATTAAAATTGCTCAAGACGGTATGATTATACTTCGTGTCTACAAATTAGAAAACAATATGGTTCCGTGGAGTGATAGACTAAATAATCCTGATTATACAATATCAAATGATATTAAAAATTGGAATGATTATATAGAGTATCTAAATGCATTTTATCTCATATTAGATTCATCATTATTTGAATTAGAAAAAGAAACTTTTTTAGAAATTAATCAATTAACAAAAAAAGATGTTATGAGAGCTTATTTTGCATATTTTGATTCACTTGAAAAATTTCAAGGATGTCAATCTGCTAGTCATAATCAAGAGCCAATTGAAATTTATAAAAAAAATAGATTACCTGATAGTAATTACCACTTAATAAAAAGTAAAAATAATAGATTTATCACTAAAAAAGTTTTAGAACATACAGTTGAAAATTTTGAATATGCTTGTAAAGACTATAATTTGATAAAAATATTATCAACATTGCTGAGAAGTATCTCAGAGTATAAAGAAGGCAATAATCAAACTTCAATTTTATTTTCATGGTTTATAATTGAAAGCATTATCATACAAATATGGGAAAAACATATCAACTCTCTAAATAATTCATTTGATGATGGAAGTAAAAGAATCAATAAAGCTAGAAAAAAACATTTAGAAAACTTAAGCATAAGTGTAATTATTAATTTACTGGAACTAATGAATTTAATTCCATATAAACTATACATTGAAATTGATAAAATTAGATTATGCCGAAACAAAATTGTTCATATAGACCAAGATTATATATCTACGAATAATGATGCTAAAGAATCTATACTATGTACAAAGAATTTAATTAAGCTAAATTATAATTTAGATATTTTTCCAAATTTAGGTTTAATAATATCACCTATTACTATATAAATGATATTATTAAAGTCTAACAAAACCTTGGAGAGAAATAGTTTACCCTAGCGGGCACAACTATTTCTCAACTCAAACGTTACACTCAAAAATTAAAAGGAAATTAAATGTTTAAATATCTTATTACTACGTTTCGTACACCCCAGTTCGACCCATCAGTCATTGACGCACACTATGCTTTTCTCGATGATCTAAAGCAGCGAGGACACCTTGAACTTGCCGGTCCGTTTACGGACAAGACTGGCGGTGCATACTTGATTAAAGCTGATAATCTTGAAGAAGCCAAGGCTATAGCGTTCAGTGATCCTGTACATACTTCGAAGTCATCAATCGTCACCGTTTACGAATGGAACGCAAAATGAGCATAACAAATTAGAGGAAAATATAAAATGCGATTTGCACACACAAATATAGCGGCAAGAGATTGGAAAAAATTATCAGACTTTTATATAAAAGTTTTTGAATGTAAAATTAAACCTCCGCAGAGAGATTTAAAAGGTGAGTGGCTTGATAAAGCAATCGGTATAAAAAATGCTAGACAAACGGGTGTGCATTTATCTCTTCCAGGATATGAAAACCCACCGACATTAGAAATATTTAGTTACGAAAAATTTATAGATACAAATCCAATTATGGCTAATCAAATTGGTTTTACCCATATTGCATTTGAAGTGGATGATGTAGATGCAATACTAACAAAAGCTTTAAAATATGGAGCTACAACATTAGGTGAAGTGATCGAAAATGAAGTTAAAGGTGTCGGTATGTTAAAATTTACATATTTACGAGATATAGAAGGAAATATTATAGAAATTCAATCTTGGAATTAAGCTTTTAAATGTTAGTAGCTCTAACAAAACCTTGGAGAGAAATATTTGACCCTGCGGCTCAAATATTTCTCAACTCAAACGTTAAACCACAAAGGAAACATCATGAAAAAAATCTATCTTCTCCTGGCTATTTTAGGGTTCATCTTGCCGCTTTCACAGTTCATTTCATGGCTTTTTGACTATGGAATCGATGTGCCGCTCATGTTCAGGAGTGTCGCAGAAGATAAATTGAGCTTATTTGCTTGGTTGGACGTGATCGTGTCGGCGCTTGTTTTAATCGTTTTTATCGTTTATGAGGGCAAGAAAAAGTCGATGCCGAGATTATGGGTACCTATCGCAGGTACATTGTGCGTCGGTGTCTCTTTTGGGCTTCCGTTATTTTTGCTGTTGAGAGAAATGCATCTTGAGAAAAATGCGTAAAGAGTCGGGGATGTATTATACGACGACAAGAAACAGGTTTTCTCTTGAGTCAGATTAAATCTAACAAAGTAGTGGGGCCAATCAAAAACCCGAGGACGGCTTTTTGATTGCTCATTTTAAACGTTAGGCTTTAAAATTTAATAAAGGAATTTTAATTGAAATCACTGAAATTTAAAAAGATAGACGCCTTTGCATCTTTCAACTCTAGCGGTAATCCTGCCGGAGTTATTTACTTAGATAACTGTAATGACTTATCTGCCGAAGAGATGCAACAGATTGCCAAAGAACTAAAAGGTTTTGTAAGTGAAGTTGGATACATCTGGGAAAACGAAGACGGAAGTTTTGGGTTACGTTATTATTCAAGCGAGAGAGAAGTCGAGTTTTGCGGTCATGCGACTATTGCCATTATGTACAACATCATAAAAAGTAGATCAGATCTTTTGGCAAAAAGTGAACTCACTATTCATACGAAAAACGACACTTTGGTAGTTGAAAACCATATCCCGCAAAATGATTCGGTTTTTATTACCGCACCTGCTCCAAAATTTATAATGAAAGATATTAATCAAGAGGATATTGCGTCCTCTTTAAAGATAGATGCAAACATGATAGATGACCGTTTTGATATCGCCATTGTTAATGCAGGACTTGAAACACTCATTGTCCCCGTAAAAAATCTTGAGGCGACTTTGAATGTTAATCCCGATCTGGTAGAGTTAAACGTGTTTTGCAAAAGCATAGGAGTTGACATTATTATCTTGTTTACGGATGAGTGTTTTAGTGAAAAAAGCAGTTATCGTACAAGAGTGTTTGCCGCGACGTTCGGTTACCTTGAAGACCCTGCGACGGGCTCTGGAAACAGTGCTTTTGGAAACTATCTTCTTCAAAGAAACATATGGGATGGCGAACTGATGAACATTGAGCAAAATGCTCTGAAAGAGAACTTTAATACGGTAAAACTTACTACAAAAAAAGAAGAAAGTATCAAGCACGTGCTTTTTGGCGGTAGTGCAAAAGTTAAAATCGATGGAAATTATTTACTTTAAAAGGGAAATGGATGCAGTTAAAAGTAGCAGAACTTTCAGATATAGACAAAGTGTTAGAACTTCACTATAAATATCAGATTGAATCAATAGCTGAAGAAGATAAAAAAGACGGATTTGTTACAACGCCGTTTACAAAAGAGCAGTTGACAGACCTTATAGATAAAGAACAAGGTCTGTTTATAGCGATAAAAGACAACAGTGTTGTTGCTTATGTTATGGCGGCATCTTGGCAATTTTGGTCAAAATGGCCCATGTTTGAACACATGATAAAAGATTTGCATAACTTGGAATACTTGGGTCAAAAGTTGAGCGTGGACAATTCCTATCAGTACGGGCCGATCTGCATAGACAAAAGTGTTCGAGGAAGCGGTGTATTGGAAAAAATATTTGATTTTTCAAGAGAACATATGTCCAAAAGATACCAGATATTAGTAACCTTTATCAATAAAATCAATCCAAGATCTTACGAAGCCCATGTAAGAAAACTCGGTCTTGAAGTTATACAAGAGTTTTCTTATAACAACAACAACTATTACGAACTGGTTTATGACACATCAAAAAAAGTCTAACAAACTGTCACACCAATAATCTAGGGATAGAATCAGCAGCCCCTTTTCTTGTTACACAGATACTTGAAGCTTTTATAGCTGCTTCTAGACATTTTTCTATTGTCATTCCGCGTGAAAACTCGGCTAAAAAGTAACCTATAAAAGTATCGCCCGCTCCGGTGGTATCTACAGCTTTTACTTTTAGAGCATCTACACTTATAACTTTTTTGCCCTTTGCATAGATCACACCTTTTTTGCCAAGTGTTAAAACAACGGAACTTTTTGGGTAAAGTTTACCCATAGCTTTTATGATCTTCTCAGGCTTTTTCTCGCCGCTAAGTGCTTCACCTTCGGTCTCGTTTATTATAAAAATATCTACAAGTTCAAGTGGGTAGTCTTTAACAGCGTCACTCATCGGTGCAGGGTTAAAAACTACTTTTAGACCTTTGCTTTTTGTTTGTTTTATTATTTTATCGACATCATTTATCTCATTTTGTAAAAGTACTATATCCTCTGTTTTTGCAGTTTTTAGTACTTTTTCTATATCAGAAGATTTGTAAGTAAGATTAGCCCCGCCGTGGATAATTATGGCATTCTCACCCTCTTTGTTTACCTGTATAACTGCATGTCCAGTAGGTGCTTTAACTGTATTTACAAAAGATGTATCTATACCCTCTTTTTCCATCTTCTCTTTTAGCCAAATACCGTCTTTGCCAACCTTACCTACATGGACTACATCTGCATTTGCACGAGCTAAGGCTATAGACTGGTTAGCCCCTTTACCACCGCTAAAAACTGCGTAGCTATTACTGCTTAGCGTTTCACCTGGACGTACAAAATGATCTACACTATACACATGGTCTATATTTATAGATCCGAAATTAATTATCTTCACGGTAAGGGCTTTCATGACGTGATGCTTTAAATCCATGTTTAACAAATGCATGCAGTGTTTCATCGTGCAGTTTGATCAGCTCACTGACTTTTTCATCATCTGAAGTAAGTGTGACTTTTATACCATCATCAAGCATTTCATAGTTCATATTTATCTGTTCTCTGTGATCAAAAAGCTCTATAAACAAAGGATCCCATGAACGAATGGCGCGGTTGCCGTCAAACCTCTTTTTCATACCAAGTGCGTGGTCTTGAAGTATTTTTATAAGCTCTTGATCTTTGGATGTAACACGAGTGATCGTCTCAATGCCAGACTCTGTCTCTTTTGTAATACGTTCTATCTCTTCATGGCGTACTAAAAGTTCATGGTAAAGTTTTGAATCCGCAATATGCTGTGGATCACTACCGCCACGACCACGCTTGAAAACTTTTGCTTTTTTAAAGTTTGTAAAATCCACATACTTTCCTTTTTTTGCATTAAATCATTTTATTGTAAGAGTGATTAAAAACTTATAAGCTCCATTTCGCTAAAATATCGTCCTTATAAAAAAGTATTCATTTTCAAAGGTTTAAAAAGTATGAGTGAGCATAAAGATTTTTTACGTACAATCGTAGAGGAAGATTTAAAGTCGGGCAAATATAAAGAGGTCATTACAAGGTTTCCTCCGGAGCCAAACGGCTTCCCTCACATTGGGCATGCTAAATCTATCGCTATTAACTTCGGGATCGCACGTGACTACAACGGCTATTGTAACCTTAGAATGGACGACACAAACCCTACAACAGAAGACACTGCATACGTTGAAGCTCTTAAAGATGCAGTCGAGTGGCTTGGCTTTAAATGGAAAGACGATGTACGTTATACGTCTGATTATTTTCACCAATTATATACATGGGCACAAGAGCTTGTAAAAATCGGTAAGGCTTATGTAGATTCTTTAGATGAAGAGACTATGCGTGAGTACCGCGGTACTGTAACTGAACCTGGTAAGCGTAGCAAGTATGCAGAACGCACGGTAGAAGAAAACCTAGACCTTTTAGAGAGAATGAAACAAGGTGAATTTAAAGACGGTGAACATGTTCTTCGTGCAAAAATCGACATGAGTGCGGCAAATATGAAGATGCGTGACCCTCTTCTGTATCGTATACGTCATGCTCACCACTACAGAGCAGGAAATGAGTGGGCAATCTACCCTATGTACGACTTTGGTCACTGTCTATCTGACTACATTGAGGGTGTAACTCACTCTATCTGTACGCTTGAGTTTGAAAACAACCGTGAGATCTATGACTGGGTTATCGACACACTTGGGCTTGAACCTCCACGTCCATATCAGCATGAGTTTGCACGTCTAGGGATCAACTACACAGTTATGAGTAAAAGAAAGCTTTTAGAGCTTGTAAACGGCAACTATGTAAATGGTTGGGATGATCCACGTATGCCGACTATAGCAGGTTTAAGAAGACGCGGTTACACACCTGAGTCGATCCTAAACTTCTGTGACTCTATAGGTATTGCAAAAGCAAACTCTACTGTAGATGTTGCACAACTTGAGTTTGCGATCCGTGATGATCTAAACACAAAAGTACCGCGTGTTATGTGTGTACTTGATCCTTTAAAAGTGACAATTGAGAACTACGAAGGTAGCGAAGAGTTTGATGCTCCATACTACCCTGAAGATATTCCAAAAGAGGGTTCAAGAAAGGTGCCATTTTCAAAAGAGATCTACATTGAGCGTGAAGACTTTAGTGAAAACCCGCCTAAGGGTTACTACCGCCTAACTCCTGATCAGGCAGTTCGTCTTAGGTCAGGTTATATCATAACTTGTAAAGAGGTAATCAAAGACGCTAACGGAGAGATCACTGAGATCATAGCCGAGTATAATCCAGATTCAAAAAGTGGATCAGACACAAGCGGGATCAAAGTAAAAAGTGCGATCCAGTGGGTAGATGCTTCTAAAGCTAAAAAAGTTGAAGTTAGACTTTACGACAGACTTTACAAATGTGAAGCACCTGAAAATTTAGAAGATCTAAACCCTGACTCACTAAAGATCATTAAAGATGCACTTATTGAGCCTGCCGTGATCACAGACAAACCAGATGAGCGTTTCCAGTTTGAAAGACAAGGTTACTTCTATGCTGATCCTGACTATACAGATGAGAATCCTGTGTTTAACAAGATCGTAGGTCTTAAAGACTCTTATGCTAAGAAAGAAAAAGCACCAAGAGCTGAACGTAAGCCACAAGAGAAAAAAGTTCAAATAGACGGTGAAGTTGAACCTATGACTGAAGCCCAGCTCGCTCTGTTTGACAAGTACACAGTTGAGTTAAAACTAAACAATATGGTTGCGGACATTTTAGCTCGTGATGAGAAACTATCATCTTTTTACGCTGACGCTCTGGCAGTTAACAACTCACCAGTGACTATCGCTAACTTAGTTGCAAATGAAGTTGCAAGAGAGCTAAAAGAAAAAGAGATCATTGATCTTAAATTTAACGCTAAACAAATAGCTGAACTTGTCAAAATGGTTGATGATGAGACTATCTCAAATAAAATCGCAAAACAAGTATTTGAAGAGATGCAAAAATCTGGAGAAAACCCGGCTAAGATTGTTGAGGACAAAGGGCTTGTTCAGATCAGCGATCCTGGAGTAATAGAGCCTATCATTGATGAGATCATCGCTAAAAACCCTGACAATGTAGAGAAATTCAAAGCGGGTAACAACAAACTGCTTGGTTTCTTTGTAGGTCAAACACTAAAAGCTACAGGCGGCAAAGCAAACCCTCAAGTTGTAAATCAACTGGTAGCTAAAAAGTTAGCACAATAACTTAAAAACATCACAAACCATACTATACTCTAGCAGTTTACTAGAGTATAAAACAAAACCCCATTTTATATAAAACTTCCAACAAACCCCAAAACAAAGCTATTTTTATATATACCAAGCATTTAAATATATTAATTTTTTTTATAAATATTACAAATACCATACTATCTCTATAGATTTACTTGACAATAAATAACTATTCAGTTAGTATTCTCTCATGCATTAATTAATTAGCATTATTTAAAGGTTTAAAATGGCAATTATTTCAACAAAAGGCTCTTATGGTTTAACTGCAGTAGTTATTCTTGCACAAGGCGATAACCAACTTCTGCAAATAAAAGATATCGCTTCTAAAGGTGATATTCCTCAAAACTACTTGGAGCAGATACTTGTTCTTCTAAAGAAAGCTGGTTTGGTTGAAAGTATTAGAGGTGCTAACGGTGGGTATAAACTTGCAAAAGACAAGTCTCTTATTACAGTGTATGAAGTCTTAGATGCTTTAGAATGTTGTCTTTCAGAAAGTGACAGCAACACTAAACAAGGTTTATTGGAACCATTTTGGAGTTATACTCAAAAGCAAATTAAAGGTATTTTTTTATTGTCTATAAAAGAATTAGAAGAGTTTTTAGAAGAAAACTCTGAACACATTATGTTTCATATATAAAGGTGGAAAAATGAAAATAGCAAATGATGCAACGGAGTTAGTTGGAAATACTCCATTGGTAAGATTAAACAGCATATCTAACGATACAAATACTACAGTTTTAGGTAAGTGTGAATTCATGAATCCTACAAGTTCTGTAAAAGACAGAATAGCATTGTCTATGATTCAAGCAGCAATTGACGATGGAAGTATAAAAGAAGATACACTTGTTATAGAACCGACAAGTGGTAATACTGGTATAGGTCTCGCAATGGTATGTGCAGCAAAAGGTATAAAACTTACACTTACTATGCCTGAGAGTATGAGTCTTGAAAGACGTCAACTACTAAGTGCACTTGGTGCAAACATAGAATTAACACCTGCTTCACTTGGTATGAAAGGTGCGATTGACAAGGCTCAAGAAATGCATGAAGAGATAGAAAACAGCTTTTTACCTCAGCAGTTCAATAATCCAAACAACCCAAAAGCACATAAAGGCTCTACTGCTTTAGAGATTATAAATGATACTGATAATACAGTTGATATCTTGGTAGCTGCAGTGGGTACAGGTGGTTCTATAACTGGTATTGGTGAGGTTTTAAAAGAACATAATCCAAATATCAAGGTTATAGCTGTAGAGCCAACAGCTTCACCAGTGATATCTGGTGGAAAACCTGGTCCACATAAAATTCAAGGAATTGGTGCGGGATTTATTCCGGGAGTTTTAAATGTTGGACTTATAGATGAAGTGATCCAAGTTGAAAATGATGATGCATTTAAGACATCTAAAGAGATTGCAAAAACTGATGGACTGCTAGTTGGTATATCAGCAGGTGCAAATCTGTATGCAGCAAAACAAATAGCGTCTAGAGAAGAAAATAAAGGTAAAACTATAGTAACAATCCTGTGTGATACAGGAGAAAGATACCTTAGTACAGACCTCTATTCATAAAAAGGTAAAGAATGAAAACAAACAAGGATATATTTAGGCCCTTTGTAGGCAGCGATGCCGCATTTAGTGAGATCACAAGCGGTATAATAGGTCAAAACAGAGACAACTATTTTGACTACACCGCATCTGGATTAGCATATGCACCAATTGAGCAAAGGGTGCAAGAGGTTTTAAACACTTACGCAAATACACATTCAGAATTTGCAAGTGATGCCAAAACTACCTCTTTTTATTATGACATTGCTAGGGAAAACTTAAAAAAGCATCTTGAACTTAGTAAAGATTTTGTACTTCTTCCATGTGGTACAGGTGCTACTGGTGCTATAAAGAAATTCCAAGAACTTTTAGGACTATACATACCTCCTGCAACAAAAGCAAGATTCAATATAAATATGAATGAGATAGAAAAACCGCTTATTGTAATAGGTCCTTTTGAGCATCATTCAAATGAGATTAGTTACCGAGAAGCTATATGTGACACGATAAGAATACCATTAAATGAAAGCGGTAATGTTGATTTAGAAGCTTTAAGAAACACTCTTGAACAAAATAAAAAACGTCAGATCATAGGTGCTTTTTCAACAGCTTCAAACGTTACAGGTATAGTACCTCCATATAAGGAGATCTCAAAAATACTTAGAGAGTATAATGCAATTATAGCGTTTGACAGTGCGGCTTCTTCACCTTGTTTAAATGTTGATTCTAACCTTTATGACGCTCTATTTTTATCACCCCATAAACTACTTGGTGGTCCTGGAACATGTGGCTTGTTGGCTATAAGAAAAAAGCTAATTAATGAAGATTCACCTCCTACTTTTGCAGGTGGTGGTACAGTAGCTTATGTTTCAGCAGAAGAGCACATATTTAATTCAAATATTGAAATACGTGAAGATGCCGGTACACCTGCTATTTTACAGTTGATAAAAACATCTTTTGTTTATCAACTTAGAAATGAGATAGGTATAAAAAGAATTCAAGAAAGAAAAGTAGAACTTTTTAAAATACTGCATGATGGTCTTAAAGAAATTGATAACTACACAATTTATGGACCAAGTGAAGGAAGTAGCAGTATAGGAATACTTTCTATAAATTTTCACGGTGTTACACCTTTTGAGCTATGCGAAAAACTATCTCAAGAATACGGAATTCAAACTCGTGCGGGATGCAGCTGTGCCGGACCATATGGTCATGATCTTTTTGGAATTTCCAAAGTGGATTCCCATAATGAAAAGCCTAGTTGGCTTAGGATTAGCGTTAACTATACACATAGTATAGATAGCATTAACAACCTTATTTTTGCACTAAAAAAATCTGTTCAGGGATTGAGAGAAAGTTCCTAACTTATTGAGTTTTAAAACTTTTTTGATATAATTGCCACTAATTTAATATATATGAAATTAAGGGTGATTCAATGGATATTGTAACCGGTTCAAGTACTGCACTGATAACTCCGTTTAGAAACGGTGAATTAGATGAGCAGTCTTTTGCAAAACTAATACAAAGACAGATAGACAACGGTATAGATGCAGTTTGTCCAGTAGGTACTACTGGTGAGAGTGCTACACTTACAGCAGATGAAGACATAAGATGTATGGAGATAGCTGTAGAAGTTTGTAAAGGTACAAACACTAAGGTTCTGGCAGGTGCCGGGAGCAACTCAACTAACGAAGCTATCAATACTGCTAAACGTGCACTAGAGTGTGGCGTAGATGCTATCTTTTCTGTTAGTCCATACTACAATAAACCAAGCCAAGAGGGTCTCTACCTTCACTATAAAACTATTGCAGATTCTGTACCTGAACTTCCTTTCATGCTTTACAATGTTCCAGGTCGTACTGGTGTAGACATTACAGCAGATACTGTAGAGAGACTTTACAACGACTGTAAAAACATCTACGGAATAAAAGAAGCTACAGGAAGCTTAGAGCGTACAGTTGAACTACTAAGCCGTATGCCTGAGCTAAAAGTATTCTCAGGCGATGATGCGATTGACTACCCTATTCTAGCTAACGGTGGAGCAGGTATCACTTCTGTTACATCAAACCTAATGCCTGATCTAAAAAGTGAACTTGTGAGACGTGCATTAAGCGGTGACTTTGCAGGTGCTAAAGAGATCAATGACAAACTTTACCCTCTAAACAGTATCATGTTCTGTGAATCAAACCCTATCCCAATTAAAGCGGCTATGTATATTGCAGGCTTAATTGACACTTTAGAGTATAGACTTCCATTGACGCCTCCAAGTGCTGCAAACATGAAAGCTATTGAAGAAGTTATGAAAAATTATGAGATTAAAGGACTATAGTTGAAAGATAAAGTATTATTTGTAAGTGGTGGAACTCGTGGAATCGGAAAAGCTATCGTTTATGCATTTGCTGAGCGTGGATGTAATGTAGCGTTTACTTATGCATCTAATGCAGATACTGCAAATGAGATCATTGCTGATGTTGAAGCAAAATACGGTGTAAAAGCTCGTGCATATAAACTAGACATCCTAGAGCCGTTAACTTACAAAGATGTTTATAAAGAGTTTGATGAGGATTTTGACAGACTTGACTTCTTTATATCAAATGCAATCATCTCAGGTCGTGCAGTTGTTGGTGGTTTTGCTCCGTTTATGAGACTTAAACCAAAAGGTCTTGGAAATATCTGGACTGCTACTGTTGAAGCTTTTGTTGTAGGTGCTCAAGAAGCTGCACGTAGAATGGAGAAAACTGGCGGTGGTTCTATCATAAGCATGAGTTCAACTGGTAACCTTGTTTACACTCCAAACTATGCAGGTCACGGTACAAATAAAGCTGCTGTTGAGACTATGGTTAAATATGCTGCTACTGAGCTTGGGGATATGAATATTCGTGTAAATGCTGTAAGCGGCGGTCCTATCGATACAGATGCACTTAAAGCATTCCCTAACTATGAAGAGGTTAAGGCTGAAGTTGTTAAACGTTCACCGCTTAACCGTATGGGAGAAGCTACAGACTTAACTGGAGCTTGTCTTTTCTTATGCCAAAACGATGCTTCTTGGCTAACAGGTCAGACAATTGTAGTTGATGGTGGTACTTCTTTTCAATAAGAAGTAAACCCCACCCTACTCTTTATCAAACTTGTCATGTGCTTTTTCGGCAGCCTTATTAGCTCTGTCGTAATAGCCATCATCACTATTTTTCTGAACTTTCGCTCCACATGCGCTTAAACTAAAAGCCAATATAAATAAAGATATACTCAAAAATAAATTTTTCATATTTTCTCCTTTGCTATATTCTACACAATATTTTCTTAATATCAAAATAGTAAAAAAGCTATGTTTAATACTATTTTGATATTATTAAAGGTTTTAATAATTAATAACATCCGTGGGGAAACATTAGATGCGCTTACTAAATCTAAAGTATCAAAATATAGATGAGCTTAGAGTTTTTTTAGACAAATATATGGTCAAAGATTCTAACTCTGTTTTAATACAAGTATACAGTTCACATAAAAATTCAGGCGACTTATCTAAAGTAAAAAGTGAGCTAAAATCACTACTACCTTCAACATCTATAATAGCAACATCTACTGCCGGTATAGTTTCTGATGGAAAAATTTTAGATGATGAGATAATAATTTCTTTTTCAATTTTTGAAAAATCTATTGTGAAATCAAAAAGCTTTTTAAATATGAGTACCACAGAGATTTTAGATAAACTCTACAGTGAAGTTATCACAGATAAAACAAAACTGCTTATATGTTACGGAAATACTTTTAAAATAGACTCTGAAGCTCTAATTAAAGCTATAACAACAAAATTCCCAAATATAAAAATAGCAGGTGGAAACTCTGCGGATGATTTTAAGTTTGAAAACTGTAGTATATTTTCAGATCTATGTTCAAACTCATGTAACGAATGTGACATAGCATTTGCAGCTATAGACTCAGATGTCTTAAAAGTTGAAACAAAATATCTTTTAAACTGGCAGACCATTGGTAAAGAACTCACAGTTACGAAATCTGATGGTTCAAGAGTATATGAGATCAACAATAAAAATATATCAGATATCTATGAACACTATCTAGGACGTGAGATTAGAGATGAGATACTTTCAAAAGGTATAGAATTTCCTCTTATTTGTGAAGAGAATGGTGTTGAAGTTGCACGTGCTCCTGTAGGTGTAAATGATGATGGTTCTATCGTATTTGCAGGAGATTTATTAGATGGAACAAAGGTAAAATTCGGTTATGCAAATATAGGTTTCATAGAAGATTACAACCATAAAAATTTGCTAGATGAATTTGAGCATAAAAGCGAAGCAGTTTATATATACACATGTGCAGCTAGAAGAAGTATGCTTGATAAGTATTTGGATGATGAAGTATCAATCATAAACGAAGTTGGTCCAACTAGCGGTTTCGTAACGTATGGAGAGTATTTCCACGATGCAAAATCATGTTCTAACCATCTTTTAAATATTACTACTACTTACGTTTTACTAAATGAATCTGAAGAGAATAAAGAACCTATTAACAAGTCTTCTTATCATACAAAAGAAAAAGACTCTAAAGACATGACACTAAAAGCTCTTACAACTTTGGTTTCAAGAACCAGTGAAGAGTTGGACCAAAACATATACTATTTAGAGCAGTTCCAAAAAGCGGTAGATGAAGTAGCGGTAACTTCAATAACAGATGAAAAAGGGATAATTACCCATGTTAATAAAAACTTTGCAAACATATCGGGATATACGGAAGATGAACTGATTGGAAAACCGCATAATATAGTAAGACATGAAGATATGCCAAAAGAAGCCTTCAAAGACATGTGGGATACTATTCAAAGCGGTAAAATCTGGAAAGGTCTTGTAAAGAACAAAAGAAAAGACGGTAAGCCTTACCATGTATTGTCTGAGATAAGCCCTATATATAATAAAGACGGTTCGTTTAAAGAGTATGTAGGGATTAGGAATGATGTTACAGAGCTTGAAGAGTATAAGCAGATCCTTAAAAATGAACTTGATACAACAAGCCAAAACTTAGAAGATAGTATAAACTATGCTAGACAATATGAACATGCGATAAATACAACGACCGCAATTTTAAAAACAGATACAAATAACATAATCAAGTACGCAAATGAAAAATTTTGTGAACTTAGCGGATACACTTTAGATGAACTAATAGGTCGTGATTGTAGTGAGCTAAGACATGAAAGACACAGACGTGAGAAAAAATGTGAATATATTCAAAAACAATTAGCTAAAGGTAAAATAGTACAGGAAACGCTTACAAATATTTCTAAAAATGACAAAGAGTATACGATCAACAACCTGTTTTATCCTGTAAAAGATTTAGATAATAATGTAGTTGAGCATCTGCAGATTATGTATGATATTACTGAGATACTTGATCTTAACCAAGAGATCGTAGATACTCAAAAAGAAGTTGTTCAAACTATGGGTGCTATAGGTGAAACTAGAAGTAAAGAGACAGGTCTTCATGTTAGACGTGTAGCTAAATACTCTTATCTTTTAGCAAAACTTGCTGGTTTAAGTGAAGAAGATGCGAGTCTGTTAAAACAAGGCTCACCAATGCATGATATTGGTAAAGTAGGTATTCCAGATAACATTCTAAACAAGCCTGGTAAACTGACTTATGAAGAGTTTGAGATAATGAAAACTCATGCCGAGATTGGTTATGAGATGCTTAAACATTCTGAGAGACCTATTTTAAAAGCTTCAGCTACTATTGCATTAACACACCATGAAAAATACAACGGTAAAGGTTATCCAAAAGGTTTGTCTGGAGCAGATATACACATATTTGGTCGTATTACTGCTATTGCAGATGTATTTGATGCCTTGGGACACGATAGAGTTTATAAAAAAGCTTGGCCACTTGAAGATATTTTAGAGCTGTTTAAAAAAGAAAGAGGTGAACACTTTGATCCAAATCTTGTAGATCTGTTCTTTGATAATCTTGATCAATTCCTAGAAATTAGGGACAAAATGCAAGATCATCTAGTAGATAAGCTTTAAGGGAGAGTGTATGAGTGTATTACTAGAGTTTTCAATGTTTCCTACTTCAGATGATTGTCGTGAGGGTGCATCGGTATCTAAGCAGGTTAGTAAAATAATCGATGCCATAGACAAAAGCGGTGTAAACTATCAGCTTACACCGATGGGTACTGTTATAGAAACCCAAACGATGAGAGAAGCTTTAGATATAGTAGAGATGGCTTATGATCAGCTTGATTGTGAAAGAATATATTCTTGTCTAAAATTTGATATAAGAAAAAACTCAAAAGATAGACTAAAAAATAAAATCAAGTCTGTTGAAAAAGTGCTTAACAGAGAAGTAAACACTTAATAAAAAGTATATATTAAGAGCCAAAAAGATAGAATTCTAATATATAAATATAAGGATTGTTTTGCTCAATTTACCAAATTTTTTAGCATCTATTAGAATATTTTTAGCACCACTACTATTTTGGGTTATATTAAATCCACAAGCATTTACTGACAACGGTTACCACATTACATGGAACTACTACACTGCAGCACTTATTTTTGTACTTGCATCAGTTACAGACTTTTTTGACGGTTATATAGCAAGAGAATGGAACCAGATGACACTTCTTGGCGGTATTATAGATCCGCTTGCAGATAAGATGCTTACACTTGCAGGTTTTTTAGGTCTTATGATGGTAGGTGAGGCTTCGGCTTGGGCTATATACATCATAATCATTCGTGAGCTTTTTATTACAGGTGTACGTACAGTTGCCGTAAGTGAGGGGCTTGATGTAAAAGCAAGCTGGGCAGGAAAAGTAAAGACAGTAGTTCAAATGTTTGCTATTGGATTTTTAATCATGCACTGGGAATTTGGAGAAGAGATATTGTGGTTGGCAGTTATTTTAACAGTATACTCTGGACTTGAATATCTATACGGATTTAGAAAAGCACTTTTAAAGGATGAACTGTAAGATGAGCTGGTTAGTTTCACTTCTTGTACTCTCTGCACTTATATTTTTTCATGAACTTGGTCACTACTTGGCTGCAAGAGCTATGGGTGTATATGTTGAAGTTTTCAGTATAGGTTTTGGTAAAAAAGTATTCTCATTTAAAAAGTGGGGAACTGAGTGGGCTATAGCTACAATCCCTCTTGGCGGATATGTAAAGATGAAGGGTCAAGACGATACTGATCCTACTAAAAAAAGCTATGATGAAGACAGCTATAACTCAAAAACTCCTCTTCAAAGAACATTTATACTTTTTGCAGGACCTTTAGCTAACTTCCTACTTGCATTTTTTCTATACTTTTTTATAGCACTTGGCGGACCTCAAATACTATCTCCTGTTATTGGCCAAGTTGTTAAAGACTCTCCTGCAGAGCTCGCTGGACTTAAAACTAATGACATCATCAAAGAGATCAACGGTGTAGAGATAAAAACTTGGAAAGAGATGGCTAAGATCATTGAAACTTCTGAAGGATCACTAAGTCTTAAAATAGAGCGTAATGGATTTTTAGAGTTTAAAACATTGACTCCAAAAATAACTGAAACTGAAAATATGTTCAAAGAAAAAGTGCAAAAGAAGATGATCGGAATCGGTGCAGCAGGTGTGTCACATTCATTAGAATTATCTGTAAGTGAAACTCTATCTTATGCAACTGAGCAAACTATATTTGCCTCAACTATGATCTTTACTGGTCTTCAAAAGCTTATAACTGGTGATGTCCCGGCGAAAGAGTTAGGTGGTGTAATAAGTATAGTAAAACTAACAAGTGATGCTACAGACGCAGGTTGGATGAGTGTACTGTTTTTTGCAGCTTTAATATCTGTAAACCTTGGTGTTTTAAACCTACTTCCAATACCTGCACTTGATGGCGGACATATTATGTTTAATCTGTATGAGATGATCACAAGACATACACCTAGTGAAGCAGTTTTAATAAAGCTTACTATTGCAGGATGGGTTGTACTTTTTGGAATTATGGGTTTAGGACTCTTTAACGATATTAATAGATTGATGGGCTAAGTCCTAAAAATCTCTTTGACGAGCAAATATTATGGAATAATATTTAGCCGAAAAAGAAATAGATTTATTGGGAAAGTCCTAAAAAGAAAGGAATAGATTTGAATCATACAGAATACAAAATATATATTGACAACATAATAAGACGTGTAGAAGCTGCTAGACTTAAAGTTAATGATCACCATATAGTAAAGATTGTTGCTATTAGCAAATATTCAAAGTCTGATGAAATCGAAAAGCTATACCAAATAGGTCAACGTGCCTTTGGTGAGAACAAAGTTCAAGATTTAAAATCAAAAGCTAATGAACTAGACGATCTACCACTAGAGTGGCATTTTGTAGGGAACCTTCAAAAAAATAAGATCAATAATCTTCTAGATCTTAAACCTGCCCTATTTCATGCTCTTGATTCACTTGAGCTCGCCCAAGAAATTCAAAAAAAATGTGAAGCTAAAAATACTACTCTAAGTGCACTGCTTCAGATAAACTCTGCAAAAGAAGAATCAAAACACGGTGTTATGCCAGAAGATGCACTTTCTATTTACAAACAAATTCAAAGCGAGTGTCCAAATATAAAATTAAAAGGTGTGATGAGCATCGGTGCACATAGTGATGATGAAGATATTATTCGTAAAAGTTTTGAAATCACTCACGAAATCTATAAACAATGTGATGGTGCAACAATTTGTTCTATGGGAATGAGCGGGGATTTTGAGCTGGCTATTGAGTGCGGCTCAAATATGTTAAGACTTGGTTCGATAATGTTTAATAAATAGTTTCACTTTTGTGAAACTATTTAAGAGGAATTACCAACCTCTAATGATTGTGTGACAAGCGATACAGTTGCTAGTTACTTTACCGTAGTATGTTGTAGCTTCAGTATAGTTTTCAGCTTTGATAGCTTTTTTGAATGCTGCTAAGTTATCAGCAAGATTATTATTAATGTTTTTAGTTACTTGAACTTTGTTATTGTGTTTAATGAAAGTAGTTACATCAACTTTACTAAAAATTGCATTTGCATTTTCTAAAACTTCAATCCCGTTTTTTACATCCTCTTTGTTTGAATATAAAAATCCAGTTTGAATCTGGTTCATACCTTGAGTCATTAAACTCATTGTAGCATTTATAGTTTTCTCATCTGCACTAGCAAATGTAAACATAGAACTTACAGCTAAAGCTAAAAGTGCTTTTTTCATAATATATGTCTCCGTTATAGTTTTTATTGCTTTTTACAATATCTTAGCGTCATATTACAGTTTTATATATTAAATATTTATAAATCTTTTTTAAGACTAGAACTTTTTGGCTTGTATCTGACAGAATTACTGAGAGGATTTGATATTAGTCTTTTCTGATACTCAATCATCTCCAAAAACGGATTTAAAAATGCGTTCAGCTTTGATTGCTGGGTATCTTCTATATTCCAACTATTGAGCAACTCTACAACATAATGGGTTGATTCGATTGTTGATAGGTAATTGGATTCAGGCTGGACTTTGATCTGGTATTGTGAAGTTTTGGTTGTTGTAAAACTAAGATGCTTCAAACTCTTTAAATTTTCACTTTTTTCAAAAATCTGTTTTGCACAACTCCAAGTAGAATCTATTATAAATATTGCCATGTTTTTATCAGATCCTTTGCTTGGATCGTCTACACTAAGATCTATCGCACCTTCGCTAGGATAAAGAATAAAACTGTTGTGTGTCTTTATGATCTCATTTACACGGTTATGTTCACTAAAATCTATACCTATGAATACTTCTGAATTTTTTAAAGTTAGATGGGTAAAAAAACCTGTATTGTTTTTTACTTTTTTAAACTCTTTTGGATGCATCAATATTACAAACTTTGTATTTGTATCAAAAGGTTCAATATAGCTGCACATACATGAACTTTTAGGTCTGTAACACTTATAACATTTTTCTCTATCGCCGTATATGGTCATTAATTATTCAACTTTTTTCTTGCTAAAATTTTTTTGCTAATTATATAAAAAGATGCTACATATAGAGATTAATTGGTTAAAATTTCACTATGGAACAATTTTACGATATCTTAAAACAGCTTATCCGTATACCAAGTGTGGTCGGTGCTGAACACCCTTTTTTTCTGTTTGTCAAACGTGAGCTTGAAGAGCTAGGAGTAAGTGTAGAATATTATGATGGGGTACTCGTAGCTAAAGGCGATAAACCTGAGAGTGGATATATCTCTTCACATGCCGACAGACACGGTCTTATATGCACAGGACACAATGAGTTTCAGTATGCTGCATTTATCGCTAAAAACAGAGCCGATCTAACAGGTACATCGAACTCTGAACAGATACTGCATAACTTTACTATGCGTTTTGTTGATGAGAAAGTTCAAGCATATGAGCCTTGGTCTGGTACATATCTGGGTATGGGTGTTATTAAAGAAGCTTTTTTATGTGAAAGACGTAACAATATCATCTTTAAAGTTGATGGATTTGATTATCTTTTTCCTGGTACTCCTATTGCATTTATGGATAAACTAGAGTTTCAAGATGATCTTATTTCAGCACAACTAGACAATGTAATCTCAACAGCAATAATCATATATATGTATCAAATTGGTTATAAAGGGACTGCATTTTTCACAGCTTCTGAAGAAGCCGGAAAAAGCTGGAGGTTTTTACTCGAATACTTTAAACGTTTTAACATATCTACAAATGAACTATTAGTACTTGATACAAGTCCTTACCCATCTTTGGAGGATATGCAAAACCTAGATATTGTGTTAAGACACAGAGATCAAAATGCTGTCTTTAAATCACCTCTTAAAAACATAATCAAAAAAATAGCTATAGAGAATGATATAAAATACCATTTCAAAGATGCTTATCTAAAAAATATTATGAAACAAAACAATACTAAAGGATCACTCGGTACTACGGAGCTAGGTCGTATCATACATGCTACAAAAGGTGAAATTCAAGGTACTACCCTTCAAATTCCTACTATCGGATACCACACAGTAAATGAGACATGTAGCATTAAATCTGTCGATAGTATGATAACGATACTAAGTGAATTGTATCTAAGATGAAGTTTGTTTTTTTATTTTTAACTTTTCTTATTTTTGTACAGAGTATCTATGCAAACTCTTCTGCTGTCGTATTTATATACCACCGTTTTGGAGAGAGCAAATACCCATCAACAAATATCCGCATGGAGCAGTTTAAAGAACATCTAGAGTATCTGAAAAAGAACAACTTTAATGTCTGGCCGCTCTCACAAATAATTAAACATATACAAGAGAAAAAAGATATCCCGCCAAAGACCGTAGCCATAACTATGGATGATGCATATAAAAGCGTATACACAAAAGCCT
Source organism: Sulfurimonas sp. (assembly GCF_041583195.1). Lineage (NCBI taxonomy): Bacteria > Pseudomonadati > Campylobacterota > Epsilonproteobacteria > Campylobacterales > Sulfurimonadaceae > Sulfurimonas > Sulfurimonas sp. Next base: position 48,521 of record NZ_JBFHGL010000002.1, read on the forward strand.
ACCCTCTTCTTAGAGAGATGAACTACCCATTTACTGTTTTTGTACACACATCTGCGATAAGCAAGGCATCTAACAGCTATATGGACTGGGAAGATATGAAAGAGATGCTCAAAGACGGTGCAGAGTTCTCTAGCCACTCCTATACACACGACTATATATTGCCTCTTAAAAATGAGACAAAAAATGAGTGGCAAAAACGTATAAAAAATGAGCTTACAAATGCACAAAAAGAGCTTCAAAAAGAGCTTGGAGAAGATACAAATACAGATCCTAAAATGATAGCATACCCATACGGTGAATACACACAAGAAAGTGCCAAATATATTAGGTCTCTTGGCTATGTCGGTATTGCTCAAACATCAGGGGCTATAAGCTTTGAGAGTGACCTAAAAGCTATACCAAGGTTTCCAATGTCAGAGATCTTTGGGGAGATAAAAAGCTTTGCCCTAAAAGCAAATACTTTAGCTCTACCTGTAGTATCAGAGTACCCAAATAATACCATAGCAGACAACATTGAAGCTCCGAGACTAAGAATAAAACTCACAGAAGACATAAGAGGTATGAACTGTTTCACGGCGGACGGAGAGGCAATTGATATTAAATGGTTATCAAAACTTGAAGCACGAATAAGTGCGAAAAAACCACTAAATACACCAAGAGACAGATACACCTGTACAGCTAGACACAGCAGTGGTAGATGGTATTGGTATAGTCATCTATGGATTGTAAAAGATGACTAATAAAGATAGTGACTATGATCTTATAGTTATCGGTGCAGGGGCTGCAGGAATGATATCCGCTATTACTGCTGCAAAAGATAACAAAAAAGTTCTTTTACTTGAAAAACTACCTCAAATAGGCGCAAAACTAAAAGCTACAGGCGGAGGTAGATGTAACCTTAGCAATACACTTTCCCAAGATGAATTTATGTCAAAGTTTGGACGTGACGGACGTTTTATGCAAGATGCTCTTAACTCTTTTTCTCGTGAAGATATGCAGAGCTTTTTCGATTCAATCGGTGTTGAGACACATGCGCCTGACGGATTTAGAATATTTCCAACGTCTCATTCATCTTCTACGATATTAGATGCACTTAAAACAACTATGGATAATTTAGGAGTAGTTGTATTAACATCCAAAAAAGTTGAAAACATTTTAGAAAAAGACTTGCAAGTTATTGGTGTTAAAACAGGCACAGATATATATAAAAGTGAGCATGTCATACTAGCTACAGGCGGCTTGGGCTATCCTACTCTTGGAGCTGAGGGGGATGGATTTGAGATTAGTAAAGAGCTTGGTCATACTACAACAAAACTCTATCCTGCCATGATGCCGCTACGTACAAAAGAGGATTGGGTCTCAAACTGCAGAGCTGATACAATTGCAAAAGTTACTATGAAAGTAGATATGAAAAAACATAAAAAACTAACAGCTTATGGTGATCTGATTTTTACCAAAAATGGAATTAGAGGTCCTGTTGTTTTAGACTTTGCAAGAGAGATTACACCTCTTATAGATAAGTACTCTGAAGTACCTACTTTAATAAATTTGACAAAGGGAAAAAATGAAGATGAACTTTTAAAAGATCTTAAAAGTGCCCAAAGTTCAAATCCTGATGCAAATATATTGGAGCTTATCCAAACGTTACTTCCTGCTGCTTTATCAGAGGAGATACTAAAGTTATGCAATATAGAAAAAAATATAAAATTTAAAGAGATTGACGGTATCAAAAAGGAAAAACTCTTAAAAACTCTGGCTTGGACTCCACTTACTATAAACGGGCACGATGGATTTAAAATGGCTATGATAACCAGAGGTGGAATTAAACTAAACGAGATAGATCCAAAAACAATGCAAAGTAAACTAATAAAGGGGCTTTATTTTTGTGGGGAGATTGTAAATATAGACGGACCATGCGGAGGATACAATCTCCAGTGGAGCTTTTCAAGCGGATATTTAGCTGCAAAATCTTTAGACTAAGCTTTTACAATCTTGTCTTTTCCTGATTTTTTTGCAGCATATAATGCAGAATCTACCTTGCTGATCAGTGCATCAATAGATTCATTTTGTCCAAGTGCTCCAACACCGAAACTTGAAGTTATGTTACCTTGTATAAGATCATATAAAACCTCATCTTTACTAATAGCTATACGTATCTTTTGAAAAAGTTCCAATATGTCTTCTTCTGAGATATCTACTAAAAGAATGGAAAACTCCTCACCACCCCATCTGGCTATATAGTTACTGACTTGTATGTTCTCTTTTAAAATTTCTGCAAATCTTACTAGTACTTTATCACCTACTAGGTGTCCGTAAGTATCGTTTATTTTTTTAAAATCATCTATGTCAAGAATAACCAATGTTAAAGATTTTATATGTCTTCTGTAAAACTCTTCAAACATGGATTCTATGTCATGATTAAACTTTCTTCTGTTATCAAGACCTGTCAGTGCATCTTCATGTGCTATCTTTTCTAGTCTTGCCTGATAGATGTTTATAAAATGAATAATAATATATACAATCACTAAAGTTATTAGCACCGATAACAATAAGTTTATGTAAAATCTTTGACTTATATCACTTACATATTTATCTTTATCTACTTCTACAAAAAGGTATAGGTTCAACTCTTTAATGTATTTTGTATGAAGCATATATGTAGAATCTTTATATTCATACTCGTATTTATCACCGCTGTTTTCTCTGATCTTTTTCTCAAGCCTTTTAAGATCACCTATTTTAGATATATTTCCGCGTTTGTTTAGATCACTTGTATGAAGTATTATCTCCCCGTTATTATCAACAAAATATACATCATACTTATACTTTTTTTTGAATGAATCAAGCATATCAACTATATTTATCAGTTTAATTCCAACACCGGTAGTTGCTATAATTTTTTGATTATAGTCTTGAACTTTATAATTTATAAACATAATAAGTGAATCACTAAAGTTCGTATTTATATCTAAATTTACTTCATATAGTTCATCTTTGGAATTAAACTCAAAATACCATTTGTCAGCTTCATTGTTTTCTTTTACAACATCAACAAGACCTCTTTGATGGTAATAATTTTTTGTAATATCCGATACTAAAAACGATGTAAATGCATTATATTTATCTTGAATCTCTTTTAAATACTTCTGAATAGACTTTATATCTTTTTCACCCTCTACTAGTATCCAGTCTCTAACAAAGGTATCACTTGCCATCATTGATGATACTATAAGGGGTTTTATCATATGTTGCTGAACTTCTGTGTATATATTATCTATTGAGAGTGGTAGAGATACATTTTTTAATTGTGCTTGTGCACCTTCTACATCTTTTACATAGTTTATGTAAGTAGTGATCACAGACACACTAAGCAATAAGCTTGCTATCATAGATATTATTTTTAATTTTAAATTCATTCTTCTTATCCCCTATTCGAAGTATCTAATAGATGCAAAACCGTACACACCTGTATCTTTAATTTTATCTATCTCTTTTTGACTTGTGATTCCCCCTAGTGCGAATACTTTTATATCAACACATTCAACAAGCACTTTAAGATCATCTACACCCTTAGGCTCACCCTTATTGGGTGTATTAAAGACAGGACTGTATGTAACCGCATCTGCACCTAAAATTTCAGCTTTTTGCACCTCTTCCAAAGAGTGTGTACTTATAATAACTTCTAAATTTTTTGACTTTGCGTACTCTACCTTATCTAACTGCAAAGATGTTAAATGAACACCATTGGCACCTAGCTTTTTAGCTAAATCAGCATCTTGATGTAAAAAAGACTTTACACCTTTAAACCTGCGACAAACATCTACAAACTTTGATGCGTCATCTGCATAGTTTTGGTTCGTTTTATCTCTGTATAAAACATAATCGGGCATATGCTTTTTTATATGCTCACTAGATAAGGCATCTGAAGTGATCATATAAGATTTCATTACTTCAAATCACCCCAGTTATCACCTATATTTACACTTACCTTTAGAGGGATATTCAATTCCATAATCGACTCCATAATCCCTTTAAACTTATCTGCTAAAACTTCAGCTTCGTTTTCATCTACTTCAAAAATCAACTCATCGTGTATTTGTAAAAGCATTTTTGCATTTAGAGAGTGTTCTTTAATTTCATGATGTATCTTATTCATAGAAAGTTTAATAAGATCACTTGCAGTACCTTGAAAAAGTGTATTTACACTCTCACGCTCATATGCAGCCTTAAACATAGGTTTTGCATTTTCAAAATCAAAGTAGCGTCTGCGTCCAAGTATAGTCTCTACATACCCTCTCTCTTTTGCACTATCTACTATACCTCTAAAGTAACTTTTTACAGACGGGAAACTCTCAAAATATCTGTCAATGATCTCTTTTGCTTCTTTTGTAGATATATCCAGAGTTTGTGAAAGTTTCTTTTGACCCATACCGTATAAAAGTCCAAAGTTTACAGTCTTGGCAATAGAGCGTTTTGAATCAGCCTCTTCTTCACCAAAAAGTGCTACCGCAGTTTGACGGTGTATATCTTTGTCATTTCTAAACGCATCTAAAAGTATCTTATCCTCTGAGTAGTGAGCAAGCAGTCTTAACTCTATTTGAGAATAATCAATTCCCACAAGCTTTTTACCCTTTGAAGCCACAAATGCACGTCTAACTTCAGCACCAAGCTTTGTACGGGTCGGTATATTTTGCAGGTTTGGATTTTTTGAGCTAAGTCTTCCAGTTGCAGTACCTGTTTGAACAAATGAAGTATGAATTCTAGAGTCTTCATTTTCACGACTAAGTTTTAAAAGAGGTTCTATATAAGTTGAAAATAGTTTATAAACCTCACGGTACTCTAAAAGTAATGGAATAATCGAGTGTGAATCAACTAATGAACTTAAAACTTGCTCATTTGTAGAGTAACCTGTTTTTGTTTTTTTACCTACAGGCAGTCCTAAATGCTCAAACAGAACAACGCCAAGCTGCTTAGTTGAGTTTATGTTAAACTCGCTTCCTGCTAACTCATGGATCTTGTTTGTAAGATCATAAAGAGTTGATTTTACCTTATGTAAGAACATATCTAAGAATTCGCTATCAACCTTTATACCCTCTTTTTCCATACCCATAAGCGTTTTAATAAACGGAAACTCTATATTTTGAGCCTCACCTATTAAGTGCTCTGCATTTTGCAGTTTTAACTTCTCTAAAAACAGATTGTAAAGCTTAAAAGTTATTAGTGCATCTTCGGCTGCGTATTTACAAGCAGTCTCAAGCTCCACACTTGCAAAAGTCTCACCCTTTTTGATCGTGTCTTTAAAAGAGATCATCTCATGGTTTAGTAACGCTGAGGATAGTTTATCAAGTGCTAGTGCTGATTCAGGGTTTATAAGCCATGCAAGGATCATACTATCACCAAAAATGTTCAGATCTTCACCTAAAAACTTTGTAACAAAGTGAAGATCGAACTTTATATTATGACCAACTACCTTGCTTTGAAAAATCTTTCTCATTGCATCTTTTGCAACACTCTCATCAACCTGATCGCCTATACCTAAGTAATAATGCCCAAATGGAACATAGTAAGCTTCAGACTCATTAAATGCAAAAGAGAAACCAACCAGCTTATCCTTGTCATATTCTAGTCCTGTAGTCTCCGTATCAAATGCTACAAGAGTATCTTTTGTTAAAGTGCTTAGAACATTGTTTAGCTGATCTGAACTTGTAATGAGTGTAGTTTTAAATTCAAGTTTGCCAAGAGATACTTCACTGTCATTATTTACTTTTTGAACTACGCTGTTGTGATGTTCTTCACTCACTTGATTTTTTGCTTTTAAGACTCTTAGTATTGCATTTTGCTCATACTTTACAAGCTCGTCATATATATTTAAAAAAGGATGTTCTACATCCATCTTATAATCTTCAAAATCAAACTCTAATTCATCTAAAACATCATCTCTAAGAGTTACAAGTTTTTTTGACATATATGCATTATCACGAGATTCTATAAGTTTCTTTTGATTTGCACCCTTTATAGTAGCTAGATTCTCATAAATGCTATCAAGAGTTCCATACTCTTTTAAAAGTTTTTCCGCACCTACTTTTCCAATACCTTTAACACCAGGAACATTATCGGCACTATCACCAAGTATCGATTGATAATCTATAAACTGCTTTGGAGTAACACCGTACTTTTCATAACAGCATTCTTCATCCATAACTTTTTTCTTGATAGCATCAACTACTACAACTTTACCATCATCGATCAGCTGGTAAAGGTCTTTATCGTGTGATACTACGCGTACGTTATAGCCCTTCTCTTTTGCATGCTTTACAACAGAAGCTATCATATCATCGGCTTCAAAACCACTCATTCCAAGAGTTTTATAACCCATCTTGTCTATCCACTCAATAGCAACTGGTAGTTGCATGCTTAACTCTTCAGGAGGTGCTTGACGGTTTGCTTTATAGTTAGGGTCTATCTCATTTCTAAATGTATCACCTTTAGAATCAACCGCAAAAACTATATAGTCGCTGTCATGTTCTTTTTGAAGAGTTGCTATGAAGTTTGTAAATCCGGTTAATAGTCCTGTCGGGAAGCCGTCTTTATTTTTTAAGTGTTGCGGGAGTGCATAAAATGCACGAAAGAAAAACCCGAAGGTATCGATAATAGTTACGGTTTTTGCCATCTACACAAATTCCGAAACAATATCTATAGCTGATTTTAATGGAGCTGTATCAAATCCTGCATCTTCAGCTTTTTTTAGTCCAAAGTTTATAGCTTGTTCAGAGAAAGGCTTGTTAACAGGTATTATTGTTTTTATAATATTTAGTATATTTGCCGCTTCTTTTAAATTATCTGGTGCGTTTTGAGGTTCATCTGCATATTTAATAATTTCTATAATCTCTTCATCGAAGTTCCAGTGCTCAAATACTAAAGCTGTTACATCGGCAGTAGTCATACCTACATATGATTTTTCAAGCTGTGCAAGATTATTTGAAGTCTCAGCATCAGACTTGAAACTGATTGTTTCATCGTTTTGGATAATATCACTGGCAATTAAAATTTTACCTGTTTCTTGTAAAAATACCGGCAAAAAAAGTTTTTGAGCTGCTGCTCTGTCTATTTTGTTATACCAAGTTGAGAGTAGTACTGCTTGAAGTGATGATATATTTGCAAATTGATCACTACTGATTCCATATGGTTCCAAATCTACGTTTAAAAGTTTTCTAACTGAGTTACCAATAGCAATAGAACGTGTCATACTCATACCAAATAGACTAACTGCCTGAGATGCATTTTTTATCTCTCTTGAAAAGCCGTATAATGGTGAAGCTGCAGCTTTTAATAGGTTTGCAACGATCATAGGATCACCCTCAATAGCTTTAGCCATATCGGCTACTGATCCTTCAGGGTCTGCATGAATTCTATTTATATCCGCTATCGTTTTTGATAATGGCGGAAGCGCTTTTATACTATCAACTATTGAATTTTCCATATTAACTCCTTAATGACAATCACGTAATGTTTTTTCTGGATTTGAAATATATTCATATCCGCTATATATTGTAAATACACCGTAAAATAATACGGCTATAGATGCTAAAGACACTAACATATTTCTAAAATTTGTCGCTAAATTTAAACTGCTTAGAGTTCCAAGACCAAACATAGCTGGTATTGTACTCAAACCAAATATAAACATAACTAAAGCTCCGTAAATTGGATTTGCAGTACTTGCCGCTGTAATTGCAAAAAAGTACACAAAACCACATGGTAATAAGCCGTTTAACATACCTAAAAGATAAAAACTCATATTTGATTTTGAGTTCATTATCTTTGTAAAACTGCTTTTATAAAATTTTGTATCGCTTAATGATTTACCGCCGATGCTAAGTGATTTCATCTTACCCATAAGAGATAAGCCCGCTAGTATCATAGCTACTCCGGCTACTATTAAAAGTATACCATTTGCATTATTTGAAAAAACTACAACACCGCCCAAATAGCCAAAAAGTGCTCCTAAAACAGTATATGTAGTTATACGCCCAAAAGAATATAAAAGGTGTGCAACACTTTTTGACACTTTAGAAGAGAGTGGATCAATTTTGATATTTGAATATGCCATAACTATACCGCCGCACATACCTATACAATGCCCAAACGATCCTAAAAATGCAATGGATAAAATAGTTAATATATTTACACTCTCCATTTAGTTATTCCCTTGCAGTTTTTTTCTTATCAGTGGATTATTCATAGTCTCTCCACGAAGCATCTTAAGTTGCATCTCATCAAAATCTATAAAGCCATCTTGTTTGTTCTCATATGCTCCAAAACCATACCCCATAGGAGTCTCATCGTTAGATGAGTAATAAGCTTTTTTTGCATCTATATATTTTTTAGTATCTACACTCATGACCCATATTTTAGCATCATTTTCAAATTCTTTATCTTTAAGCCACTTTGCCATACCGCCGTGATCATGAAAAAAGTATGTCTTACCGCTAGGAGATACAACCTGTGATGCAAAAGAGAGATCATCTATAACCATTCCGCAGTCGCTGTCTTGGAAATGGCCAAGCTTTATTTCTAAAGGCAGTTTTTTTAGATTGCCCTCTTTTACGACAACCATACCACCGCTTGCTCCAAGCATTAAAAATACACTTACAATCACTGCAATTATAATAACTACGACTAAAATATTTTTCATCTTCTCTTTTTACCCTTGCCAAGATCATCACAGATCAAAAACTCAGCCAAATCTTCTTTTGTTTCATCATCTAAAGTATCCCAAATAGCTACCTTTTGTGCATATCTTTTTAGGTCTTCTTTTTTTGACTTTTCTATATCTCTAATTAAGTAGTGATAGCGTACCATATTTTTTGTATATTTACTTACAAAAGGCCAGTTTTTTATGATCTGATAAGATCGTTCTTCATGATCTGTGAAACTGTATTCATTAAACTCACGATCCTCATCATCTTTAATAAAGGCGGTAAAAGGTTTACCAATATCGTGTAAAACTGCAGCAGCTAAAAGCTTATAGTGACCTTTTTTTAAAATGTGGTAAACTACACGTAAAGTATGCACTAATACTCCATGTTGATGCCACTTATTTTGAGTAAAAAAAAGTGATTTTAAAAAAGGTTTTGAAAGAAAAAAATTGTTGGTCTCATTCATGAAAATTATTTTACATTATTCGTGCTATTTTTAAGCTTATTTCTAAATATTTGAAAATGGGTGACATACATCTACAGTCTCACTCAAATGCTGTTTTTGAATATGTGTATATACTTGGGTTGTTATAAGAGAAGCATGACCTAAAAGCTCTTGAACAACTCTTAGATCAGCCCCTCCTGTTATAAGTGCAGTTGCGTATGAATGGCGAAGTACGTGTGGAGATACGCCTAAATATTTTTGAGTTATCTTAAAAGCAGATACCCTGCTTAATCTATCACCCTTATAATTACACCATAAAAAATCTTTTTCATACGGCATGGCATCTAAATACCTTTTTAGCGCATCTAATGCCACTTTTGCAACCGGTACCAAACGTTCTTTATCACCCTTAGCGTGACGCACAAGAAGCCATTCTCCATCCATATCTTCTTTGGTAAGGCTCAAACACTCGCTGATCCTCACACCTGAAGCATATAAAAAGTATAAAAGTGCCGCATCACGCAGACCGAGCCAGTTAGTAGTATCACATAGTTTTATACCGGCACTTAGCTGATCAAGTGAGAGAAACTTTGGTAAAAGTTTTGGTATCTTTGCACTTTTTAATTTTGTTTTTTCCTGCACAAAATTACTACTGTAACAAAAATCGAAAAATGCATTTACAGATGAGAGTTTACGGTTTAGCGTGCGTTTGTTTTCATACTTTGAGAGTAGGTTTAAAAGTTTGTCTGAATCTATGTTAATTAAAGGTGAGTCTAGTTCTGCCTCTATGGATGAGAGATCACCCATATAAGCCTCAATTGATTTTTTGTTTAGTGCTTTTGTTACACTTATATATTCTAAAAAAGCTTCTAACTCTTTACTGAACTGAGATGTACTCATCTTCTATATAAAAAGTCTTATCGTTTACATGGATGTAGCCCTCTTCTACATCAACTTCATATACATCATACTCTAACAAATCCTTACTGAACTCTATTAAATATCCCTCTTTTTCCAGTGCATAAATTTTATCACCTGTAGCTATAAGAGCTAAAAAATGGGCAAAAGGGAATTTTACTTTTTCATTAACTCCAAGTTCAGAGTTTAAAGAGACAATATCCCCCTGCTTAGTTGCTACATATATATTGTTGCCATCAGTAATGATAGATCTCGCTTCATACTCTACCCTTACCTCTTTTTGACCAAAAGAGAGTATCTTAGTACCTGTTGCTGCTATGAATTTATCATTAACTATGTTAAAGTAAATAATATTATTGAAGTTATCTTCACTTGATACAATAATACTTCTTAGTTTTTTGTTTTGAGTAGAACTTATGATAACTACTTTTCCATCCAACGTTAGAAAAAGTACCAAGTCATTCATAAAATATGGTTTTACAACTTTTGAGTTTATAATAATAGGTGGATTTCCCTGCTCTTTTAAAATAGGTTTTTTACTAGATATAGAATAAAGTGCCATCTCATTATCTGCAAAAAGTACGGCTAAAGTATCATTTTTTACACTAGCAGTAGCTACTGATTTCTCTAAATCAAAATTGTGAATCATACTAGGGTCTGATTCATAAGCAAGTGTCATATTTCCATCTAAAGATGCACTTATAACCCAACCGTCACTGTAAGATAAAAAGTATTTATCTTCATCTATAGTAATATTGCTAACCTTTCCCTCTACAAAAACACGTCTGTCTTCTAAAAGAGCACCATCTTGATTAGTTTCTACTATGCTTTGGTTCATATCACCGTAGATTTCCCAATCATCTTTTACTGACTTTGGTTCATATACCTTTTTTGAACTACAGCCACTAAAAACCAGTACAAGAACTGTTAAAAATGTTAAAAATATTTTATGCAATTTTTATTTCACTCCATAATGAAGTAAAGCTAAGACAACTTTGTTTAAACTTGAACTTTGAGGAACTTTTTTTAATTCTTGATGCGCTTTTTCAATCTCATTTTTATTAATAAATAAAATAGCGTTTTGCACAAGTGCCAAATCTTTATAGATTGAATTTTGTTTCATAGAGTATTTTGATAAAGCATCTTGATCAGCACTGCTAGAAGCTAGTTCATAACTGGCAAGATCAGCGACAACAAAAGTTTTAGATGAGCTTAACTCTTTTAAAGCCTTCATATCATTATTTGCTATAGCTTGAGAGTAACTCCACACATCAAAAAGCTCTTTACTTAATGACTCTAGCTCTGACTTTGCATCTACATTAGTAGGATCTTGGTTTAATGCAGATAATGCTACATTTGCCTCTTCTATACTAGCACTCTTATTAGCTTCGTAAATTAAATTTCCCATTACTAATAAAACTACTGCAATAACTGCACCAATCATTACGTTTTTATATTTTTTAACAAACTTTTCAGTTATTACCGCTTTTTCAAAAAACTTCTCTTCTGAGTTAAGCTCGTCTTTAACCATATTTATGTTTTCTTTTAAACTCAAAAAAAATCCTTATATTTTAAGTAGTGCGTAATATTACCTAATAGTTTGTTAAATTTTTATCAAATAAATAACTTTTTTTAGCTACAATAATACAAATTTACATAGTAGGAACTTATATGCAAGTAGATGACACTCTTTTAAAAAAGCTTGAAAAACTATCTTATTTAGAGGTAGATGAGAGTAAAAGAGAAGAGATAAAAGAACAATTATCTGAGATTGTATCTTTTGTAGATAACTTAAGTGAATTAAATACTGATGGTGTAGATGACAAGTTTGCAATGGATGACAGAGCTACATTTACAAGAGACGATATACCATCATGCGATACTCATATAAACGATGAAATATTAAAAAATTCACCAAACAGTGCAGACCACTTTTTTGTAGTACCAAAAATCATAGAATAAAATTCAAGGATCAATATGGCAGAAGAGACAGAACAAACAGAGGGAAAAACAATTGACGTTAGAAAACTTTTAAAAAGTACTCTAGCACTTGGTTCATCTGACTTACACCTTGTTGTTGGTAGTGAACCTCAAATCCGTATAGATAAAGAGTTAAAACCATTAAAGTTACCAAAGCTTACATCTAAAGATGTTGATGCTATGGCGAACTCTTTAATCAAAGAGAAACAAAAGAAAGAGTTTGAAGAATATAACGAACTTGACTTCTCTTTTGAGATAGAAAATGTTGGACGTTTCCGTGCGAACTACTATAAAACAATCGGTGGAACTGCTTGTGCCTTTCGTATGATTCCTATTGAGATCCCTTCACTTGATTCATTTGATTCTCCACCAATCTTTAAAGAGCTTGTAAAAAGAGAAAAAGGTCTTATTCTAGTTACAGGTCCTACAGGTTCAGGTAAGTCTACTACACTTGCTGCTATGCTTAACGAGATCAACTTAACTGAGCGTAAACATATAATTACGGTTGAGGATCCGGTGGAGTTTGTTCATAAAAACAATAAATCTCTTTTTTCTCAGCGTGATGTTGGTAGTTCTACACGTTCTTTCGCTGCAGCACTTAAATACTCACTTAGACAAGACCCGGACATAATCCTAATCGGGGAGATGCGTGATGCTGAAACAATCGGTGCAGCACTAACGGCAGCAGAAACAGGTCACCTTGTTTTTGGAACACTTCACACAAACTCTGCAGCAGGTACGATCAACCGTATTATCGACGTTTTTGATTCTGAACAACAAGGGCAAATACGTGCACAACTTGCTTCATCTTTAGTAGCAGTTATCTCGCAGATGCTTATTCCAAGAATCGGTGGCGGTAAAGTTGCAACACAAGAGATCATGATTACAAATCCTGCTATTTCGAACCTTATTCGTGAAGATAAAGTTCACCAGCTGTACTCACAAATGCAGTTAAATCAGGGTGAAACGCAAATGAAAACTCAAACTCAAGAAATTATGGAACTTCTTCAAAAGAAAACTATATCTAAAGAGAATGCTCTTAAAAACTCTAACAGACCTGAAGAGCTGTTAAAGATTATAGACAATTTATAAGCAATTTTACTAATGTTTTAGGATTTTTCCTAAAACTTCTTCATAATCAAATATTCCAAAAATGTTACATTATATTTTATAACTTTTTATTGTTAATTTTATTTAACACTAATGTAACACTTTAAAAATATACTTACACCAATTATTTAAAGTTTAGGAAAGTATATGAAAAAAATAACAGCTATATCAGCCGTATGTGCACTTGCTATTAGCGCATATGCATCAGACTTGGGAACGATTAAAGTAGAGTCATCAACAATTGATGATAAATTTGAGAATAAAAAAAGTGAAGTTTCAAGTACAACTACAATTAGTGGAGAAAGAGTTGATAAAGAACATGTTGAAAATCTTCAACAAATTCTACAGTCAATTCCTGGTATAACTACTGAATCATCTACTGGTGATACTTTAAAAATACACTTAAGAGGTGTAGAAAACCAAATGTATATGGGTGAAAAACCGGGTGTTGCAGTTGTAATTGACGGTGTACCTGTTTTTGAGAGAACTGGTAAAGTAAATATAGACCTTGACAATATTGAAAGCGTAAAAGTTATAAAAGGTGGAGCATCTTATCTATTTGGTGATGACGCATTATCTGGTGCCGTGATTATTACAACAAAAAGAGGTGCAAAATATAACCACAACTATGGTGCAGTTGAAGTCGGAAGTGATGGATATAAAAAAGCTGTTGCAAGAACAGGATATGCAAATGATGATTTAAGTTTTCACGTTCAAGCGAGTACAAGATCTGCTGATGGATATCATGAAGATTCAGACTATGATACAAAATATCTAAATGGTAAATTACAATACTATATAGATGATAGTTCTGATATCAACCTTGGTGTAGAGTATTCTGAGAGAGAAAAAGACTCACACGGTACTGTTGGCGGTGGTCTTGAAGCTTTAACAAACCCTGAATCTATTTACCTTGGTGATCAGCAAAGTCGTGACTATACAAGAGGATATGATGTTGAACTATTAAAAGCATTCTTAACATATTCAAAAGACTTTGACCATGGTGCGAATCTTTTGGTAAATACTTACATCTATACAGACACTACAGAGTTTATGTCTGCTCCTCAGACTAAAGACTCTAGTGGTAATACAGATCTTACATTAACAGATGACAATTACGTATATGACAACCACTATGAACAAACTCAAAAAGGTGTAAAAGGTGAGTATAGAGATTCATTTAACAGTTCAGCTGCACTAGTTGGTGTTGATTTACGTGCAAATGAGTATGAAAATAAAACTACATTTAGAGCTGCTCAAGCATTAGTAGTTTACGGCGGACCTATGGCTGGTGTATATCCTGACTATTATCAACCTGGTGACTTTAAAAGCAACAATAAAACTGATGAAAACGTATATGCAGTGTATGGAGAATATAAATATGCATTTACTAACTCTTTTAGTGCTACTGCAAACTTAAGATATGACAAGATAAAACTTGACTATACTGATTCAGAAGCAAATGATTTAAATAAAGATTTTTCAGTGTATTCATACAGACTTGGTCTTAACTACCAAATGAGTGATAACTCTACACTATTTGCAAACTATTCTACAGGTTTTCGCGCACCTACAATCTCTCAACTTTTTGCAGGTGATGTAAGTACATGGGGTTCAACTATAAATAATCCGAATCTAAAACCGGAAGAATCACTCAACTATGAAATCGGTGTAAGAGCATTAGCAAACAATATCAAATACGAAGCTTCAATCTTCCAGCTAGATAGAAAAGACTTTATTATGAGAACTTCTGGAAACTATGGTGATACTGATACTACAGATATGTGGGATAATGTAGGTGGAGCTAGACATAGAGGTTTAGAGCTATCAACTATGGGAGAGATTACCGATTCTTTATCTTTTAATATGGCATATACTTATTTAAGAGCTAAATATACTAACTATAGAAACTTTGGTATCACATTGGGTTCAGATGTATACTTCCCTGTTTTTACACCTGCACCTGTAATGACTTATGATGTAACTGGAAATACAATCCCTAGAACATCTAAACATACTGTAAACCTAATTATGGACTACAAAGCTACAAAAGAGCTTTCTTTTATGACTGAAGTAAATGCAAAAAGCAAATATTATGCAGATGATCTAAACCAAATTGAGATTGGTGGTCATGCTACACTAAACCTTATGGCTACGTATAATAGTAAACTTGGTATGTTTGATACTAGCTTCTTTGTAAGAGCTGACAATGTTTTAGATAAACAATATTACACTTCAGCAAGAAGTAGTTCTGATAGAAATGAAGACGGTTTATTTAATTCTGAAGATTTATCTATTACGGTTAATCCTGGAAGAGTATTAACTGCCGGACTTTCTGCAAAATTTTAGAAGAGTTTTATGATGGATATCGAACTTTTAAAAACAATTGTTGACTACGGAATCATCGGTCTTTTAGGTCTTATGAGTTTTATAGCTTTATGGTTTTGGATCGAGCGTATAATGTTTTATAAAAAAGTAGATGTTTCAAAATATAATACCAAAGAAGCTCTGGAGATTGATGTTACAAACAATATTAACATCATCTCTACCTTTGGATCAAATGCTCCATACATAGGTTTACTTGGAACCGTATTTGGGATTATCATAACGTTTTATGCCATGGGACAAAGCGGTGACTTGGATGCTAAAATGATAATGACATCACTTGCACTTGCTCTTAAAGCAACTGCTATGGGACTTTTGGTTGCCATACCTTCAATTATATTTTACAACCACCTAAGCAGAAAAATAGAAGTTATACTTGCAAAATATGATATCCATCAAAAGGAAAACGATCTTGCAAATTAAAAAGTTTGATTCTATCAATGTAGTGCCGTTTATTGATATTATGCTCGTACTGCTTGTGATAGTTCTCACAACAGCTTCTTTTGTTGCAAAAGGAATTATACCTGTTGATCTGCCTGATTCTAAAAGTGCTTCAAAACAGGAAGATATAAAAAATCTAACTATAACTATTAAAGAGAGTGGAGAAGTTTTATTCGACAAAGAAAAAGTCCTTAAAAAAGATATTTCATCTAGATTAGAATCACTTAAAAAAACTACTCCAATCCACATAAACTGCGATAAAAAAGCAGAATTTGAACTCTTTGTAGAGGTTTTAGACATTCTAAAACTCAAAGAGTTTAAAAATCTAGGAATAATTACTCAAAAGGAAAAATAGATGATCGAAATAAATAATAATCGCGATAAAAATGATATATTCGGCATGCCCGTTCTTGGGTTTATCTTTAAAAACCAAAACTTTCTTATGTTTGTAAGAATTCTAGTTCTTGGACTTTTTTTATACGGAATATACCTTGGCTTTGAGGTACAAACAAAAGAGAATACTTTTACACGTTACCTTTTTTGGGGACTGTTTTGGTCACTTTTTATGGTAGTAACTCTAGCTACATTTGGTCGTATCTTTTGCGGTATCTGTCCTCATGGATTTATAGGAAAGTATCTAACTAGATATGGACTTAAAAAAGAGATGCCTAAATGGCTAAAAAATCCTTGGTGGGGTTTAATGCTTATTATAATTGGCTGGTGGGGAGTTTACTATATGTACCCTGGCTTTTTTAAAGCTCCTTTTGCAACAGCGATGCTGTTTACCGTACTAACTTTAATAGCATTTTTAATGTTTTATCTTTATAAAGATATGGAATATTGTAAAAATATCTGTCCAATAGGTTCTTTAACAAAAGCATTTCACCGTATATCTTTTACATGGCTTGGTTCATATAAAAGCGATTGTGGTGATTGTAAAACTTTTGATTGTGCAAAAGCTTGTACATATAATCTAAAACCTTTTACTTTTGATAAAAAGAACTCTATGGAAGACTGTTCTTTATGTATGGATTGTAGTGCAGCTTGTGAAGGTATTAGTTTTAAAATGGTAAAACCTGGAAAGTCTTTATATCAAAAATTTAAAATTGATAAGATAGAAGTTTGGACATATATACTTATAGCTGCAGCAATTTCAATTACAATGAGCTTTCATCATGGTTTAGGTAGAAGTAAAGCAGCTGAATTTATGCCTTGGACTAAAGCGGCAAACTGGTTTGAAAACACTTTTGGTGCAGTTAGTTTTGATCTTGTCGGCTTATTTGCATTTATGTTCTCAAATTTACTTGTTTTATTTTTTGTGCTCTCTGGAATGTTTATAGCTTCAAAAGCTCTAAAAGCCGATTATTCTAAAACTTTTTATACTCTTGGGTATGCATTTGCACCAATCTTTGTAATTGGCGGATTATCACACCTGTTACATAGTTTCTTTACACATACATATGCAAATATTGCAAACGGTTTTTTATACGGCTTTGGAATTGAAGGTCATGTTGAAAACTTGGCGACACGTAAAGATGCTTGGCTTTCAATCTTTAGTTACTTTCCTTACATAGCTGCTATATGGGCATTTTATATTTTATATACACGTGTGAATCTGTTTGAAGCAAGTAAAAAGGCAAAAACTGTAGCCTATATATTTGCTTCACTTTTAATCGTATTCTTTTTATCTCTTAACTTATTTAGAATCTATGCAATGCACACATACGGAAAAGCAACATCAGGGCACTCTCACCATGGTGAACATCCTAACAGCACAGCTAAAATGTTCCAAAGTGTAAGTCCAAATAAAGCGATCATCTTACAAAAAGGTGAGAATGCCAAATCTTGTTCACAATGTGGTATGAAGCTACCTATGTTTTACAAAACTAATCATGCAGCAACTGATTCAAAAGGAGAAGTAAAACAATACTGCTCTATTCATTGTATGCTGGATCATAAGCACAGTGAAGCAACAACAAGTGAGAAAGTTGTAGATACTATCAGCTTAACATTCATAGATGCGAGATCTGCATTTTATGTAGTAGATAGCAGTAAGAAAGGTACTATGAGTAAAATTAGCAAATATGCATTTAGTACAAAAGAAAAAGCTGAAGCATTTGCCAAAGAAAATGGTGGTAAAATTATGTGCTATAAAGATGCTCTCAAGGTAGCTGAGCAAGATTTTTAAAATAAAGAGGATAAATGATAGACAGGGTATTAAAATTTTTTATTGAAAATTATAAAGTAAACTATACCCTCTTTATCCTGCTTTTTGCAGCAGGTATCTACTCCTATACACAAATTCCAAAAGAGATATCACCTACAATTGAGCCAAATTCGGTAACGATCAGCGGATCATACACTGGAGCTTCCGTAGATCTATTAAATAGAATTGCTGTAAGTGAGATAGAAGCAGAGACTAAAAACCTCAGCGGTGTAGCAGAGATATCATCAGGTATATCTCCAGGTCGTTTTGCCATAACTTTAGAGCTTGAAGACGGAGCCGACAAACAAGAGGTTACAGATTCCGTAAAAGACGTTATATCGCTTGTAAGACAGAACCTTCCATCAGACATGGATGAACCTATTGTTAGGGGTGTTGCACACTCTAGAAGTATTATGCATGTCTCTATCCGCTCATCAAAAATATCAAGAGGCGAGTTAAAAACACTTGCAAAAGATTTTAAAAACAAACTTTTTAACATTAAAAATGTATCTGAGGTCAGAATCTTTGGTGATTCTGATCTTATTTATGAACTTATCATAGATGAGAACAAAGTACACGCATATGGTCTTGTACTAAGTGATGTAACCAAAGTATTATCTGAACTATCACATATATTTCCACTTGGCAAAATAGACAATATAAAAGAGCAATACTACATATCTACATATAATGGTAAAAAACTATCAAGTGATCTGGAAAACACCATACTAAATATAAACGATCAGCAGATCATGCTAAAAGATATAGCTGCGGTAAATAAAAAATATGAAGATGCATCGACTTTAGCTAGTATGAACGGTAAAAATTCTATTACTTTAGCTATATCTCAAAACCCTCTAGGCGATGCCATAGAGATAGCTGATGATATAAAAGAGTTGATATCAAAAATGAAAGTAGATGATGCTATATTTGACATAAGACGTGATCAGTCAATCATAATAAAAGACAGATTAAATATTATTATCTCAAACATCATACTCGGTATTTTACTAATTACAATTTTAACGGCAGTTTTAATAAATATCCGTATAGCTTTTATCATAGCTTTGGGGATACCTACATCTTTCATTATAGGCTCCATATATTTTTACTTTACAGGTTACAGTATAAATGTGAACTCACTTATAGGTGTGCTTATAGCAATAGGTATAATTGTTGATGATGCCATAGTTGTTAGTGAAAATATTCAACAGTATATTGAAAAAGGCTACAAAGCAAGTGAAGCTGCATTTCTTGGTGCAAAAGAGATGGCCAAACCTGTAACAATTGCATCTTTGACTACACTTTTTTCATTTATACCTCTACTTATGATCAGCGGAAGACTTGGAGATATTATTGAACTGATTCCAATCGCTTTTTCTGCCCTTGTAATTGCCTCTTTAATCGAGTCATTTATATTTTTACCGATCCATGCTACACATACACTAAATTCTAATGCCAAGACACTTTCTTGGGAGAAAGTAAACAACTTATATGCCGATGCACTAAGAGCTTGTGTAAAGTATCAGAAAAGTTTTTTAACTGTGTTTATAATTATTGTCCCTGTTTTAATATTCATAGCTATTAAAACTTCTAAATTTCAAATGTTTCCTGCATTTGATGCAACAAGTGTAGACATAACTTTCAAAGCAAAGCCTACTACTACTTTGGAGGACTCTATAAAAATAGTTCAGACTATTGAAATGGATCTTTTAAAAAACAAAGATAAATTTTTTATAGAGCATGTAAGTTCAACTGCAGGTTATAGAAGAAGTGCTACGGGTGATGCAGAGATGTACCCTTATGTTGGATACATAACCGTTGAACTACAAAAACAAAAGCCTCAAAATTTTCTAGATAAATATATAACTCCATATCTGAGTTTATACTATAACGCTGAGGGTAGAACCAGAGAAAAATCATCGCAGCAGATCTCAAAAGAGATCAGAGAGTTTTTAAAAGAGCAAAACTATAAAAAAACTTTTACACTTTCAAACTTGATGGTAGTAGAGAAAAAGATGGGTCATGCAAAAGCAGATGTACGCATAGGTGTAGTCAGTGAAGATTATCAAAAAGCTATTAAAGCCATTAAAGAGTTAGAAGACGGTTTTGCCAAAATAGACGGTATCAAATACTTTGGAGATAATGTAAAACTCGGAATTGATGAGATCAAACTAAAGATCAACTCTTATGGAGAAGCATTAGGTATTACTGAGAAATACGTAGGTAATTATATATCTGAGCTTTTCCTCTCAAAAAAAATCGGGACAATCTTTGATGAAAATGAGCTTGTAGATATAAAGATAAAATCGACAAACTACGACAAAGATCTGGAGAGTTTTAAAGCGCTGCAAATTCCGCTTAGAGACGGAACACTTGTAAGACTAAAAGATATATGTGATTTTAAAACGATTCAGTCCTTAGAACAACTTGTAAAAGATGATGGCGAAACAAGCTTTTATGTGTTTGCAAATGTCAATGCGAAAGTGATTACTGCAAACGAAGTCATAGAAAAAATAACACCGATCATAAACAAGTTAAAAAAAGAAGGAATTGATCTGAAGTTTAAAGGTGAGAGAGAAAAAACTCAAACACTAAAAACAGAGATGGTACTTGCATCAGTTTTAGCAATAGCACTTATTTTCATATCTATTCTTTATCTGTTTAATTCACTAAGAGAGACATTGATAGTAATGTCGGTTATACCGTTTTCACTGCTTGGTATTTTTATAGGTCACTATATAATGGGTTTAAATATATCTCTGCCGTCTTTAATTGGTGCTCTTGGACTTGCCGGAGTTATAGTAAATGATGGTATTATAATGATGGCTACACTAAATTCCGCAAGTTCTAAAGATAATATCTACACTCTTGCAGCAAAACGTTTTCGTCCAATTATTCTAACATCTATCACTACTATTATAGGTTTATCATCACTGATCTTTTTCGCAACTGCTCAAGCCGTTTCTTTTCAACCACTTGCCGTAACTTTGGGTTACGGTCTGTTATGGGGGACTATCTTAAACTTATTTTATCTACCGACAATGTATAATTTCACTAAAAGTTTTAAACATGAATAGATACCTCTCGTCATTTATCATTACAAGTTTTATTTATGTTAGCCTAATAGCAGGTGCTGTTGTATTCTTTTCAAACGACAATACATTCTCTGATAAAAAAATGGATAAACCAAATGTTATCAGTGTAAATATGATCTCTCAGCCGAAAACTCCAAAAAAACCGATCAAGAAAAAAATAGTTAAAGAAAAGAAAAAAGTTGTAAAGAAAAAACCTATTAAAAAGAAGGTTGTAAAAAAAGTTATAAAAAAAGAAACACTACCAAAAAAGATAGAACAAAAACCTGTAGAAGAGATTATAGAAAAAGAGATAAAAGAAGAAATAGTTGAAGAGGAACCTATAGTTCAAGAGACTACTAATACAGAAGTTAAACAGCAGGTTATTGCAACAAAAAAAACAGAAGTAAATCTTGATGAGATAAGAGCGAAACAAAATATTTTTTTTACAAAAGTAAGAAATAAAATTGATCAAAACAAAACATATCCAAGATCTGCAAGACGTAGAGGCATTGAGGGTGATGTAGAAGTAAGTTTTAGTTTATGCAATGATGGAAATGTAAAAGATATTGAGTTTTTATCAGGTAAAAAAGTATTTAAAGAATCAATTATAAAAGCGATAGAGAACAGTTTTCCTATGGAAGTAGATCAGTCACTTTTCACTTTTCCAAAACAGTTCAAAATATCTGTAAAATATATACTAAGCTAGATTACAAAATCACCTTAAAAAAGATTAGGCTAAAAGCCATAACACCCATACCAAGCACTATTCCTAATATTGTTGTATGAGCATTGCCGTATATTCTTGCTGCAGGAAGCAACTCATCAAAACTAATATAGATCATAATCCCTGCAACCATTCCAAAAGTTATTCCAAGTGTCATATCACCCATGAGGGGTAGTAAAATAAAAAAACCTATCAATGCCCCTATAGGTTCTGCTATTCCACTTCCAAAAGCATAGTAAAATGCCTTTTTTTTATCTCCCGTTGCATGATAGATTGGAAGACTTACCGCCATCCCCTCAGGGATGTTATGAATTGCTATTGCAAGGGCTATAGGTATACCAAGTGCTAACCCGTCTAAAGCTGAAACAAATGTTGCAAACCCTTCTGGAAAATTATGAATACCTATTGCAATAGCGGTAAATATACCAGTTCTTTTAAGTGCCTTTGTACTTACATCTTCTGAACTGCTAGGCTTTAGTTCACTAAGCTCATTTTGTGATTTTAACTCATGCGGATTTACATCTTCTGGGATCACTCTATCTATAAAAGCAGCTAATCCTATTCCTGCGAAAAATGTAGCAAGAGCTAAACTCTCACCAATTATTTCACCGTAAATTGGTTTAAATGCATCTTGTGATTTTATTAATATCTCCATGAATGAGATATATATCATTACACCGGCTGAAAAACCCATTCCAATCGATAAAAAGTTATAATTACTTGTTCTGGAAAAAAAAGCAAGCATAGCACCTATACCTGTTGAAAGACCTGCTAGTATAGTGAGTAATAAAGCAGGGAAAAAAACTTCAGGTGCTAAATTTTCCATTTTAATGAATGTTTTTCTTTATCTCGGCAATAAACTCATGGATATCATCATAAAGGTCTTGTAGATCCTCTTCATGTTCTACCTCATCAGCTAATATTTGAGATGCCATATCATAAGTTACAATATCTTTGTCACGCGTAATATCAACAATTTCCGAATACACGCTAATAGCACACTGCTCACCTTTTATAGCCTGTTCTAGTACAGAAAGTACATCCGGATCTTCTGGAGCTTCATACCCGCAGTTTGAGTATTTTGTCCAATCATTTGGATGAAGTACCGGAGTTCCTCCAAGTTGCATCATACGATCAGCCACCATATTCGCATGTCTTAACTCATCAGCTGCATGTTGATCAAGCTCAGCTATTGCCGCATCTTTCATCAAACCTTTTACAACTTTTGATTCTATAAAATACTGATAATAAGCTAGCCACTCATCACAATACGCTCTATTTAAAAGCTCTGTTACTTTCTCTGCTTCTATACCTTTTAATATAGATATACCACGCTTTGCCATAACTGTCTCCTTTAAACATAAACTATCTAATATTGTAGAAGATATAACTTAAAGGAAAATGATTATTATTTACTAGTTTATTTTTTTTCTTTTCTAAATCTGATCATTTTAAAACGCTCACCCAAGAAGTTAGGCATAATCAGTATCTTTGCTTTTTCGAGTTCCTGTTTATATATCTTTTCATCTACATTTTCTTTTAACATCTCTAAAAGTTCTAATATTCCCATATCTACTAAAGCTACCATTTGAGCTTTAAACTCAACAAATTCTACACCTACATCTGCATATGCATCTTTAACATGCTCAAACGTTACATCGTAAGTTATGTCAGTGGAGCCAAAAAGTTCATCTCTTTTTATCTCATTTCCCTCTTCATCTTTATCTTGAAAGAAAGGTATAACATCGTGTTTTTTATATACACGAAGAGAAAAGTCCGGACGCGCTTGCATTTCACCATAATCAAAGCTCATAAACTCAAATTTATCTGCAGCCTGTTCCATCTCACGTGCAAACTCTTCATAACCTACAGCTATCTCACCTCTATCTTTATGATACTTCTGTGCTTTTTGGCTTACCCACTCATTATCTACGTCAAACTCAACATTATGATCCTCTTCTACGCGTGCTGTTTTACCTTTGTAATATAACTCACATGGAAATGCATCAAAGATCTCATTAGCTATAAAAAAAGCATTTTCACACTTTAGCTCACTTAAAGATTTGTAATGTGTAAGACTGACTGCATCTCCAAAACTCTCTTTAAAGTAGTTTTTCTGAAACTCTTGCAAATCTTCAAAGCGCTCTATAATTACAAATTTTAAACTCTCCAATAATTCAGGACGAAGTGTATATATAAACTGTACTACATCAGCTAAGAAATAACCGTGATGTGCTCCGATCTCACATATAGTGCTGTCTTTTTTTAAAAAACCTTCATCAACCAACGACACTATATGTTTAGCTATACATCCGCCAAAAAATCTGCTTGTACTTACAGCCGTGTAAAAGTCACCTTTTTTACCGATCTCTTTATAACTAGCATAATATCCGTCTTTTCCATATAACCAATCGGTCATATATTCACTAAATTTTCTATCCATTTTAATCTTTTTTATACATCTCATATAGAGTTAATAACTCTAGTTGTTTATCTATATCATAAATCTTAGAATCTAACTCCGCCATCTCAAAAGAGTTTTTAAGAAGCTCTACATCATACTCTGTTTTATACCCTGCTTTATACAACTCTGTAGTATCATCAAGAAGTTTTTTATAGATATCTTTATTTTCAACACTTAGTTGTTTTTTCTTATCCAGATTATCTATGTTTTGCATAACCTGATCATATATAGCACTAAGTTCACGTTTTTTATCTTCAACTACTACTTTGGCTTTTAAATAATCAACTCTTGAAGATGATACATCCACAAAAGTATTTATATTTAAAGGTATACTTGCTTTTACACCGTAACTATATGATGTATTTTCAGGTCTGTCAAAAGTACCGAACATTTTTGTTTCGTCAGTCCAAGTATAATCTGCAATAAAATCAACTTTTGGAAGATACTTTGCAATTGTTACATCTTTAAAATATCTGTTTTTTTCTACTTCGCTGTCACTCATTTGAAGTACTATATTGTAAGTTAAAAAATCATCTTTAGATAACACACCCAAACTTGGAATACGAGCCTCTTTATAGTTCATATCACTTAGAGCTTCAAAACTTGATATTAAACGCTCTTTATTGGTCTCTATATCATATAAAGCTTGAATAACAACGTTTCTGTCTATAATTGCATTATCTAAAAAACTTGAATCAAGCTGTCCGCTTAAATATTGCTCTTTGACCTGTTCAAGTGCTATCTCGGTATTTCTTATTTGCAGGTTTTGACGTTTTACCCTTAGATCTATCTGCTTGATCTGCATAAGGATAGATATAGCGTCTTTAACTAGTTTTCTTTTCTGTACATCTACTGAATAATTTGCATATTTTCCGCTAGCTGTAGCATATTTGATCCCGTAGTAAATACCGCCGCTTTGAAAAATAGGTTGAGTCCATGTTACAGATGCACTTTCTTGATCCCACTCACTCTCACTAGCTGCTGCAGTTGATGTAGCTTCATCTTCTTGTTTATTTTTTGTAAAACTGTAGTTAAGCATAAAAGGTGCTATCCAAGAATCACGAAGCTTAGAACTTTCAGCTTCATTTTTCTCATAGCTATACTCGAACTGTTGCTTTTTTGAATCGCTAATATATTTTTCTAGCGATTCATTTAACTGTTCCTCAGCATTAGCAATATTACAAAGAACTAAGAGCGCTATCCAAAGATTTAAAACCTTCATCCATTTCCTCTTTTGTAATTGTAAGCGGTGGTAAAAGTCTTAATGTATTTCTACCAGCCTTTAGAACCATAACTCCTTGCTCTCTTGCAGAGTTTATAATTGCAGCCAATGTCTCTGCATCTTTAACACGCAGTCCGCACATCATACCTATACCAACTTTTTCAGTAAAAAGATTTGTATACTTTTTATATAACTTCTCAACAGCTTGATTAAACAGCAAAGTATTGATCTCTAAATCACCGCTTTTTTTGTAATCTTTTAATATATCTATAACTGTACACGCTGCAGTTGAGCTTAGATAGTTTCCACCAAAAGTTGAACCGTGATCACCTGCGCCCAAAACTCCTTTAAGAGAAGTCATTACAACACCTATAGGTACACCTCCACCTAAACCTTTTGCAAGAGTTATAATGTCAGGCTCAATTTCATAAACCTGAGATGCTGTGAACTCACCTGTTCTGTATACTCCTGTTTGAACCTCATCTACAATTAAAAGTACACCTCTTTCTTTTAAAAGTTTTGCAAGTGCTTTAACCTCTGCTTTATCCTGAGGTTGAACACCACCCTCACCTTGAACAAGTTCAATCATAACTGCACATGTATGATCATCTATAAGAGATTCAATATGATTCATGTCATCTGCATATACAAAACCATCAGGAAACGGTCCGAAGTAGTTATGCATAGATTCTTGTCCGGTTGCTTTTACAGTAGTAATTGTACGTCCGTGGAAAGACTGCTGAAGTGTTATAACTTTATATCTTTTAACTTTTCCATCATCACTCTCACCCCATTTTCTAGCTATTTTTATAGCACCCTCATTTGCTTCAGCACCGCTGTTTCCGAAAAAACACTGCATATCATAACCGCTAGCTTCAACTATTTTTTGAGCAGCTTTAGCTTGTGGAGCTATATTGTAAAGATTTGATATGTGTGTAATGTTTGATATTTGTTTAGTTATAGCAGTATTCAAAGTCTCATTTGCATGACCGACACTACATACACCTATACCAGAAGTAAAATCTATATATTTTTTTCCATCTGCATCTTTAAGAGTTGCATTTTTCCCGCTTACAAACTCAACATCTGCACGTGCATACGTAGGCAGTACATATTTTTTATCTAATTCTTGAGTATTCATAATTAAACCTGATATTATTTATTTTTAAACTGAATTATATCTAAAATAATCAAATAGTATTTATCCAAACCATCTCTTCTTGGTAGATGGCACATTTGCCCTCATAACTATGTAGTGATGAAGTTAAATTATTAACACCTTTGACACCACTGTAAATAACTACACAATCATCTCTAAGATCGTCATCTATTTTCACTATTAAATCAACTGAGCCAATTGATGACTTTATCTTTACTAAATCTCCATCGTTAAATCCGTGTGAAGCATTAATATATACGCCATCTTCTCTGTTAAACTGAGAATTTAAACTTTTTGAACTCTTCGGTGTTATTAAAAACAACTTCTCTTCATCCGCTACAAAAGCATCATACTCATCTAAAAATACAAATTCGTCATCGTCTGTATCGAATCCATTTTTGTATGGAATCTCTTCTACACCTTTAACATGCAAGTTTCCTTCTGAATCTTCTTCACAAAAACTTTTAAAATGTTCTATATATTCATCTTCACTTTTTATCTCAATTCCAAACTCATCACATAGATATCTACTCAGCTCGTACTCGCTTATACCGCTGTCAATATCTTTTTGTTTATGCATCTCTGACATTGTGTTATGTGAAAATGATGTACGGATATCATTTTTATACAAAAAGTTTTTAGCAGGGATTACAAGTGAAGCTGCTTCACTTGTTTCATTCTCATATAAACCAAAATAGATTAGATTTTTCACTTTTGAGAGTTCCTCTTTAACTCTGGTACTATTTGGCATTTGTGATAATGGATTTGCACCTTGAACAAATACGCTCTCAAAGTCGGAAAATTTTGTATCAACTTTTGAAACTCTTTTTGCTTTAGTATTAAAGGGTGAGCTTATCCCTTCACTGGAATTGCCAAGATATGCAACACCACACCCCTCTTTCCCAAAAAGACCTAAATTAACTGCAAAAGCATCAATTGAGCGCATAACATCAGCACCGTCTCTATACTTTTGAATTCCTACGCCACAAACTATGGCTACTTTTTTATCTTTAACCATAGCCAAAATATCACCTATCTCACCAAGTGTTACGTCTATTTTGTCAAGTGTAGCTTTAATCCTGATCGTTTGTGTAAGTTCATAAAAATCTTCATACTCACTTGCATATTTTTTTAAATACTCTTCATCATGTCCATGTTCAATATGTAAAAAGCGACTAAGCAGTATTGCAAGTTCAAGATCTCCGCGTGGCTTGATCTGAACATGAAGATCTGCAGTTTTAGCGGCTTGTGTTTTTACAGGATCTATTACAATTATTTTTTTATCTTTTAATAATGGTAATAGATGAGATGAAGTGGTATGTGGGTTTCTTCCCCAAAGTATTACAACATCAGATTTTGCTATTTGTGAGAGCGGCATATTTTTATTTGATCCGCGACCTTCAACTATTCCAGCCTCCCCTGCACCATCACACAGACTTCCATCTGTAAGTATAGCCCCGTGTGAAGCAAAAAAGTGCCCGACAACTCCTTGTAAAAGAGCAAAATTTCCGGCACTTTTATAATGAAGAATTTTACTTTTTTCACTATTTTGAATGATCTCTTTTAATTTTAAAAGAGCCTCATCCATACTGATCTCACAACCGTTAAATCTAGGTTTTTGAATCTCTTCAAAACCTTCATAGTGATTAAGATGCGGACATAAAAAGCCTTGAGTATGACCTTCTTTTTTGGCAGTTATTTTATCATCTTCATATATTATTTCACATGCATCATAACAGTCAAGAGGACATGCCGTTTTATTCATCTTTTAACTCAATCTTTACAAGGTTTGAAAATACATTTGGCGAATCTATAATTATTTGAGCCATATATTTTGATATATTTTTAGAATCAGCAATATTCACGACTCTGCTAATTTTATACTCTGTCTTTTTCTCATTTATATACACAACTTTATTTTGCGCACCAGAGAGATCATCTCTATTTAAATATATTGTCAATTTTGCTTTTGATATATCAGCAACCTTAGCCAGAGGAGTTGAAAGATTAACAACTTGCCCCGGTTTTACATTTAACTCATAAAGAACAAAACCATTGGCTTTTAAATTTTTATCGCTTACACTACGTTTTAAAACTGCCTCTCTTAGCTTAAGATCAGTTATTTGTACCTTTAGGCTTTGGATCTCTTTTTGTGTACTTAATAGTTGGTTCTCACTATTAATTAAGTCATAATATTCTTTATCTTTTTCAACTTGAGACTTAATTTTCAAACCTTCTACTCTTTTGTAGTTTGTTCGTTTTCTAACAAGTGAGCTCTCTAAATTTTTGACAATTTCCTCATTTGCTACAACTGTGTTTTGTAAATACTCTAGTTTACTTTTTATGTACTTTAACTCTTTTTCATCCAACTCTGAATCGATTTTTATATATGACTCAGATGAAAGTGTTTTTCCTAGATTTTTCTCATCTGCAGATATAACCAATCCAGAAACATTTGAGCTTATATCCCGGATCTCAACCGGCTCTACTTTCGCATAATATTCACTTGCGAACAAAAAAGTCATTGGTAATAGTAAAATAACTAAAAATTTCATTTTATAACCTTGTAGTATCTAATTATGATGGTTATTTTACCACTTCAATATTAATACAGTTACATATTCATCTTTATTTCATTTTTTTTTCGCTATTATTTAAAGATAATTAGATAAAGGGATTTTTATGTCTGTATTAGATAATGTAGATGCGGCAACAAACCTTGCAAAAAATAATGAATTGCAACTTTTGGTTTTTAGAATAAGTGAGAGCGAAGAGTCTGCTTACTATGCTATAAATGTATTCAAAACTCGTGAAGTAGTTGAGTCTAAAAACCATTTTTTAACACAAATCCCTAGTTGTCATCCATTACTGGAAGGCACTATAACCCTTCGTGGCTTGCAGATCCCTATTTTAAACCTACCTGCATGGTTAGGTGTAACTCTGAGCAAAGAGTCCATCAGCAAATCAAATATACTAATCTGTGACTTTAATGGCATAATAATAGGCCTTAGAATAATGTCTGCTTACAGAGTTATAAAGAAAAACTGGAATGAGATGCATGCACCTGATAGTTATCGCCAAGAAGACGGTGTAGTTATGAACCATACTAGACTTGAAGACGGTTCACTATGTTTAATTCTAGACTATGAAAAACTATTAGCAGACGTAATTCCTCAAGCTATGGTTGATACAGAAGAACAAGCCGGTAATTTAAAAGATATTGAAATACCTTCAAAACTAAAAGTTGGAACTGTACTAGTTGCAGAGGATTCTAAAACAGCTCAAAGACATCTCATTCAAATATTCAATAATTCAAATATAAGCATGAAGCTGTTTGAAAATGGAAAACTACTTATTGATTATATAAAGGCAATGCCTGATCCATCTGTTGTACCTGCAATAATTACAGACATTGAGATGCCGGAAATGAGTGGATTTACAGTTATCCAAGAGATTAGAAAAAATCCAATGACTAAAAATATACCTATAATAGTAAACTCATCAATGACTGGTGAGAACAATAAAAGAGAAGCTGAAGCTTTAGGTGCAAATGGCTTTATAGACAAAACAAAAAGCCATAATGTAATTCCTCTTGTTGTTGAAGCTATGAACAAAGTAGCAGCAAAATAAAACCTCTTATGTAATGCTTTTGCATTACAACCATCATTTTAACTTTCCAATTAAAAAGTATTCCATACGTATTTGAGAATGACAAATTTAAAGAGTAGTGTAGTTACAAGGCGTACGCCGAGGAAGAATACTAAAAGTATTTGACGAGGTGAGCAACGCAGTAAATGCGCTGCTATTTGAATTTAATAAATTAAATCCAACTATTGGAATAGTGAAATAAGAACACCCGCAGCCACGGCTGAACCAATAACACCCGCAACGTTTGGACCCATAGCATGCATTAAAAGCATGTTTTGTTTATCATACTCCATACCAACTTTGTTTGATACACGAGCTGCCATTGGAACTGCTGATACACCAGCTGAACCAATTAATGGATTAATCTTCTCACCAGGGAATAAGTTCATTATCTTAGCCATAATTACACCTGCTGCAGTACCTACAGAGAATGCAACAATACCAAGTACCATAATAAACATAGTATCTGCTACTAAGAACTGATCAGCTGCTAGTTTAGAACCAACACCAAGACCTAAGAAGATAGTAACAATATTAATAAGTGCATTTTGAAGAGTATCGTTTAGACGCTCAACAACACCTGATTCTTTTAAGAAGTTACCAAACATAAATGCACCGATTAGTGGTGTTGATTCCGGTAAAACTAAAATAGCAAGTATTAAAACCATGATTGGGAATATTAACTTCTCTAAGCGAGAAACATGACGACGAGTAGTCATCTTAATTTTACGCTCTTTATCAGTAGTTAATGCTTTCATAATCGGAGGCTGGATAATAGGTACCATAGCCATGTAAGAGTATGATGCAACTGCGATAGCCCCTAATAATTCAGGTGCAAGTTTAGTAGCAATAAAGATAGATGTCGGACCATCAGCTCCACCGATAATAGAGATAGCTGAAGCTTGTTGAAGAGTAAAGTCAACAAGTCCTGCTTGACTTAAAGCAACTGCACCAACAAGTGTTCCAAAGATACCAAACTGAGCAGCACCACCAAGTAATGCTGTTTTAGGGTTTGATAAAAGCGGACCAAAGTCTGTCATAGCACCAACACCCATGAAAATAATGATCGGGAACATCTCGTTTGCAAGACCCATGTTATAAATAACGCCTAAGAAACCATGCTCACCAGCAATACCTGCAACAGGAATATTAGCTAATAGTCCACCAAAAGCGATTGGAAGTAATAAAAGCGGCTCAAAACCTTTTTTAATTGCTAAATAGAATAGTAAAAATACGACTAGGATCATTATTACACGACCTAATCCTTTATGAAAATCACTCATCTTTTCACCATGAGAGTTTAATTCATTTGGATCCGGATTAACTAAAGCAACTATACCAGTTGACTTTAGGAAACCTGTAATCATCTCTCCAAAAGGCTTAGACTGATATGTCTCTTCTTTGTGTGTCGATTCTGCTGCACCATCAGTATGGGCGGCAGAACTTGCATATGCACTACTCATGCCAAAAAGCATAAATACTGCAAGAAATTTAAGTATAAATAATTTCATTAATTTATCCTATTACTGCTACTACTTGACCTTCAACTACTTTATCATTAGTAGCAACATTAATAGACTTAAGAACACCACCGCGAGTAGCAACAACGTCAATTTCCATTTTCATAGATTCTAAGATCATAATAACGTCACCCTCATTTACACTTTGACCAGGGTTCATAATTATTTTCCAAACATTACCTGGAACTAGTGCTTTAATATCATCACCAGTACCACCAGCTGCAGGAGCAGGAGCTGCTGCAGGAGCTGCACTCTCACCGTTTACTGCAGTTACTTGAATATCTGCATCACCTTCAGCAACCTGAACGCTAAATTTTTGACCATCTACTACTACTGTATAATTTCCACTCATCTCTTCACTTCCTTTACAATCATCTTTCATTTGAGAAATTTTTCTTACGTTTAATTCGCTTTCACCTTTTAAGAATGCGATACCTTTGTCTTGACATGCTGCTGCAATAAAAATATTTTCTTCTGTTATTTCAATATCTTCTTCTTTAAGCTTATTTATCCAAGTCTCTAAAGATTTAGACTCATCAGCATTTGCTAAATCAAGTGCTTTTTCAGTTGTAGGCTCTAGATTTAATTTTTCTGAAGCAATTTTTACAACTTCTGGATCCGGTGCAACAGGAGTTTTACCAAAATATCCAAGTACCATTTTTCCATAACCTGGTGCAATTGCTTTCCAAGGTCCTTGCATTACATTGTTAAGTGCTTGTTGGAAATAAAATTGTGAAACTGGAGTTACACTAGTACCGTAACCACCTTTTTCAACTACCTCTTGCATAGCAGCGATAACTTCAGGGAACTTATCCATAATACCGTTGTCACGCATCATCTGAGTATTTGCAGTAAGTGCTCCACCAGGCATTGGTGAGAATGGGATTACAGGAGATACCATTGTAGCCTCAGGTGGCATAAAATAATCACTTAGACAAGACTGAAGCTCTTTTTCATAAGTTAGAATTTTTTCAATTTCTAATCCGCCTAAATCAAAGTCCATCCCTTTAGTAGCATGAAGCATTGTAAGAATATCTGGTTGAGAAGTTCCACCACTTACAGGTGAAGCAGCTAAATCGATACCATCAGCACCAGCTTCTAACGCAGCCATATAAGCAGAAACAGATACACCTGCAGTTTCATGTGTATGCATACGGATATGAGTATCTTCTCCAACTAGATTTCTAGCCATTTTAATAGTCTCATAAACTTTTTGAGGTGACGATGTTCCAGAAGCATCTTTAAATGCAATACTTGTATATGGAATACCGCTGTCTAAAATATCACGAAGAGTTTTTTCATAAAAAGCAACATCATGAGCACCATAACATCCCGGTGGTAAATCCATCATTGTCACCACAACTTCGTGTTTAAGTCCATGATGAGTAATTCTCTCAGCTGAGTATTTTAAGTTTTCTATATCATTTAATGCATCAAAGTTACGTATAGTAGTTGTACCGTGTTTTTTAAATAACTTAGCATGTAAATCAATTAACTCTTTTGAACCCGTATCTAGCATAACTGTGTTTACACCACGAGCTAATGTTTGAAGATTTGCATCAGGTCCAACGATTTCGCGGAACTTATCCATCATCTCAAACGCATCTTCTTTTAAATAAAAGTAAAGAGATTGAAATCTAGCACCACCACCGAATTCAAAGTGGTTAATACCTGCTGTTTTAGCAGCTTCAACAGCCGGAAAAAAGTCGTTCATAAGTACACGACCGCCGTATACTGACTGAAAACCATCTCTGAATGTTGTATCCATTATATCTATAAATTTTTTAGCCATTTCTATCCTTAACCTTGTCTATGGTACTTAACAGCAGCAGTAATCGCCGCGATTATTTTTTTATTGTCACTTGCATTACCTGCATTTGACGAATCATTAGCCTGTGGCTCCGGGAAAAATTTGTGGATTATTACAGACATTGCATTCATTGCGATTATCAGAATAATAAGGAAAACAAACACAGTTGCCATTCCTAGACCCATAAATTTAAATCCCTCAACTACGAGGTTAGTTTCCATAAATCTACCTTTATTTTTATAATTTGGATGCATTATAATACAAAGATGTTTAAATTTACTTGTTAGGAACTTTTTAATGTAAAAACAATACAGATTTGTTACTTTTTTTTCCTACATAAATTTTCTAATAAAACAAAAAGATTTTATTGGATAATATACTGTATTATTTAATATTTTTTATGGAGAAAATTTACCATGATTGCTGGAATGCTAGAACAAGATTTTATCGCATATTTAATTTTTGGGTTAACCCTTAATTTTGTATTTTCTATTCTTTTTGGAATGTATTTAACAAAAAATATCGGTATGGAAGAGATGCTAAAATCTAAGGGTGATAAACAACAATCTTTATTAGTAAGTATAAGTCTTTTTATCCCTTTTGCAAAGATGCTTGTTACACTATACAGGGTTACAATACTTCAAATATATTTTTTAAACAGAGGTTATACTCACAAAGAATTTTGGGTATATATGACTCATAATAAAGACTAACTAGAACTTAGATAATTCAGATACGCACTTTTTTTCAATTTTCTCTTTAAAAAGTCCTATTTCTAAACGCTGTGCATACTCTTGTGATTGCGTAAAAGAGTGTTCAAACTCCTTATCCTTAAAATTTGGCTTTTTAAAGGCCAAACCGTTTTGTATAAGCAGTTCAGACATACTTAATCTTCCTTTTGCATACAATATACAACGGTTCTCTTTAAACTCTATATGATAAGTTTGTCTGTTTTTTAATAGATTTTGTGCAAAGTATCTCTGCATATGGTTTTTTAAATAAAACTCATTTATACTTGTCTGGCAAAGCGAGTTAGCTTCAGCTCTTTGAAACAACTCTTCTAAAGTAACTACGCCATAAGGTCTGCATATAAATTCATACATCCCTATACTAAATTTTTGATACTCATTTGTATCAACTGATCTTAAAATAGCGAGTGTTGGTTCTTTTGAAAGAATAGCAATATTAAAAAGTAAAAAAATAAAAATATATCTAAAGATTTTATGCATGTGACATAGTAACATGATATAATAAATTCATGAAAGATTTTAAATTAAAAATGATTCTTAGTATACTATCTGGGGTTATTTTCTCATTTGTATTTATTATATTAGCTTTATCGCTGCCTGTAAAAGACAAAAATGTTGTTTATAAGCAGTCAAATGAGAATGTATTACAAAAAATTTCAGGAGCTGTTAGAAAGTAAGTTAGAAATTGTCTTTAATTTTTTTAAGCTTCAACACATCATATGCATAACCAGGGTTTAGTTTAAACGAACAACCCATTAAAGCTTCTACGCATTTTTTTAAATACTCAATATCTGTATGATTGTTCATAAGCTCAGTTAATAGTATCTGAGAATCTTCAATTCTTAAGTTTCTTGCCACACCTAAATTCTTGTGTGCTAAGTTTTTAAGTTCTATAAGATGTTCATCCAAATCCTGTTCATCCGATGTTGAAACGTTATCTAAAATTTTATGAAAATTCTCGTAAGAGTTAAAAACCTGATAAATATAATCTTCTATAAGCTGTGCGATTAATTCTTCTTCAAGACCTAGTTCATGTGCTGGTTTAGAATAGTCAAAGACATATGTAGGAGAAAAGTCTTCTTGTTTATGTTCGATCACTTGATCACAAACAGACTGGGCTAATTTAAGTATTGACGCTATATTGTCATCTTTTGAAAGAGTATCATCAATAACTACTTTATTTAGCATGCATTTCCATATATTGATTTAATTATTACAAAGTGTAATAAGTTGATTAGAGATTATATCATAAAAGAATTGAAAAAAATCACAAAATAGTTACATTTAGTTGCCTAAATATTACTCCCATAAAATAAATGGGAGTAAAATAGCATGTATATTATATAGCTTTTGTAATGATTCTGTTTAGACGAGCTATAAAATCTGCAGTATCATCAAGCTCTTGACCATCAAACAGTTTAGCCTGATCTAGAAGTACGTGTGCAGCATCTTGAACAAGGTTTAGATCAGATGAGTCTTTTAGTTTAACCAAAAGTTCATGTTTAGGATTAATCTGCAAGATCGGTTTTGGAGCTTCAGGAGCTTCTTGACCCATTTGTTTCATCATCTGTGCCATCATGTAAGCAGGATCTTCTTTATCCTCTTTTAATTTAACAGGTGAATCAACAAGATCTGTTGTAGTTTCAACCTCTTTTACAGCTTCACCAAGAGCCTCTTTAAACTGTCCAACAAGTCCTTCATAAGTCTTAGCAGTCTCTTCTTCAGCTTTTTTCTCTTCTTCGTCCAGTTCAAATTTAGCATCTGAAATATGCATTAACTTATACTCTTTGTACTCGTTAACCATTGGGAAGATGATGCTATCTACCTCTTCGTTTAGAATAAGTACATCGATCCCTTTAGCTTTGAAACGCTCTAAGCTAGGTGAAGCTTTTAACATCTCTACTGAAGTCTTACCAGTAATGTAGTAGATTTCCTTCTTATCTTCGTCTACGTTTTTAGCGAAATCTTCAATGTACACTTTCTCATCTGAGTTTAAAGTATTGAATTGTAAAAGCTCTAAAATCTTCTCACGGTTTGCAAAGTCGTTGTAAAGACCCTCTTTTAAAACATTACCGAATTCTGCATAGAACTTATCATATTTTTCTTTGTCTTTTTTCAGCTTTGAAAGTTCAGATAATACTTTTTTAACCGAAGCGTTTTTGATCTTAGTCATAACAGCGTTTGATTGTAGAATCTCACGAGATACATTTAGTGGAAGATCTTTTGAATCGATCACACCGCGTAAGAAACGCAGGTATGTAGGCATAAGCTCTTTTTCATCATCTGTGATAAATACACGGTTGATGTAAAGCTTGATACCAGTTTCATAATCAACACGGTAAAGATCCATAGGAGCTTTGCTTGGGATATAGAAAAGTGTAGTGTACTCTATTGCACCCTCAGCTTTATTGTGCATCCAAGTAAGCGGTTCTTCACTAGAGTGTGCAAATGAGCTGTAGAAATCTTTGTACTCATCATCAGTGATATCTTTTTTAGCAATTGTCCAAAGAGCGTTTGCTTTGTTGATCTGCTGATTTTCGATCTCAGTTTTAGAAGGTTCTGTCTCATTCCCTTCATCATCTGTAACGGCAGGAATGTATTTCTCTTTATCCATAAAAATTGGGAATGGGATATGGTTAGAGTATTTTTTGATAATGCTCTCAATTCTGTGTTCTTCTAAGAATTCACCTTCATCGTCTTTTAAGTGCATAACAATTGTAGTACCGTGACCATCTTGTGTTGCGTTTTCGATCTCAAATTCACCAGCCCCTGTACTTGTCCAGATAAAAGCTTGATCATCGCCTGCTTTTTTAGTAGTAACTTCAACCTTGTCAGCTACCATGAAACAAGCGTAAAAACCAACACCGAACTGTCCTATAAGTTGTGAATCTTTTTTCTGATCTCCCGTCATACTCTCGATGAATGCTTTAGTACCACTTTTTGCGATAGTACCAAGGTTGTTCATAAGATCCTCTTCGTTCATACCGATACCAGTATCTTTGATAGTAAGAGTCTTTGCATCTTTATTTGCAACTATGTCAACACGAGGTGAGAACGTCACGTCTTTATACTTCTCATCTGTTAAAACAAGCATGTTTAGTTTATCTAATGCATCTGATGCATTTGACACTAACTCACGTATGAAAATTTCTTTATTTGAGTAAAGTGAGTGTGTCATTAAATGTAATATTTGGTCTGCTTCTGTTTGAAACTGATGTTTTGCCATTAAGTATCCTTTTTTAAATATTTTTTTATTTTAATCGATAGAATGTTAGCAAAAAAAAGTTAATAATTACAAATAGCATCAAGTTAATTTAGTCAAATACACTAAAGTTAATTTAGTTAACTAGCTTTTGCTATAATTTTGAAAAAAGAGCTCATTTGAAAAACAATAATATTTTAAAAAATAAAAAACTTATCATTTTTGACTTTGACGGAACACTTATAGACAGTGGTCCTGATTTGGCACATGCACTTAACTACACATTATCACAACTCGAACTAAAAACATACTCTGAAGAAATAATCCACGGCTGGGTAGGAAACGGTGCCAAAACTTTGGTACAACGCGGGCTACTTGGAAAAACGGATATAGACGATCAAGATATTGATGCTGAAGTTCTTGAAAATGCGTTAAATATATTTCTAACTTATTACAGTGAACATGTTTGTATAAAAACCATTACCTATCCAAATGTATCTGAAACTCTAAAAACTTTAAAAAATGACGGTTATATGATGGCTATTGTTACAAATAAACCGCATGCTTTTATAAAACCTATATTAGAAAAATTAGAACTTGATGATCTATTTGAATACTATATTGGCGGTGATTCGTTAAAAGAGAAAAAACCAAGTCCTGCTCCACTGCTTCATGTTTGTGAAACGCTAAACATAGATATAAACGATTCAGTTATGGTCGGTGATTCTAAAAATGATATTTTATCGGCTAATGCTTGTTCGATGCAAAGTATAGGAGTTAGTTACGGGTATAATTACGGTGAAGATATAAATATATACAATCCAACTGTCGTACTTAATGATTTTAAAGATATTTTGAGAGTAATAAAATGAAAGATACAAAAA
Organism: Sulfurimonas sp.; assembly: GCF_041583195.1. Lineage (NCBI taxonomy): Bacteria > Pseudomonadati > Campylobacterota > Epsilonproteobacteria > Campylobacterales > Sulfurimonadaceae > Sulfurimonas > Sulfurimonas sp. The sequence continues at coordinate 87,164 of NZ_JBFHGL010000002.1, forward strand.
TAGCAATAATAGGTGGTGGTGTAGCAGGCTCAACTACAGCTTTATACCTTGGAAATTTAGGTCTTGATGTAACTCTTTTTGAGAAGCAAAACGATCTAATCAGCGGACCACCTTTTTGTCATCTTCATGCAGGTGGGAACTTATATCGTGAGATTTCAGATGAGCAGTGTGTAACACTATTAAAACAGTCTATAGATTTTTTACGCTACTACCCTTATGTCGTAGATTATCGTCCAACCGTTATAGTACTTCCTAAAGAAGACAAAGGTACTCCGCAAAAACTGATTCCAAGACTTGAACTTTTAACAAAAGAGTATCAAAAACTGATAGATCTAGATGAGAAAAACATGGTACTTGGAAAAAGTGAGGAGTACTTTAAAGTTTATACAGAAGAAGATATGCAACTTCTAAAGAATAAAGAAAGTTCCTCTATTCCAAAAAGTATGGATGAGTGGATGATCCCGGTTGCTAAAAACATAGACTTTACAAAAGTTCAGTTTCCGATAATTATGGTTCAGGAGTATGGTCTTAATCTTTTTAGATTAGCATCTGGTGTGAAAACTTCACTCTCAAAAATAGCTAATATTACACTAAGAACAAATACAAAAGTAAAAAATATCATAAGAGAAAAAGATTCTGATAGTTTTGTATTCACATATGAAAAAGACAATCAAGAACATAGTGAAAACTTTGACTATATAATAAATGCGGCTGGATTTCGCAGTGGAAAAATAGATGATATGCTTGGTGTTCCTTGTAAACGCATGGTTGAATTTAAAGCTGCATACGTTACAAAATGGGAAAACAATGATACTTTATTCCCTGAGATCATATTTCATGGAGAGCGTGGAACTCCTCAAGGTATGGGACAATTCACGCCATATCCAAACGGCCACTTTCAACTTCATGGCATGACAGAGGAGATAACTCTTTACAAAGGCGGACTTGTAGCTAATACAAAGCAAAGCTGCCAACCGCAACTACAAGAAGATTTTATAAAAAAGATAGAAAGTTCGTGGGATCAAGAAGAGATTGATAGTCGTACAAAAAAAGCAATAGAGCATATTTCAAAATATATTCCATCATTTTCAAATGCGACTGTAGCTTCAAAACCATTATTCGGAGCTCAACAGATTCCAGGAGATGATCCTACACTGCGTGTAGCAGAAGTTTCATTTGTAGATAAGAACTATGCGAGATGTGAAGTTGTAAAAGTATCTTCGGTGCTTAGCATGATCGATGCTATAGTCAAAGAGTTTATAAAACTAGGTTTTTTGGATGACTCTGTAATAAACTCAAGAGACACAAAACACCTTGAAGAACTTCAAGAAGAAGAGATCGTACAAAATGCTAAAATAATAGCTCAAGATAAAGGCTACCCTGCTGCAATGTCAAATACAAATATAAAGAACAAAGTATAAAAGATGCAAAACGATATAATAGATATGATCGAACCAACACCGAAATTACACTCTAAAAAATGTAAGCTGATCTCATATGTGATCTGGTTGTTTTTAAAATTCACTACATATATTGTCACTATTTTATCTTGGTATTTGTACGATTATTTCATCGCTTTTTTGACTTTAATCTTATCTTTTATTGTTATGGGTATAATTCGATCAAAACTTAGAAATATTGCAATCCCTCAAAAACAACAAGAATATCAGTATAACGATAAAGGGATAGCAGACTGGTATACAGCTCGTGAACTATGTTACGATGAAGCAAATAAAAAAATAGAAAGAATATAATGGCACTAATAGATCTTTTAAACATTTCAAAACACTATGAAGCTCAAAAGATTTTAACAGATATCAACTTTCATGTTGACGAGGGTGAGCGCATAGTTGTTATCGGTAAAAACGGTAGCGGAAAATCTACACTTATGAAGATCGTAAACGGAACACTTGAACAAGATGAAGGTGAGCGTATAATCCGCCAGGGCTTAGAAGTAAAAATGCTAGATCAACGCCCTGTTTTTGAACCTGATCATAACGTACGTCAAGCAGTTGAAGCTGGACTTGCAGAGATTAACAAAGCAAAACAAAGATATGAAGAACTATCTCATCAAATAGCTGAAGATTTTGAGAACAAAAAGCTTATAGATGAACATGAAAAACTATCAAAATATATAGAGCATCACTCAGCTTGGAACTTAGATGACAAAATAGAACGCATTATCCAACACTTTGATCTAAAGCGTTATGAGAACAAAAATATAAACCTTTTAAGTGGTGGTGAACAACGTCGTGTTGCCCTTGCATCACTGCTTCTTCAAAAGCCTGACATCTTACTTTTAGATGAGCCTACCAACCACCTTGACGTATATATGGTGGAGTTTTTGGAACAACTTTTATTAAAAGAGCGTTTCACACTTGTGTTTATCTCTCACGATAGATATTTCATAGACAAGGTTGCAACAAAAACCATAGAGGTAGAAGATGAAAAACTTCGCCAATACTCAGGCGGTTATTCAGACTATCTGACTCAAAAAGAGGAATATCTTCGTACACTTCAAAAGCAGCATGAAAACCTGCTTGGACTATTAAAACGTGAGAACGAATGGTACAGCCGTGGTGTACGTGCACGTCTTAAAAGAAACGAGGGTCGTAAAGAGCGTTTAATGGAACTTCGCGAAGCTGCAAAAACAAATCCTGCACAGATAAGAAAAATGTCAATTGAGCTTCAACGTGAGGCTAAACACTTTAACCGCGAAAAAAGTGTGAACAAACAAAAGATGCTTTTTGAGGTTGAGGACTTGGGACTTACTTTGGGTGATAAAGAGCTATTACATGATTTTAACACTCGTATTCTTCAAAAAGACGTTATAGCGATCGTTGGACCAAACGGAAGTGGAAAATCAACGCTTCTAAAAGCACTTCTTGGGCGTATAAAACCAACACATGGAAAAATAAAACAGGGTGAGTTTAAAATAGGTTACTTCGATCAGCACCGCGAGATGCTAGATGATGATAAAAACCTGATCGAGACCTTTTGTCCTTTTGGTGGAGATCGTGTTGAAGTACGTGGGAAGAACATGCACGTTTATGGATACCTAAAAAACTTTTTATTCCCGCGTGAGTATTTAGATAAAAAAATAGGTGTTCTTAGTGGTGGGGAGAAAAACCGTATAGCCTTGGCTCTCTTGTTTACTAAAAACGTAGATATTCTTATCCTTGATGAACCTACTAATGATCTGGACATTCCAACGATCAACATCCTTGAAGAGCAACTCACTCACTTTCCAGGTGCGGTTATCATAGTTAGTCACGATAGATATTTCGTAGATAAGATCGCAAAAAAACTTTTTATTTTCAAACCTGACAAAACTATAGAAGAGTCGTACCAAAATTACTCGGAATATCTTGAGATAGAAAAAGAGCTAAAAGAGCTTGATGAGATGGAAAAAGAGGCGTTATCAGCTCCTAAAGTTGTTGAAACTAAAGAGCAAAAACCTAAACAAATAAAACTCACGTACAAAGAAAAAATTGCTCTTGAAAAACTTCCGGCTGAGATTGAAGAGCTTGAAGCTAAGATCGAAGAGCTAAACAACTGTATAGCTGATCCTAATTGTTATCAGGAGATAGGACTTACAAAACTTGCAAATGAGTTAGAAGAAGTTGAGGCTACTTATGAGCAAAAGGTGGAAGAGCTACTTAGTATTGAGGAGAAACAAGAAGAGATAGAAAACCAAAACTAATAGTTATAAAGTTTGTTAAACTTTATAACACGTATGAGTTCTTTTCCATATTCTGCACGTTTCTCTGAGTACATATCCAATTTTTTTACAAGCTCATACGGATCGTTTGTTTTCATTTTTAGTTTTCTAAATTCACCAAAAGATCTGCTTGTGGCCAACACAAAATAGTAATCCCTTATGGAGTCTTCCAAAGTAGCATACTTTTTTACAAAGATCTTTTTTTCACCCCTAGTTTGGAGTGCCCTTACTCTTGGTTCATTTTTATTAAAAGACCAGACTCCAAAAAGATTGTTTGCAACTTTTGTGAAACGCGAAGTACCCCATCCGCTTTCAACAGCAGCTTGAGCGATCGCTATGCTTTTAGGGTGTGGTTTAACTTTTCTCAAAAGTTCTTTATAATCTTTGGCAGAGTATTTTTTCATGTATTTTTTTACAAATGAGCTTTTTGTGTTGTTGTTGTCTATATTTGTTTTAAGAGTTTTGTATCTGTAGTCAAGTTCTGCATATACTTTATTTACTGCGGGAACTACACGTTTGTAAAAGTTTTGTTTTTTGAGTTTTGCAGGGGTTTGAGATGCAAAAAGGGGAAAAACCAGTCCTAAAAGAAGAACCAGTTTTAGCATAGATTACTTTCTAGCTTCTTTTAGAGTATCTGCGATTAAAAACGCAAGCTCTAAAGACTGATCAGCATTTAAACGCGGATCACAATGTGTGTGGTAACGTGAACTTAGGTCTTCTTCTGTAATTGTAAAAGAACCACCTATACACTCAGTAACATGTTTACCTGTCATCTCTAAGTGAACACCACCTGCAACAGTACCTTCAGCTTTATGAACTTGGAAGAACTGTTTCATCTCAGTAAGAATTGAGTCTACAGGACGAGTTTTATAGTTATTAGAAGATTTGATAGTGTTACCATGCATTGGGTCACATGACCAAACTACATTTAAACCTTCACGCTCAACTGCACGAATAAGTTGAGGCATATGATCACCTACTTTATCAGCACCCATACGGACAATGATGTTTAGTCTTCCAGCTTCATTAGTAGGGTTAACGGCAGTAGCAAGTTTTACTAAATCTTCAGGATCCATAGTTGGACCTGCTTTAATACCGATTGGGTTATTAATACCTTTCATATACTCAACATGAGCACCGTCAAGCTGACGAGTTCTATCACCAATCCAAACCATATGAGCTGCAGTGTTGTACCATTCGCCAGTCATCGAGTCTCTGCGAGTAAAAGCTTCTTCATATGGAAGTAATAAAGCTTCATGTGATGTATAAAAATCTGTTTCACGTAAGTTTCTATAAGTTTTAGACGTAATACCACAAGCTTGCATAAAGTTTAGAGATGTCTCAATCTCTTCAGCAAGTTTTTCATAAAGTTCACTTACTTCACTTTTATGAGCGAAATCAAGGTTCCATTGGTGAACTTGATGAAGATCTGCCATACCACCTGTTGCAAAAGCACGAAGTAAGTTTTGAGTAGCCGTAGCCTGGTTGTAAGCTTTAATCATACGCTCAGGATCCGGAACACGAGCTTCTTTTGTAAACTCTACACCGTTGATGATATCTCCACGATATGAATCAAGTGTAACGCCGTCAATAGTTTCAGTATCAGACGAGCGTGGTTTTGCAAACTGACCGCCCAGACGACCAACTTTTACAACAGGTACACCACCGGCATATGTCATAACAACTGCCATCTGTAAAAGCACTTTAAACGTGTCACGGATATTTACTGCATGAAATTCGCTAAAGCTCTCTGCACAATCTCCACCTTGTAATAAAAATGCTTCACCTTTAGCTACATCTGCTAATTGTTCTTTTAGTCTTCTAGCTTCCCCAGCAAAAACTAATGGCGGATAATTTTTTAATTCACCTAAAACTCTGTTTAAGTGTTCTTGATCTTTATAAGTCGGTTGTTGTAATATTGGTTTACTTCTCCAGCTCTCTGGTGTCCAGATACTCATCGTTATTACCTTAATTTATAATTTTTGTAATTCTAGCCAAATATACCTAAGTTATACTTTAGGGCAATCAACACTTCCCTCTTTAGTATCTATAAAGTTTAAGATTGTATAATTCTGAAGATAAAATTCAATTTTAAAAGAAATACAAATATGGCAAATAATGAGTTAGAACCTCTTCTTAATGAATTATGTTTAAATATCAAGAGTTTCCTTGATGAAAACAGTGATGTGACAAAAGAGCACCTAGCCGAATTCTTAAGAAACTCTGCACAATTAATTTCAGATATGTCAACAGATACACTGAATTCTTATAATACCGATAAATATATTCTTTCAGATGAATATAAAAATATTGCAAAAGAGTGTCTGACTCACTATGCAAATACTAGTTCAAAAATATCAAAACTCTCAGTAGAGCATCAAGAAACTTTAGCGAAGTGTGATGCTACGCATATTGATTTGCCAAAAATCACATCTAAATTTAACGAAATTCAAGAGCATATGGTTGATGAAGTATCCAAAGCAAACTCAATAATATCTCAATTATCTTCTCAAATAAAAGAATTAGAAGAGAAATCAAACCTTGATCCACTTACAAAAATTTATAACAGAGGCGCTTTAAATACGTACCTTAGCGAAATGTGTGAAAATGCTAACGACAGATATGAGACACATCTTCTAGCTATAGATATTGATGATTTTAAAGCAATTAACGACAAATACGGTCACATTGCCGGCGATAAAATACTAATATATATTGCAAGAATATTAAAAAAGACACTAAGGGATGGCGATAAAGTATTCAGATTTGGCGGAGAAGAGTTTATTGTAGTTCTAAATAGAATTAAAGAAAACCAATGTATGGACATAGCGCATAGACTCTTAAAGCTTGTTAGCGATAACAAGCTTATCTACAAAGGTGACAATATCGGTGTAACAGTAAGCATTGGTTCTACAAAACTAAAAGTCGGCGATACACCTGATGCTTTTATAACAAGAGCAGACAAAGCACTTTACAGATCTAAACAGTCTGGAAAAAACAAACTATCTACGGAGCCTATTTAACACATGGATATAAACTATTTCGACATTGTTGCTTCAGCAATAATTTTACTTTTAGGTTTAAAAGGGATATTAAACGGTTTTTTTAAAGAGGTTTTCGGTCTTATCGGAATCATAGGTGGTATATTTATAGCATCTAGATTTGGTCCTGATGTTGGAGAGTACTTAAACACTCTAATCTTCAATTTCGATAATGAAGGTGCTATTGGTTTTACAGGTTTTCTAGCAACTTTAGCTATTTTTTGGCTACTTATGATAGCTGCAGGGGCAATCTTTAAAAAGTTAAGCTCTATGAGTGGGCTTGGTATATATGACAGAATTTTAGGTTTTGTTTTTGGTGCAAGTAAATTCTTTCTAATAGCGGCAGTAATTGCACATGCTATATACAATGTACAATCATTAAGAGGTGTAATTGATTCGGCTATGGGAAATTCCGTTTTATTTCCAGTACTTACAAAAACAGGTTCTGTAATTATGAAGATAGACCCTGTATCTATTAGCAATGACCTAAACCAAACTATTGAAAACACTACAAAAGTTATAGAAGATAAGACTAAAGATGTAGTTCAAGACGTAGTAGATGAGAAAGCAAAAGAGATTACACAAAACGTAGAACAGCAGATCAAAGAACAAGTAGAAGCAAATAAAAAAGATATTGAGAGTAGAATAACAGGAGAAAATAGTGAGTGATATATCAACTAACTTTTCAGAACCTACTGTTGAATACAATCAACTTTTAGAAGACTTCAAAAATCTTTTAAAACAAAACAATCTTAAGTTTACTATTCAAAGAGAAGTTATTTTAGAGACACTATATAACTCTAGCGAGCATTTAACTCCTGAATCTTTACACCAAGTTTTACAAAAAAAATATTCTGAGTTAAAGATTGGTATAGCTACGGTTTATAGAACACTGTCACTCTTGGAAGATTCAAAGATGGTTACTTCACTCTCTTTTGGTGCTCAAGGTAAAAAGTATGAGCTTGGTGCAAAAGAGCACCATGATCATCTAATCTGTACCAGATGTGGAACAATCACAGAATTTGTAGATGAACAAATAGAAGAGAGACAACACAAGATAGCGGATGAGTTAGGTTTTAAAATGCAAGACCATTCTATGCAAATATACGGCATATGTGAAAAGTGTCAACAAGAAGAAAACAAATAAGGAAGATATATTGGCTTTTGAAAATAAATTTATACAACAAAGAATCCAAAAAGCACAGGTGCTAAAAGAGGCTGGATTTAATCCATATGCAAATGATTCTAAAAGAAACACTACTATTTCAAAATATTTAAACGTTAACGATGATATTCACAACTTAGAAGAAAAACGTGATGAGAAACGTCACTATACTGTTAGCGGACGTATTAAGCTTCAACGTATTATGGGTAAGGCCAGTTTTATAAAGATAGAAGATGAAAGCGGTATGCTTCAGGTATATGTGGCACGTGACAATCTTCCTGAAGGTTTCTATAACGATATTTTTAAAAAGAACATTGAAGTCGGTGATATTGTAGAGGTTGAGGGTTATCCATTTGTAACTGGTCATGGTGAACTTTCACTACATGCACACTCTCTAAAACTTTTAACTAAAGCCATTGCACCATTACCTGAGAAATTCCACGGTGTAACTGACAAAGAGATCAGATACAGAAAAAGATATCTTGATCTTATTATGAATGCAGAAGTTAGAAAAACATTCCAAATCCGCTCTAAAGTTATCTCTTTAACTCGTCACTTCTTTGAGGAAAAAGGTTTCTTAGAAGTTGAAACTCCTATGATGCACCCAATTGCCGGTGGAGCAAATGCGAAACCGTTTGTAACTCACCATAATGCACTTGGAATCGACAGATACTTAAGAATCGCACCTGAGCTTTACCTAAAACGTCTAATCGTTGGTGGATTTGAAGCTGTATTTGAGATCAACCGTAACTTTAGAAATGAAGGTATGGATGCTACTCACAACCCTGAATTTACATCGATTGAATTCTACTGGGCATATAAAACATATAGAGATCTAATTGAGATCACAAAAGATTATTTCAAGTACCTTTTTGAACATCTGGATCTTCCGACAATTCTGCCTTACGGTGATATGGAAGTTGATTTTGATAAGTTTACAGAGATCCCGTTAATTCAGTCACTTACTGATATCGGTGGCGTACCTGCTGATGTTGTAAACGACAAAGAAAAGATCTTAGACTACCTAAGAAGTAAAAACCTTGAAGCTGATGCAAAAATGACTCTTGGTTATCTTCAAGGTGAGTTATTTGATGAGTTTGTTGAAGAGAAACTGATCAATCCTACTTTCATCACTGAATACCCTGTTGATCTTTCACCTCTTGCAAGAAGAAACGATGAAAATCCTGATATTACTGAAAGATTTGAGCTGTTTATTGCAGGTCGTGAAATTGCAAATGCGTTTAGCGAGTTAAACGATCCAGTTGATCAGTATGAGCGTTTTGTTGCTCAAGGTGAAGCAAAAGAAGGCGGTGACGATGAAGCTCACGAGATGGATAAAGACTTCGTAGATGCACTAAGCTACGGTATGGCTCCAACTGCGGGACAAGGTATTGGTATCGACAGATTAGTAATGCTTTTAACAAATGAGCACTCTATTCGTGACGTACTTCTTTTCCCTGCTATGAAACCTCTAGCAGAAGGTTCTAAAGAGGATGAAATCCCGGAAGAATAATTTTCAGTCAGTTATTATCATTTTTTTTGTATAATCGCGATATTTAAATTACAAGGAATTTTGTAACATGAGTTTTTTACAAGAATTTGATAAAGAAATTTTCGATTTATGCGAAAAAGAGCTGGAAAGACAAACTGATCACCTAGAGATGATCGCATCAGAGAACTTTACACTACCTGCTGTAATGGAAACTATGGGTTCTGTATTTACAAACAAGTATGCTGAAGGTTACCCTGGTAAGCGTTACTACGGTGGTTGTGAATATGCTGATGGTGTTGAGCAATTAGCAATTGACCGTGCATGTAAACTTTTTGGATGTAACTATGCAAACGTTCAGCCACACTCTGGAAGCCAGGCAAACGGTGCAGTATATGCAGCACTACTACAAGCTGGTGATAAACTTTTAGGTATGGACTTAAGCCACGGTGGTCACTTAACTCACGGTTCTAAACCTTCATTCTCTGGTAAAAACTACCACTCATTCACTTACGGTGTTGAGTTAGACGGTCGTATCAACTACGACAGAGTTTTAGACATTGCTAAAATTACTCAACCAAAAATAATCGTATGTGGTGCTTCAGCTTATGCACGTGAGATCGACTTTAAACGTTTCCGTGAGATTGCTGATGAAGTTGGAGCAATTTTATTTGCTGATATCGCACACATTGCTGGTTTAGTAGCTGCTGGTGAGCACCCTAGCCCGTTCCCACATGCACACGTTGTAACTACAACTACTCACAAAACTCTAGCTGGTCCTCGTGGTGGTATGATCATGACTAACGATGAAGATATAGCTAAAAAAATCAACTCTGCTATCTTCCCTGCACTTCAAGGTGGTCCATTAGTTCACGTTATTGCAGCTAAAGCGGTTGGTTTCAAACACAACTTATCTCCAGCGTGGAAAGAATATGCTAAACAAGTAAAAGCTAACGCTAAAGTTTTAGCTGAAGTACTTATCAAACGCGGATACGATGTAGTTAGTGACGGTACTGACAACCACTTAGTACTTGTAAGTTTTGTTGGTCGCGAAATATCTGGTAAAGATGCTGATGCGGCACTAGGTAATGCAGGTATCACTGTAAATAAAAACACTGTTCCAGGTGAGACAAGAAGCCCATTTGTAACTTCTGGTATCCGTGTAGGTTCTCCTGCTCTTACAAGCCGTGGTATGAAAGAGAAAGAGTTTGAACTAATCGCAAACAAAATGGCTGACGTATTAGATGATATCAACAACACTGAATTACAAGCTAAAGTAAAAGAAGAGTTAAAAGAGTTAGCTCAAAACTTTGTAATTTATAATCAGTCAACATACTAATAAAATTTTTTACTATAAAAAGGGGCAGCTTTAAATGACGGCAATGGATATGAAACTTATCAAGATGATTACTGATCACTATTGGGAAAAAAGTGATACAGTGGTCAATAAGATATCTTTTAAAGGCCGTACATTTTATAACAAGTTTAAAAAAATAAACTCACCGTTAAACTCACAAGTGATAAATAAACACTTAAAAGGTGAAATAACTGCTGCACATTCTTTAGTAAATTCTCGTGGAAAAGTTGAAAATATCGTAATTGATTATAACGGTCGTGATCCTGAGCGTTTTTATCATAAGGCACAACTTTTGCTACGTGAAGAGGGATATATAAACTTTACAGCTTATAAAACAAAAACAGAGGGTCACCTTCATGTTTATATACATAAAGGTCATACCACTTTACAAGAAGCTATACAACTTGGTAAAATGATCAGCATGAAACTAGCTGCGAAGCAACCAAAACAATGGCGTATGTTTCCAAACAACGATATGCCCGACGAGTACAACATATTGACACTGCCGTATGAAGTATATGCAAAAGAGCGTGGTGCTTCTTGGTCGAAGCATCTATAGAGTGTGTTTATAGTTTAAATTAAGGAGTTTAAAGATGGAAGAGAATAACGAGTTAAATGATATTATTTTGAACAAGGGAAACAGCTCTAGTTCAAATAAGAAGGTAGTTCTAGCCGTAGCTACACTAGGTGTAGTTTTAATAATTGTAGTAATGTTAATGAACACTATTAATTCTAATGACGGGGAAAACCTACCTAAACCGGTTCCACTTCCAACTCCACAAAGCGTAGCTGAAACTACTGTAGAAGATATGCCTAAAGAGGAAGCTTTATTTGAAGAGGTAGAAGTTGTTCAAGAGAAAAATATTGATGAGAATAACCTTGACCAAATAGCTCAGAAACTAAAAGAAGAGAGTATGGCTGAAACAGTAGTTGAACCAACACCTAAGCCTGTTGCAAAACCCGTAGTTAAACAAACTCCTAAGCCAAAACCTGTAACAACACCTAAAGCTACTGGTAAACAATACTTTGTTCAAGTTGGTTCATTTTCAAAATATAAACCAAATAAAAAGTTTTTAAACTCTATAACAAGCAAAGGTTATACATACGAGTTCTATAAAGTTGGAACTTTAAATAAAGTTCTTGTTGGTCCGTTTGCTAATGAAAAAGAAGCAAGAGGCGCACTTAGAACTATTAGAAGCTCTATTGAAGCCGGTGCTTTCTTAACTAGAAAATAGGCAAATATGATATATTCTAAAAAGTTTACACAAGATATGCTTGCACCCATAGCGGTGTATGAAAAATTAAAATTGCTTTATCCAGATGAGATAAGCTACCTTTTTGAGAGTGCCGGTCAAAGTGAAGGGAACTTCAGTTTTGTTGCAATCGGTGCACGTGAGAGACTACAATTTATCGATGATAAAACTGTCTACACTGACAAAGACGGCATAAAACACACTAAAGATGAAAACCCTTTTGACTTTTTAAAGTCGTACTATAAAAATATAGATACTCATGAGTACAAAAAAGCTACTAGCGAATTAAAGATTGGTTATGTGGATGGTTTCATAGGTTATATCGGTTACGATATGGTTAAAGTTTTTGAGCCAAAACTACACGGAACTATGGATGACTTGGTAGATGAGTTAAACACACCTGATCTTGATCTAATACTTCCAAAGTTAGTACTCGTATATTCGCATAAAAACCATGAGATCACATTAGTATCTACTCTTAAAGATTATGCAGATCAGTTTGAAAAAATAGAATCTGAGCTGAAATCACCTACTGAATACATTGAGTTAGTTAAAAACATCGGTAACGATGAAGGAACTTTCGCACATTCAAAAGAAAAATTCTTTAAAATGATCGATGATTCTAAAGAGATGATCAAAAGCGGTGATGTATTTCAGATCCTTATGACAAACCGCTTTACAAGAAATATAAAAGTTGATCCATTTAGTTTTTACAGAATTCTTCGTACTAAAAACCCTTCTCCATATATGTTTTTAATGGAATATGAAGACTTTAGCATAGTTGGAAGCTCACCTGAGGTTATGGTTAGACTAAATGAGGGTGAACTTCTTCTACGTCCAATTGCAGGTACAAGAAAACGCGGAGCTACAAAGCAGCGTGATCGTGAGCTTGAAGAAGAACTTCTAAACGATCCTAAAGAGCTTGCAGAACATCTAATGCTAATAGATCTTGGACGTAATGATGTAGGTCGTGTTGCAAAAACCGGGACTGTAAAAGTTGAAGATATGATGCATATTGAAAGGTTTTCTCACGTTATGCATATAGTATCTGATGTAGTTGCAGAGATAGCTGATGACAAAGATATGTTTGATCTGTTTATGGCTACATTTACAGCAGGAACTATGACTGGTGCTCCAAAAATTCGTGCGATGGAGCTCATTGCACAGTATGAGGGAATCAAACGTGGATTTTACAGTGGAAGTATTGGTTACTTCGGGTTTGATGGAAATATGGACACTGCGATCACAATCCGTACTGCAATGGTAAAAGAGGATAAGGTTATTCTTCAAGCCGGTGCAGGTGTTGTAGCTGATAGTCAAAATGAGCTAGAGTATTTAGAAGTTACAAATAAACTAGGTGCACTTGTTCACTCTTTAAAGGACTTGGATTAATGAAACTGTTCGCTATTTTTGGCGATCCTGTTTCACACTCAAGATCTCCTCTTATGCACAACTGTGTATTTAAAAATCTAAACTATCCCGCATGTTATACTCGTGTACATCTAAAAGACGGCTCTAAACTTCGTGATACTTTCTTTGCACTCGGTTTAAGCGGTGCAAATATAACTGTCCCACATAAAGAAGCAGCTTACAACGCATGTGATGAGATCAGAGGCTTTGCTAAAACTGTAGGTGTTGTAAATACGATCATCAACGAAAATGGCAAACTGATAGGCTATAACACAGATGCTGATGGCTTTATGTACTCTATAGAAGAGTTTGGAGATATAAAAAACATATTAGTCATCGGTGCAGGTGGAACTTCTAAAGCGCTCTCTTCAAGATTTAAACAAGACGGTATAGTCGTAGATGTACTAAATAGAAGTGAAGGCAGACTTGAGGAGTTTAAATCGATAGTTGATAACACTTACACTTGGGATAGTCTCGTAATTAAAAAATACGACCTTGTAGTAAACACGACAAGTGCAGGCCTAAGTGATGAGAACTACCCTTGCCCGCTTAACATGCTTGAAAATATACTAGATAACACCTCATACGTTGCAGACGCTATATACGGAAAACTAACTCCGTTTTTAAAACTTGCCAGTGAAAAAGGTCTGACATATAAAGATGGTTCCGACATGCTTCTTGGTCAAGGTGTTTTGGCTAATGAGTTGTTTGTAAATGGTGAGTTAAAAAAAGAAGATATTCGTATGTATATGAAAAAAAGCTTTGAGCTTTAATTCATATATTAGTCGTTAAGACGCTCTAATAGAGAACCTGCTAACTCCATATATACACTTTTTTTCATATCTTCAACTTCAGACATGTTTTGTACTGCATAACTTTTTATCATTTTGTCTAAAGAATTTATATCGTAGTGTTCAGCAAGCATAACTTCCATTACAGCTATCTTCTCAACTATCTTGTCAAACTCATCTTCAGCTAGATCTTTACTTACCTGAGAGTTAAAGTCCCAGTATTTTGATTTTGGCGTACCACCAAAGATATTATCTTCATCTTCTAATAGTGCTTCAAATTTTGCCATTAGATATTTCCTTGTTTTTTTAATTAGAGAATTTTATCTCTTAATACTTGTTTTAAACTTTAACTCTTGTCTCTAATGCTCTGGTTAAAGAAAGGATGTCAATGTTTTCTAAACTAACACCTGTAGGCACACCCTGAGCGATTTTAGAGAAGTTAATATTGTACTTTTGAAGCTTATCTTCTATGTACAGTATTACTGCATCGTTTGAGATCGATGGAGTTATTGCGAACACTATCTCTTTAACTCCATTTTTTACTATTTTTTCAAGATGTTCTATGCTTAAATTCTCAAGCGATTCTAACACAAAGTACTTACCGTCAAACAAGCCGTTTTCTTCTAAAAGAAGTATATCTTTAGCATTTTCAACTATACAAAGGAGTGATTCATCCCTGCTCTCATCACAACATATAAAACAAAGCTCATCCTCACTCATACCGCCACAACTGGTACACTTTTTTAAACTACCAAGTGCATCTTCTATAGCATGTGCGATTTTTATGCCCGTATATGAGTCATTCATAACCATATGGTAAGCTAGTCTTGTAGCTGATTTTTTACCTACGGTCGGTAAAGATTCTAAAGCTTCGACAAGACGATTAAACTTCTCTAATGATCTAATCACATATCATCCTTTGGCAAAAATATCCAAAGTTTAAGAGGTGCTTTTAAGCCTCCTGCAACGTCTCTAGCTTCATCTCCAAAACCTAAAAACATATCAGCCCTGATCGCACCTTTTATAGCACCGCCTGTGTCTTGAGCCTGAACTATTTGGCTAAATTTAGTGCCTTCTTGCTCAGCACTGCAGTATAGCATACTACCAAGCGGAATGAATCTTCTATCGACTGCTATTGATCTTTTAGGTGTTAATTCTAATCCTAAAGAACCAGTAGCTGCTTGAGTTTTTTGTCTGAAGTAAACTAAAGAATCATTATAGTTTAGTACTTCATCTACTCTGTCCGGATTTTGTTTAAACCACTCTCTTATAGACTGAAGAGAGATCTTTTCTAATGGTATCTCTCCTTGATTTACTAAATATTTTCCAATAGATTTATACTTGTGTCCGTTTTGGTTATCGTAACCTATAAAAATTGTTTCGTTATTATCAAGAACTACCCTGCCCGAGCCTTGAACTTCTAAAAAGAAAAGATCAACTTTATTGTCTACATAGCAGATCACATCCGCATCCACTTCAACTTCTGAGATCTCTTTGCGAGTATGGTACGGTACCAGTTTATTTCCATCTATACGACCTCTGAGTCTATAGTGTTTAAGATCAGGGTATATAGAGCTAAGATCAACTGTAATCAGATCTTTTGGTGTTTTATAAACAGGATATACATACTGATCGTGCTTTGTTAAAGAGCCTCTTAAATAAGGTTCATAGTATCCTGTCAGTAAACCCTCCTTATCTCCATCTTCAGCATGTATCTCAAAAGGTTCAAAATTTAACAAAAAGAAGTTTTTAGCATTATCTACATTTTCTGCTTCAAGACACAAATCTTCATATATTTTTTTTGTTCTTCCGCTTCTACAACTGTTTTTAAAATTCTCTAATGCATCATCGTAGTTTTCATCATCCCAATTTGGCAGATCATCAAAGTCACTGCTTAACAGTTTTGTTTTAGGTAAGGAGTTATGTTTGACATATTCTTTAACGCTACATCCCGCAAATAAAATTAATATTATAAAAAAATTAGCTATATACTTCATAAGTGCGATTATACAAAGATTAAATTAAAAACGATATAATTGCGAAAAAATTAGATAGGATATTGTGTATTTATGGAAGAGATGAGTTATTATGAAATACTTGAAGTAAGCCAAAACGCAGATAAAAGTACGATTAAAAAAGCATACAGAAAGCTGGCAAAACAGTACCACCCTGATAAAAATCCAGGTGATAGTGAAGCTGAACATAAATTCAAACTTTGTAATGAAGCTTACCAATGTTTAAGCGATGATAAACAAAGAAGTATCTATGACCGTTATGGAAAAGAGGGTCTACAAGGTATGGGCGGCAGTGGCCGTTCATCTGGTATGGGTGGATTTGAGGATCTTGGTGCAATTTTTGAAGAGATGATGGGTGGATTCGGCGGTGGTCGTTCACGCAGACGCCAAAATCCTGCAGATATGGACAAGTATCAGTTAGATATGAATATAAACATGTCCCTATCATTTCATGAAGCAATATTCGGTTGCGAAAAAGAAGTTACTTACAACTATAAAGATTCTTGTAAATCTTGTAACGGAACCGGTGCAAAAGATGGTAAACTATCTACTTGTAAACAGTGTGGCGGTCAAGGTCAAGTTCACATGCAGCAAGGATTTATGACTTTTTCACAAACATGTCCGGCATGTAATGGTAGTGGAAGTGCACCTGCTGATAAATGTCCTGACTGTAATGGTAGCGGATATGAAGAAAAAAGAGAGACTGTAACGTTAAAGGTTCCAAAAGGGATCGATGATGGAAACCGTTTAAGAGTATCTGGTAAAGGTAATGTAAGTAAACGCGGTAATCGTGGTGATCTATATGTAACTTTTGAAGTAAAATCTGATAAACACTTTATCAGAAATGGAAATGACATTCATATAGAAATTCCTGTGTTTTTCACTCAGGCTATAACAGGTGATACTATCACTATCCCTTCACTTACAGGTGAACTTGAGTTGAGACTTGAAGTTGGTACAAGAGATAAACAACAATTTACTTTCAGAGGTGAAGGTATTGATGATGTACATGGACATGGTAAAGGTGATCTGATTGCACATATTAGTATTACATATCCGAAGTCTCTTGATGCTAAACAAAAAGAGCTTATAGCAGAGCTTCAAGAGTCTTTTGGAATAGAATCAAAACCGCATGAGAGTGTACTTGATTCTGCAATAGACAAGATGAAAAGCTGGTTTAAATAAAATAACAAAAGGCTAAACATGAATAAAACTAATCTTACAAAGAAGCTGTCAACTTTAGCCCTATCCATGTTTAGAAAAGACTTCTTTGGAATCTATCACGGTTCCATCTCTGCAAAAACAGAGTCAAACCGTTTTCTTATAAATACAAAAGAAGCGGTTTTTGATGCGTTGGATGAGTCTTCCCTTATAGAACTTTATTATAAAAAAGATTATCGCTGGAATCAGGCGAGTATGGATGCTACTATTCATCAAAGTATCTATTCTCAAATCTCTGACGCAAAATTCATATCTTTCTCTATGCCGCAGTTTACTACTGCGTATTCACTTGAACATAATGTTATAAACCCTAAAGATTATTTTGGACATAAAGAAATAGGTTCTATTGAAATTGTGGATCCTGGTAACTTTGAAGATTGGTACGATAGAGCACAAAGTACGATTACACACTATTTTCAAAAAAATACGACAAATATTATGGTTATTCGCGGATATGGAGTATACTCTTACAACAGAGATATTCATGAAATGGCCAAAAAACTGGCTATTTTAGAGAAAAGCTGCAGACTCTTAATGTTAGAGGGTGATAAAAAAGACTACAACTTCGACTAATCGATGCTATAAACTTTTTATAGCCTCTAGTGTTGTATCCATCATTTTATCTATCTCTTCATAGCTTATCACATATGGTGGCATAAAATATACTACATGTCCAAGCGGACGAATTAATACACCTCTTTCTAAGCAGTACTGATGAACCTTCAGACCTATTCTCTCTTCTGAGCTGTAACCTTTTAATTCAACCACACTTACCATTCCTGTTTGTCTGATCTCTAATACATTATCAAGATTTTCAAACTCTTTTAATTTCTCTAACATATAGGCTGATTTTTTTTCATTTTCTTCTATAATATTTTCATTCTCAAAGATATCCAAAGTTGCATTTGCAGCAGCGCATGCAAGAGCATTACCTGTATAAGAATGAGAGTGTAAAAATGCTTTATATTCCAAATAATCACAATAAAACTTGGCATAAATATCGTTTGATGTAATTACAACAGACAGCGGAAGATAACCACCCGTGATCCCTTTTGATAGCACTAAAAAATCAGGTGTAACATCTGCATGTTCACAAGCAAATAACTTCCCGCTTCTTCCAAAACCAACCATAACTTCATCTGCAATAAAATGTATATCATATCTGTTACATATATCACTGACAAGTTTTAAAAATTCAGGATGATACATATGCATATATCCGGCACCTTGAATAAGAGGTTCAAGAATGATCGCACTAATCTCATCTGCTCTTTGTTTACACAACTCTTCAAACTTCTCTGCCGCTTCACGTGCAGCTTCTATACTCATATCTTTTGGTACTGGAGTCTGTATACTTTGAATAAGTAGTGGTTCATAAGTTTCTTTGTAAAGTTCTACATCACCTACACTTAAGGCACCAATAGTTTCACCATGATATGAATTTGTTAAAGATACAAAAATAGGTTTATTTTTACCATCATTTTTATGTGCATGAAAACTCATTTTAAGAGCTACTTCAACGGCAGATGAGCCGTTGTCTGCATAGAAACATTTATCTAAACCATTTGGAGCTAATTTTACCAAGCGCTCAGATAGTCTTATAATCGGTTCATGTGTAAAGCCTGCTATGATCACATGTTCAAGCGTATCAAGTTGCTCTTTTATTTTCTCATTTATATAAGGGTTAGCATGACCGAATATATTTACCCACCAGCTGCTTATACCGTCTATAAATTTGTTACCTTCAAAGTCTTCAAGCCATACACCACTTCCTTTTTTTACAGGTGTTAATGGGAGCTGTTCATAGTCTTTCATCTGAGAGCACGGATGCCATAGTACTTCTAAATCTCTGTTTTTTAATTCATTATTCATCATGGTCGAATTATAACCATAAGTTTTTAAACAAAAATATTATGAAAATTTCTGCATTTCACAATACTCATCACTATATGGAATTCTTACACACTGTAATAATCCGTAAAGCTCAAAATCTCTACCGCTTAAATCGCAAAGTTCATTACCGTTTTCACCAAGAAAAATAAACTTTTCATATTTATGATCACTCTTTTTTACATAATTAGAATAAACAACATAAACAGCTTCTTTTAATATGGGAAATTCTTCACTGATTTTTTTGAATTTTTCACAATCTTTTTTAACACATTTCAGCTCCAAAATCTCTGATTGAATCGTGTTTAACAGTACTTCCGGCAACTGAGGAAGTTTCTCTTTTAATCTATCATATTTTTCTACTCGGCTCATGACATCTCCTTGTAGTGACATTAATAAAAAATAGTAATAAAAATCGAATTACACCGCACTTAATAATATAACCTACTACACATAGTTAAAGTTAGTTCATTCTTTATGAAGCTTAAAGCCTAATTTACATAAAATACACGAAAATTACATACAAGGTTTATATATAGATGATTACATGGATGCAAAGACATAAAAAATACTTGATTATTACTATTTGGATATCAACTATAGCTTTCGTTGGTGCAGGATTCGTAGGTTGGGGACAATATTCTTACGGTGATAAAGCAGGTGCCGTGGCAAAAGTTGGAGATATTGAGATCAGTATGGGTGATCTACAAAAGTCTTATTCAAGATTATATAATCAATACAACCAGGTTTTCCAAGGAAACTTTGATGAAGAGAAAGCTAAAAGCTTCGGACTTCAAAAGCAGGCTCTGCAACAACTTTTAGATCAGGCTTTAGTTTTAAACTTATCAGAAGAGTATGATTTAAGTGTAAGTGATACTGAACTTTTGGATGAGATCAAGAAACAAGACTTTTTCTTTAAAGACGGCGTATTTTCAAAAGAAGTTTACAAAACGATGCTTTCACGTAACAACCTTTCTATGAAAGAGTATGAGGCTGATGTTAAGAAACAACTTCTAATTCAAAAAGTACTAACTCTTTTTAAAGTTCAAACAAATGAGAATGAAGACAAAATACTATCTACTATACTTAACATAGGCGATAAAATAAACTATAAAGTTTTAAGTGATGAACAAATAAAAGTAGATGCGTCAGATGAAATGCTAAAACCTTACTGGGAAGGTATGAAGCAAAACTTTATGACTGAAGTAAGTTACGATGTAAACTATATCAAGCACGATGCAAACACAAGTAAAAAAGATGCACTTCGTACATATATAGATTTTAAAAAGTCTCAATTATCTTCTGATGTAAAAACAACTAAGGCTACTATAAAAGCTAGCAGTAATCCATTTAATGCAGAAACTTTAGACAAAATCTCAAACCTTACTTTAGCTGCTCCATTTATGAAACCTGTCGAGATAGACGGTATTTACTACACCATAGAACTGCAAAAAGTAAATCAGTCTGTTCCAAAAACTTTTGAAGATGCAAAAGAAGAAGTAAAAGCACTTTATACTCAAGAGCAAAAAAGGTTAAAGCTTCAAGAGCTTGCTAATAACTCAGTAGCGACTTTTAAAGGGACTACAACAGATTTTATAACTCAAACAGATGCAGACAAACTAAAACTTTTAACACCTAATGAAGCAAGAAACTTTTTAAATGAACTTTTTACTAAACAGGAGAAAAGAGGTTTAATTGAATTAAGCAATGGAAAGATTGTTCTTTACAATATTTTGGAACAAAAGATGCTTGATAAAACACAACAAAGTGATACACTTGCTAAATTAAAAGGTTCCATCTTCAACGACAGTTTGTTGAGCACTTTACAAAGCAAGTACAAAACAGAAATTTTTATAGAAGGACTGTAAGTTGGCAAGAACTGTACTAGCCATAGATATTGGCTCTACAAAAATATGCGCAATAATAGCAAGAATTGACGATGACAGCTCTTGTGCAGTTATAGGTGCCGGTATTAATAAAGCCCAAGGTCTTAAACGCGGGACTATTACAAATATTGAACTTGCATCAAAATCTATAAAACAAGCAGTAGATGATGCTAAACGTGTAGCAGCTACGGAAGTTAAGAGTGCTATCGTTTCAATATCTGGCTCATACACAAAAAGTTTAAATTCTAGCGGTATAGTAAATATTCAAAACAAAGAGATAAGCTTTGCTGAGATTGAACGTGTTATGCAGACTTCTTTGTATAATGCAAACATCCCTAATGAATATGAAGTACTGCATGCACTTCCTTATAACTTTAAAGTTGATGATCAAGACTATATAGAAGATCCTCTAGGTATGAATGCGGCACGTCTTGAAGTTGAAACACACATCATTACTACTCAAAAAGCAAATCTTAACAATCTTCGCAAAGCTGTAAGCGGTGCAGGAATTGAAGTTGAAAACATAATACTTAGCGGTTATGCTTCTTCAATATCTACTATAAATGACGATGAGAAAGAACTTGGTGTAGCTGTTATAGATATCGGTGGTAACACTTCAAATATCATTATTCACTCAGGTAGTTCTATAAGACATAATGAATTCTTGGGTGTAGGTTCAAACCATGTAACAAATGACTTATCTATGGCACTTCATACACCTCTAAGTGTAGCTGAAAATGTAAAAATAGATTACGGTTCACTTTTAACTCCTTCAAATGATTTGATAGAATTGCCGATGATAGGTGATGAGAACTCAACTCATGAGGTATCTTTAGAAGTTGTTCACAATGTTATCTATGCCAGAGTTGAAGAGACGTTAATGATACTTGCTCAGTTTATTGAAAACAGCGGTCTTAAAGATCAGCTAGGAGCTGGTATTGTTTTAACAGGTGGTCTTTCAAAGATGGAAGGTATTCGTGAACTTGCAGTAGCTACATTTGACAGCGGTCCTGTTAGATTAGCTAAACCAAAAGAGATGGAAGGTCTTTTTGATGATATCAGAGGTCCTGAATTTTCAAGTGCTGTGGGACTTGTAATGTTCGCAGCTAAAAACTATACTCCTTATGAGATAGATGTAAATAAACACGTACGTCACTCAAATGAGACACCTCTTGAGAGTGTAAATGTTAATTTTAAAAATGATTCTGAGATTCCTGTAGCTCCGGTAACACCGATAGCTGATGAAGATGTAAAAGAATCATTGGTTACTCTTCCTAATAAGAAAGAGAAAAAGAGCGATGAAGCCTCGGCATTTAATAAATTTTGGAACTGGGCTACCCAGTTATTTTAAAGGAGTGGAAGTATGGATGAAGCATTTGTAGTTGAAGAAGTTCAAGGGTTAAATGGTGCAAGAATCATAGCTGTCGGCGTTGGCGGCGGCGGTGGAAACATGATCGGGCACATGTTAAACGAAGGTATCGAAGGTATTGAGATGATCAGTGTTAATACTGATGCCCAAGTTTTAAAAGACAGCGGTTCGACAAAAATTCAAATCGGTGCAAAACTTACTAAAGGTCTTGGTGCTGGTATGAAACCTGAGATCGGTAAAGAGAGTGCTTTAGAGAGTTATGATGAGATCCGTGCAGCTTTAGATGGTGCAGACATTGTATTTATCTCTGCTGGACTTGGTGGTGGTACTGGTACTGGTGCAGCTCCTGTTGTAGCTCAGATCGCTAAAGATGTTGGTGCTCTTACAATCTCTGTTGTTACAAAACCTTTTATGTTTGAAGGTAAAAAAAGACAAAAACTTGCAGAAGCTGGTTTAGAAGAGTTAAAACGTGAGAGTGATTCGATAGTTGTAATTCCAAATGACAAGCTTTTATCTATAATCGATAGAAAACTAGGTCTAAAAGACAGTTTTAAAATAGTTGACAGTGTACTTGCTCAAGCAGTAAGCGGAACTTCTGGTGTAATCCTTTCTAGCGGTTCAAACGACATCAACCTTGACTTTGCCGATTTAAAAACTGTAATGAACCACAAAGGTATGGCTCTTATGGGTGTTGGTGAACATGAAGGTGATAACGCAGCTTATGAAGCTATAAAATCAGCTATTGAGTCTCCACTTCTTGATAATATGAGCATTAACGGTGCTATGGGTGTACTTGTACACTTCTCAATGCACCCAGATTTTCCTACTATGGAGATCTACTCGGCTATGGAAGTTGTAAATGAATCTGCACATGAAGATGCTGATATAATTTTCGGTACATCTACAGATGAGAGTATTCCTGAAGATTATGTAAAAATCACAATCGTAGCAACTGGATTTGAACAACAAGAGGAAAAACTTACAAATAATGAAGACTTTGTAAGTGAGAACCCAGCTCCAATAGCTAAATCTCGCCCACGTTTAGTAGTTGGCGGTGATATGGATGAGAGTCATTTAGACGTTCCATCATATATGAGAAGACAGCAAGATTAATCTTGCTACTTCCACTCCCACTTTATAAAAACACTCCATTTTTTAAATAGTAAACTACAACATACAGACTTACCAAAATTACAAACAAAACGTTAGATATAAAAGATAGTTTTATATACTTCTCATTAAAAAGCACTATAAGCCCATTAAAAGTGCCTAAAAACAATAAAGCATATACAATGTACCCTATATAATAATAATCGCTTTGAAGATAGCAAAACGGACAATGGTGACTTGGGAGTTCATATATATATGTTCCAAAGAACATTATCAAAGCTATGATCGATACTATTATAAATACCAAGTTTGATAGTACATATATATATTTTGATTTTAAAAAGTAAGAGATAACTATAAAAACAAAGTTTAGATAAAAAACACTTACTACTATTTTATTATCGATTGCAAATAGGTTTGAGACTGCTGATGTTGAAGAAGATGAGTAAAGTGTACCACAGCATGAAACCAACTTATCAACTTCGAAATTATAAAATGTATAAAATTCTAAAATTATCTCTGCCAAAAACAGTGCAAAAAGAGCTATAAAAAGTCCAAACTTTATTTTCATATACGGTTGATTCTCTTTATTGACATCATCTGTATTTAAAACAAGCCAAAAAGCAAACAGGTAGATGTTCAATACTTTTATACCAATTAAAAAAGTACCATATTCCATAGCATCTAGTACACCTGCACCGCACATAGCTCCACTTAGAACGTTTGAGAGTTTATCTAATGTAAATATGAAAAATAGAAACAGAGGTACTTTAAGAGCAAATATATATTTGATTATAGTAGATGCCAAATAACTTTGTCGCTCTAGTTTGTATTGAAGCGGATCAGATGAGTTTTTGTCATATTTTAAATATATTTTGAAACTCAAGTAAAGAGCAATTGAACCAAATACAAAAAATAAAACATCAAGTATGTATATTGTCAGTATCTCAGGTGAGAGGATCATACTACTTGTCCGTCTTTCATCTCTACATATTGATCTACAAAATCCAAATCAAAAAATAGAGGATCATGTGTAGCTATGATCACAGTTTTGTTGTTTGACTTTAACTCTTTTATAATATCTATAAAATCAAGGGAGAGTTTTTCATCAAGGTTTGCAGTCGGTTCATCGGCTATGATTATCTTAGGCTCGTTAATATACGCTCTTGCGATTGCCACACGTTGCTGTTCACCACCTGATAGATTTTTAACTGTTGTGTTTTTGTACTGAGAAATTCCAAACATATCAAGTACAGAATCAACTTTTTTCTCTAATATATCTGCATCTATATTTTTAGGAATCAAAGGCAAGATCACATTTTGAAGGGCTGATAGATCTTCAATAAGATTATACTTTTGAAATACAATACCAATGTTGTTTAGTCTATACTCTGAAGCAAACTTGTCTGAGAGTTTAGAGATTTGCTTCTCATCTACTATAACCTCTCCGCTTGTCGGTTTGGATATAGCAGATACAAGTGATAGTATTGAGCTTTTCCCGCTACCGCTTGCACCCTTTAAAACAACTACACTGCCTTCTTTAAACTTCACATTAATATCTTTTAATGCAAAGACAGTATTATTTTTACCTAGTGTATATGTTTTGTTTATGTTTTTAAACTCTATCATCTCATAACCTCGTCTGCATCCATAGTAGCCGCGCGCCATGATGGGATAATTATAGAAGCTATATAGATAGGTACGCTTAGAAAAAATACAAGTACCATTGTTTGTATATCAAACACAAAAGGAAGATCAAACGCAGTTTTTAATTCACTGTAACCGCTGAATACATCTCTTAAAATAGGTGCTTGAAACATGTACACAAATGCAAGTGCTAAAAAGACACCTAAGATATATGAAAATACAGAGATTATACTTGCTTCATAAAACTTCTCTTTTAATACATCATCTAAGCTCCAGCCTATTGCTTTTAAAACACCTATCTCTTTTCTTTCTGATGAACTCAGACCGCTTGCTTTGTCATAAACGATGATAAAAAATGTAAATATAGAGACGATGAATAGTGCTAAAAACAAACCACTTTTATAATCAAAAATATTTTGATATGAAACTTTAAAATCGTTCTTTGTAATTACCCTTGTATCTGGATATAAAACTTTGATCTTTGCGGCTATGGTTTCAATCTCGTCTACATTTTTTACTTTTACGACTATATCTGTAGCATACTCGTCACTCATACCATATATGCTTCGCATATTTTCTTTTGAGAGCACAATTACATCGTTTGATTCAAGATTTGTATCTGCTTTAAATGTTCCACCTATTTTTATCTCTTTTATTGAGCCATCAGGTAGTATAAAATTAAAATAATCTTTGTAATAGTTTTTGCTTAGTATCTTTTTTACACCTTGACCTATATATGCATTGTTATCATTAAAACCTTTAGTTGTATCTACTAGGTTTTGCAGTGAATTTTTATATTGTTTTTCAAACTGATCAATACCCACAAGTGTAAAATTTACACCTGCATTTGCAAAATAGTAATATCCCCAAACTCTAGCATAGGCATCGTTAACACCTGTAATAGATAAAATCTCATCTAATCTGTTTACTTCTATATCGTAGTGCTTTGCTGATATAAGTTTTTGAACCGTAATCTCAGGGAGTGACTCAACGCTAAGTTGGAGTTCATTTTTTATAGAGGATGTTATAAAAAATACACTTGAAAGTAAAAAGATTAAAAAGGAGAGTATAAAAGATATAAATATGTTTTTATACTTTTGGCGAAGTAGTGCATTAAAAGCGTACTCAATTAGATAAAGATTTAAATATCTACTCATTTGCTACCTATCTTTGAGTTCATGATAACAAAACTAGATGGAAAGTATTCGCGTAGAACACCGTCGTCCTTGTAGATATCAAATGTTGTTGATAAACTTCTGTGTCTTATAAATGTAGCTTCTGTTGAAATTGCAAGGTCAGGTAATTGTATAAGTGATACGAACTCTTTTTTAAGCTTTATCTGATCATTTGAAATATTTTGTGTAGTATTTAAGTATAGTAGCTCTAAAACAAGAGCTATAGTCAAAAATGAAAATGAGTATATAACTATTTTTGCTTTTTTGTATAACAAATCTACCCCTTGAAATAAGGGGTTTATTTTATCCTAGTTGTGTTAAATGTTTGTTAAAACTATTTAATTCTCATAAGCATTAGACGTCTTACAAATAAAACTAAAAGCGCCACTGCCAATATCTTAAAATCGAACTCGCTTGCTTTGTGTATAGCTAAAAATGTATCACTCTGTGTAGCTTCACGACCTAACTCTTGCATAACAAGTATTTTTGGAGAATATACGGCTGAAAACATTAAAGATGTAAAAGCTACAACTGTAGAGCTTACGAATATATATGTATCTCTTTGACCTATTTTATACATATACAGCTCATAAATAATTACATAAAACGCTACAACATAAAGCCAGTATGAAAAACGATGAAAAACTTCTGCCATCATCATTCCGGCATTATATCTGTCAACAACTACTTCCATACCTAAAGAGGAGTTATGAAAAACTACTGGAGCTACAAGAGCACCAAGTGTTATAACAGCACCAAATGTTGCTGCTAAAATTAAAAGGTAAGTAAAATCAGCATAAATGTTTCTTTTCATATGTATAGCCTATAAAATAAGAGTAAAACCACGGTCAAAATCCGCATAATCTTTATAAAAGTCTAGGGTTTTAAACTCTGTTTGTTTTAAATATTCTGAAATTTTACCCTTTTGGTCATAACCCATCTCACAAGAAAAAAACTTAATATCTCTTTTTAAGACTTCATCAAGTAATTTTTTTATGATCTCATCACCGACTTTACCACCAAAAAGTGCATTTTGAGGTTCATAATCCAAGTTAGATTCCAACTCTATTCCATCTTGTATATATGGTGGGTTTGATACTAAATAATCTATATGCTCATATACAGGTTCTAAAAGTGAACCCAGCCTTAACTCTATTCTATCTGAAAGGTTAAATCTCTCTATATTTTTCTTTGCAACGCGAAGTGCATCTTCAGATATATCTACAGCAATAAACTTTGCATTCTTATAATGAAGTGCCAACATAATTGAGATAATTCCGCTACCGACTCCAACTTCAACAAAACGTATATCTGCATCTAAATCAGGATAATGTTTTATAACTTCATCTATTAACAGTTCTGTCTCAGGTCTTGGGATTAATGCACCCTCTTCTATGTGAAACTCTTCAGAATAAAAACTTACCTTATTTGTTATGTACTCATATGGCTCATTTTTTGATCGGCGCTCAACCATTTTATAAAGCTCATCTGTATTTTCAACTATAGTATCTTGATTTGTAAGAAGCCACAACTCATCTACACCAAGATGATGCATTAAAAAAAGTTGAGCTTCACGAGAGGCTCTTGGAATATATTGATCTAATTTAGCAGTAATATCTTTTAGAAGTTCTTTGACAGTACTCAATTTATTTTACTATCTCTGTTCCCACACCGGCTGATGTAAAAAGCTCTAAAAGCATTGAGTGTTCAAGTCTACCATCAATAATATGTGCTTTTGCAACACCACCGTCAATAGCTTCTAAACATGCATCTACTTTTGGAACCATCCCACCGTGGATAGTACCGTTATTTTTAAGTGCAATAACTTCATCTTCAGTAAGTGAGCTTAGAAGTTCTTTGTCATTGTTAAGTACACCCGGAGTGTCTGTTAAAAAGATTATTTTATTAGCACCAATTGCTTTTGCAACTTGTGAAGCTGCAAAATCTGCATTTATGTTATAACCTGGATGACCAAGTTCTTCTCCTGCTGCAATTGGTGCAATAACAGGTATAAACTTGTCATCAATCAGTTTATGGATAACTGAAGCTTTTACATCTGTTATATTTCCAGTAAGTCCCCATTTTTCAAAGTCTTTTGGCTTACCTGATATAAAGTGTGCATCTTTCCCGCTTATACCAATAGCTTTTGCACCGTGAGAGTTTAAAAGTGAAACGATTTCTTTGTTTATCTCACCACTTAGTATCATCTCTACTATACGCATTACATCTGGTGAAGTTACACGCTGACCTTCGATAAACGTAGTGTCAATTTTTAGAGCATCTAACATATCAGTTATCTTTTTACCGCCGCCATGAACAATAACAGGCTTTATACCAACAAGATACATAAGTAGTATATCTTCTGCAAACTTCTCTTTTAATTGTGGTGATGTTTGAGCACTTCCACCGTACTTTATAACTACAATCTCTTTGTTAAACTCTTTTATAAACGGTAAGGCATCAAGTAGTGTTTTTACTGTTTCAATCTTTTTTTGCACGATAATCCTCTATAATTTTAAATATTTTTTCATCCAGCTCTATCTCTAAATCTAAAAGAGAAAGCTCTAAGTTAAATTTTTCTAGCTTCACATAATCTTTGTATGTTACTAACGCACTATCGCTATTATCTTTTTTTAGAATACTTTCTACTTCGTTCTTTGTAAAGTTATGATGATCGGCAAAATAGTTTTTACTGACTACATCAGGTAGAAACTTATTCAAGCGTTCAGGACGTGCTATAGCTGTTATTAGCGACATTTTATCACATCTATCTTTAAGAGTTGTTTTACGATTAAAATCAACATCTTCTCTGAGTAATACAACCTCTTTTGAATTCCATAATCTTTCACGATACGGACCTGACGGCAAACAAAAATTATTTTCAAACTCTGTGTAGATCAGCAAGTCAAGTTTTTTGATATCGTGCTTTGAATATGCATCATCTAAAAATATGATCTTAGCACCCATCTCTTTAGCTTTTTTAATTGCCTCTTTTCTATCTTCGCTTACGATTACTATTGCATTTTTAAGTTTTGTAGCATAGGTCATCGCTTCATCACCGCTCACATCAACATCTTCTAAAATATTTTTGCCGTCACTAATAACATGTAAACCATAAGAATCTCTACCAAAACCGCGAAGTACAATCGCTGCATTTTCATACTTTGAAGCAAGGGCTGTAACAAGCGGTGTTTTACCGCTTCCACCAACATTTAGATTACCAACGCTTACTATATCTATACCCAAATCTTCAGGGGTACTTAATTTGTATTTCAAATACATAATAAAACAGTATAAATAACTAAATGGGAGTAATAAATATGATAATATCTTTTGGAAATAATCTGGATTATACAGGTATCTCTCTACCCAAAATACTAAAGTGTTTTTCATTTTGAAATTATAGCTAAATGATCAGTTTTTTTAGTAGTCTAATTTATAAACTTCGTCTTCTGTAATATCATTAAAGTTAACTAATTTTTTACCTTTATGATCCATTTTAAAAGTTTGTGCTTCTTCTTTGTTTTTAAAAGGTATTAACTCATCACCCATAGGTCCATATACATCACTGCCGATTACATAATAAGCTTTTGTTGCATCTATAGCTTTTTGTGAATAGTAATCAGTTACTAATATCTTTTCAATGTTTTCTTTTTTAGAATTTTTATAATCGCCCCACTTCATAGGAGAAAAATAAAACTTCATCATATCTTTTACACCGTCAAACGAATGGTGATGTTCATGTGAATTGTGCTTATAAAAAACTTGTGTAGCCCATTTTGGATACTTATATGTGAACATCCCGCACACAGGACACT
Organism: Sulfurimonas sp.; assembly: GCF_041583195.1. Classification (NCBI taxonomy): domain Bacteria; kingdom Pseudomonadati; phylum Campylobacterota; class Epsilonproteobacteria; order Campylobacterales; family Sulfurimonadaceae; genus Sulfurimonas; species Sulfurimonas sp. The sequence goes on from NZ_JBFHGL010000002.1 coordinate 117,522, forward strand.
TTTCACCTTGTTTTAGTATTATATTATGTGTTTTAATTTCTGAATATTCTAAACGTTTAATATCCCAAACATATAAAGACAAAGCTTCAATATGCTTGCTTTTTAAAACCTTACATATGTTCTTATTTTTTATATCTGCTTTTAGATCATCTATAGTTTTATATTTTGACAGATCTATATTTTGGGCACATCTTTTTTGAAAAATTTTCTTTCCCATAGGATATATCTTTTTCTCTAAAACATCTTTGTTATAGTTCTCTTGTGCACTTGATATAGAAATAGTAAGAAGTATTAAAAGGAAGTATTTGTTCATAAAAAGACTACACCCTTGTAGATGCAACCTCTTTAATAGTATCTATAACATACTTGATCTCTTCATCGCTCATAGATGCATAGATCGGAAGTGATAATACTTGCTGATATGAACGAAGCGCTACAGGAAACGCATTTACTTTTAGAGAATACTTCGTTTTATAGTAAGAAATTAGATGTAGAGGTATAAAATGCAGACCTGTATGTACACCTTTGTCCTTTAACTCTCTTGCAAATGAATCACGGTTTTTATCTATTTTGATAATGTATAAAGAATAAGGTGTTTCAACACTTTCTAGATCAGGAAGTGTAATATGATCAACTCCTACTAATTCTTTTGAATAGATCTGTGCAATCTCTTTTTGTCTTTGCATAACTTTATCTTGCTTTTTAACCATAGCACGGATAAATGCAGCATCTAATTGACTCATCGAGTAATCATTTCCAATATCAACAACATCATAAATATACTCTAGTGCATCTTCATCTCTAACAATAGCATGATTGTTTAGAAGTCTTGCACGCTCTATAATTTCATCATCATCAGTTACAAGCATACCACCGTTACAAATATTCTCTCTTAGATGTGATGAGAAGTTAAAACAAGTGATATCTGCACCTGTTGAACCAATCTTCTGCCCATTATATGTAGCTCCTAGAGCATCACAGGCATCTTCAACAATTTTAACATTGTAAAGTTTACCCATATTGTAAAGTCTTTCTAAATCCACAGTGATTCCTGCAACATGAGTTACTATAACCGCTTTTAGTTTTTTAGACTTATTTTCCTGCAGATATTCTTCTAGTTTATTTAGATCTATATTGTAGTAATTTTCTTCTATATCTATAAATATAGGTTCAGCATCAAAATGGCGTACAACTTCAGGTACGTTTGGATGTGAGTTTACAGAACATACAACTTTATCCCCACGTTTTAGATCAAGTGCTAACATTGCAAGATGCAGTGCAGATGTTCCGTGAGATGTAGCTACAGCGTATGAAGCACCTACATATGAGCAAAACTCATCTTCAAGTTCTTCTCTTTGACAAAGATCATCACCGTCAAGAGCATCACTTACGTTTGAGTGTTCCTCTACATCATTTTCGTATTTACTAAACAATACTTCCATTAGTTCTTCCTTTTAAAGTGTAATATCTCTAGGATAATTAAAGTCGTGATTCATCGTACGAGATGTTAATTTCGCAATTACAGGCATCTTTCTTTTGAAATGATTTCTAAAAATTCTAGTTATTATCATCTCTAACATCTCTTCATTAACACCTGATTTTACTATCTCTTCTTTAGAAATTCTATCTTCAACATATAATTTCATTGCATGATCAAGCTCAGCATACGAATACCCTAAGTCCTCTTCATCATTTTGTCCAGCCCAAAGATCAGCTGAAGGCGGTTTTTTAATAATAGACTTACTAACACCTAAATAATCTGCCAGTTCATATACTTCACTTTTATACAGATCGCCAATTGGATTAATAGCTGAAGCTAAATCTCCATAAAGAGTTCCATATCCAAGTAAAATCTCACTTTTGTTACTCGTACCTAAAACTAGTGCCGAGTTTTTCGCAGATATATCAAACAGTGTTACCATTCTTAACCTTGCCGACAGATTACCACGACGAAGATTATCCATATCAGGATTTAATTCCTCATAAGGTTTTAGCATTGGGTCTATTGAGCATTCAATAGCATTTATACCAAAATCTTTACATAACTCATCTGCATCATCGAGTGAGCTTTGAGATGAATAATGTGAAGGCATCTTAACACACAACAGTTTATCTTTAAAAACTCTCTGAGCAAGTACGGCTACTACGGCAGAATCTATCCCGCCGCTTAAACCTACCACTACATTTTTTAAACCTGTTTTGTTTACTTCATTGTCTAAAAAATGTTCTAAAAACTCTGTGATTTGACTATACTTACTCAACTCTAACCTTTAATTTTCTTTAACGATCTAAATTATATCTAATTTTGGTTACTAAGCAGCACATAATCTTTTAACAGACATTTTTATGTGCAATATTTTTCAGTTCGCTACACGAAAAACCTGCTTCTAGCCTTGCATCTTTATTAATATGACGTGCCCTGTCAAATCCTTGCGGATAATACTTGTCTATTATCTCAAAATATACACTTTTATCTTCTTTATTTTGTTTGCATGCATATTCAAACCATCTATCCCCTTTTTGAACATGAGAAACTTCCTCTTCTAAAATGACATTTAATGACTTCACAAGTTCATCTAAAATTTCATCTTTTTGTAAATTATCAATTTTTTTAAGTATTAAAGGTGTAGCATCAAGCCCGTTAGCTTCTAAATAACGTGGGACTACTGCCATTCTTTCTATTAAGGTCTGTGTTTTTTGAGAAGCCTCAAAAAGTGAATTATGTACCTCTATATCTCCATACTTTGCACCAAGTCTCTCCAAAAGTGATTCCAACATCTTAAAATGTCTAATCTCATCCTCTGCAACTTCCAGCCAGTCATCATAATACTCTTTTGGCAAGTTTATAAATCTATATGCAGCATCTAAAGCTAAATCTATTGCCGAATACTCAATATGCGCTATTGCATGCAATAGGTTGATCTGCCCATCTTTTGTAGTAAGATTTGTTCTTTTTGGTACTACTTGAGGTGGGACTATTTTACATACACCTTCATATGAAGGCTCTTCAAAAAATTCAGGCTCAAAATTTTGCTCAAAAATACATTCGTTATTTTGATATTTATCATAAAAACTGTAAAATCTCACAAATTTATCGTGTGGATTTTGTGTTTTAATTATTTTTTCTAATTCACTGTAAAAATTCATATCGGAATTATAGAGGTATTTTATGAATATAAAAAGCAAACCCATGGGAGCATATCAAACGAACTGCTATATAGTGACTATTGATGGCAAAGATTTCATAATAGATCCAGGTGTTGATGCTACTGAATGGGTAATGCAAAATGTTACAAACCCTGTAGCTATTTTAAATACCCATGGACATTTTGATCATGTATGGAGCAATGCTGAGCTTCAAGAAAAACTAAAAATTCCTCTATACACTCCAAAAGGTGATGTAGAGATGCTAAGTTCTAGCAGCTGGGTAGAAGGTTTGCCTCCATCTAAACCTGATTTTGAAGTTGACGGTGATGCAGAACTTTTCTTTGATGACGTTAAAGTTAAGTTTCGCCATTTTCCAGGACACTGCCCGGGATGTTCAACTATAGAGATTGGTGATGCTATGTTTAGTGGTGACTTTATATTTGAACGTTCAATCGGGCGATGTGACTTTCCAAACTCCAATCCATCAGATATGGTAGACTCTCTAAAAAGATTTAAAGAGTTAGACTTTGACAAAAAAGTCTACCCGGGTCATGGTAACCCAACCACTATAAAGCAAGAACAACAATATGTTGATTACTGGATACAAAACTTATAGGATTTCAAATGGCTGATAACTTTGAGAATAAAGCTAAAGAGTGGGATAACAAAAGTGTAAGAGTTCAAAATGCACATTCTATAGCTCATGCTATTAAAGAGAAGATTGAACTAAATAAAAATATGCATATAATGGATTTTGGTGTAGGTACTGGACTTTTGGGTTTTGAAGTTCTAAAAGATGTTAAAAGTATGGATGGCGTAGATACTTCAGAAGCTATGCTTGAAAAACTTGAAGAAAAAAACACTGAGACAAGCTTCATAAAACCTATATGCCAAGATATTGTAAAAAAACCATTAGATACAAAGTATGACGGAATCATCAGTTCAATGACACTTCACCATGTAGAACATCTGGATGATTTTTTTAAAACAATAAAAACAAATCTAAATGAAAACGGATTTATAGCTATAGCAGATTTAGCAAGTGAAGACGGGACTTTTCATTCTGATAATACAGGCGTACATCATTTTGGATTTGATGAGAAAGAACTAGAGACGATCATCAGAAATTGTGGATTTACGGATATAGCATTTAAACATATCCATACTATTAACAAACCTCACAGAGATTTTGATATATTTTTAGTAACTGCTAAAGCCTAAAGTTCAGGCTTTACAGATTCTTCCTCTAAAAGTTTCAATTTTAATACATGACGTTCAGTAACTACAGTTTTAAAAATTCCATCAAAAACTTTTATATCATGTACATATGCTTCAACGTTAACGTTTCTTTTTCTGCCCTCTTTATGTCTTACAGTAGCAGTAACAAAAACCTTATCTCCAAGCTTTACTGGTGATAAGAACTGACAATCACTCGCAACTAAAACAACATTTCTTTCATTTACTGCAGCCATAGCAGCATAATCAGCAGCTGAGAATATAAATCCTCCGTGAATAAGGCCCATATCATCTGCAAGCATATCTTTTGTAGTATCTAATATAACCTCAACATGACCGCTTTGCATTTTTTCAATTCTACCGCTGAATTCATTATGAATTCTTTGATGAGTTTTTAGTACTACCTCTTCTGATTTGCTAATATATTCATCAAGTTCTAGATCTGCATCTTCTAAACTAGCTTCTTCTTGTTTTTCATTTTCTTCAGCCATTACTTATCCTTAATTAATCTTACATATACTCTTTGAGGAGCCGGGTAACCCTCAAATGTTTTAGTTTTATCCTCTGGATCTAAAAAGTCCTCTAAAGACTGTCCCTCAATCCATTCAGTTTTTCTCTGCTCCTCGGCATCTGTTTTTGAAGTCTCTAAAACCTCAAAAGAGTCAAATCCAGCTCGTAAACACCAATGTTTAAGTGCCTTTATCGTAGGTACAAAATATATATTTGGTATTTTAGAATAAGAACTCTCAGGACACAAAGCATACTCTTCATCTCCATCTATATAGAAAGTATCAAGTATAACTTCCCCTTTTTTATCCAAAGAGCGAAACAGTTGCTTAAGCATAGCTACAGGATCACTCCTGTGATATAAAACGCCTAAACAAAATATTGTATCAAACTTCTCTTCATAAAACTCGGCATGCTCAACTCCAAGCATCTCATACACTATATCACTTTTTACAAAATGATTTATAAAATCAAACTGCGTTCTATATAGCGGAGAAGGATCAAAACCCACTAATAATGCAGGTTTATCCTCTAACATACGAAACATATAGTAACCATTGTTACAACCTATATCGGCAACTCTTTTATCTTTTAAATTAAAATGTTTACGTAAAAGGTTATATTTTATATTGCTTTGCCACTCTGTATCAATAAAAGTATCAAAAAGTTCAAATGGTCCTTTTCTCCAAGGCATCATCATTTTTGCTACTTCTTTTATATCCCCTTCATACTCCCCTTCTATCTTTACAACATCCCCTAGTTCTATATTGTATGTCCCACTTTCTAAATTATCAAGTGCATCTCTTAATGGTTTTATATTTTTCCAAGTCAACCATTTTTCTCTCTCTTGTCTGAGTTTTTCTAAGTCCATAATCTTCTTCGTAGGTTATTTTTATTATAATTGTACCTAAAAATAAATAAGGAAATTTATGAGATTGGAGAAAAAAGCGACCATAGTATCAACATCGGTTGCAGGCTTATTAGTAGTTATGAAGATGACTGTAGGAATTTTAAGTGGTTCAGTGGCAGTTTTGGCTTCAGCTATAGATAGTTTTTTAGACCTTATAGTTTCATTATTCAACTTCTTTGCACTAAATACTGCCGAAGATGCACCTGATGAAGATTTTAACTTCGGTAAAGGCAAAATGGAACCTCTTGCCGCTGTTATAGAGGGTACTGTAATCTCTCTATCAGCTCTATTTATTTTATATGAAGCACTCCAAAAAGTTATCAATCCACAAGATATGCTTTATATGAACGAATCAATTATGGTTATGGTTGCTTCTATCGTTATTACCACTGTTTTGGTTATGTTTTTAAATCATGTTGCAAAGAAAACAAAAAACCTTGTTATAAAAGCAGATGCCCTTCACTATAAAACAGATATATTTTCAAACGCCGCAGTTCTTGTTGCACTTGGTCTTGTAGCCCTAACAGATATACAGCTTATTGATGCAGTTATAGGTCTTGGTATTGCAGTTTATATGATCTACTCATCGATCCCTATTATCAAAGAGGGACTTTTAATGCTTTTAGATGCATCACTTCCAGAAGAAGACGTTAAGAAAATTCAAAAAGCCATTATAAAACATGAGGATATAAATGACTATCATTTTTTACAAACTAGAGAATCAGGTTCACATGTTTTTATCTCTGTTCATGCAGTATTTGATATGAATATCTCTTTATATGATGCACACACCGTTGCAGATAAAATTGAAGCTGAATGGAAACAGCTTTTTCCAGATAAAAAAGTACATGCCTTAGTTCATATGGATCCATATGATGATTCAGATGTTAATATTGATGAAGACCAATACTAAGAACTTAATAGTTCTATCGTATTTTCAATAGGTCTTCCAATTACAGCTTTATTACCTTTTATGATTATCGGTCGTTCAATTAATTTTGGATTACAAGACATAATCTCTATTAGCTGTTCTTCTTCTGATATGTTTTGAACATCTAATTCTTTATAAAGGTCTTCCTTTGTACGCATCAGTTCACGGGCAGAGATATTTAGTTTATTAAGTATGTCTTTAATCTCATCACAACTTACATCTTCATCTAAATATTTTTTTACACTAAACTCTTTTTGTGAGCTTTCTAATATCTCCATTGATGCACGTGATTTCGAACATCTTGGATTATGCCATATCTGTATCATTACCTAACCCTTAATGATGGTGTGAACCACATCCGCCACCACAACAACCATTTGATGTTGACTCTTCGAAAGCAATAACAAAATCATCTCCAACCTCTTGTAATTTAAAACTGTGTTTTCTACAAAATTCAGAGTTCATTGTATTAACCATATTCATACCGCTTAATAGCGCATCATCTTTTGATTCTATAGTTTGATTATTTACTAAATCACTTTTTTTAAAACATCCACATTCTTTTTCTACAATAATTTTATGCATAAAAATCCTTTAATTTTTGCAAATTATATCTTGTGATTTTTTTTAAATTCTTAGTAGAAAAATTAATTTTAAAGCTTAAACTTCCGAAATGGAAGTTTATTTAGAATAGAAGTTAAAGAGGCTATAAATCACCAATACGATATTCCTCTTCAATACAAGTTTTTTTCTCTTTAACCATACTGTCAAGAACTTTAAATAAATCTGTACTATTTTTTTCCATATCAATAAAATTATTTAAAATATCTTGCTTGTTTTTAGGCTTCATAGCTGTACCTTCTCTAACATATTCCATATTTTTCATAGCGTATTTATGGACCTCAGCATGTGGTGCATCTATACTTAGGAATGATTTAGTGTCACCAAAAAGCTCTTTACCTTCATTTGCATACCATTTCCCTAGACGACAATTTTTATGATTACCTAACTCGTGTTCTTCAACCTCTGTTACAACAGCTGAATAAGCGTAAGATTTATACATAATATGATCAATCTTAACTAATGTCGTAAATAATATATTTACAATATATTTTGCGATACATGCAGATTTTTTTGTAGTCTTATTAAAATCTTCAAGTGAACTGACAAATTTTTTCACTTTTTCAATAGAGTTCTCAGCTATATCTGACATAATATCACTGCTGTTTTTTATCTCAACACTCTCTTGATTAAGAGAATTAATTGTTATTGAGATCTCTTCTGTAGCCTTTTGAGTTCGCTCTGCCAGTTTTCTAACTTCATCAGCAACTACTGCAAATCCACGTCCGTGTTCACCTGCACGAGCAGCTTCAATAGCAGCATTTAACGCTAAAAGATTTGTTTGATCGGCTATATCTTTAATTAGGTTTGATACATCAGATATCTCTTGAGTTCTTTGATGTAATGAATCTATAAGTTCAGCGTTACTAGATATATTTTGAGCAAGAGACTCAAAACTGGCACTAACTTCTTTTACATCCTCGACAGTACTTTCAACATCTTTACTCACTTCAATCGATGTATCTGAAATATTTCCTGCTTCATTACTACATGATACTATCTCAGCCTGAACCAGTTCAAGCCCTTTTCCAATACCGCCTCCCAAATCGTGTAGATCATTACTAAGCTCTCCGCGGTATTTCATCCTATTACCGATATGTATATTTTCAACAGCTTCATTTATGGTATTTATTGTACTAACAAACATACCTTTTAAACCTTTGGAGTATGCCACCCTATTCTCAATTCCGTTTGTAGCTGACTGTATAGATGTAATTGACTCTCTAATTACAACTTCTACCTGATCAATGAGTGAGTTTATATTTTTTGCCACATCTGCAAATTCGGAATTTTGATCTATATTTTTGATTCTTGATTCAAGTTCTCCATTAGCAGCCAAGTTTATAACTTTATGTATTTGAGTAACGAGTGGATCGTTTGAGGTTTTAAAGTTTGAACTATTTACAAACAATGACAATACACTAAATAAAAAAGCTAAAACTGCAACTATATACTCTTGTAAATATAATAGATAACCTACTAAAATAATTATCGTAAAAACCAATAAGCGTATTGAATTATTTTTGAATGCTAGCGATAAATTCGTCATATGTCACCTTATTTTTATCTAATACTGATTGTAGTTCATCTAATGAAGCCTCTACACCTGAAACTTTTTCAATACCTAAGAGCTCTTTATATATGGGTATAATAGTTTCAATAGCATCTGGATTTGGTTTGCGTCTTACGGAGTAATAACCTATAATGTTGCCATTTTTATCTACTGAAGCCGTTACATTTGTAAATACCCAATAATGATCATCATTTTTGCATCTGTTTTTTACATAAGCAAATATCTCTTCACTAGACTGCACCCTATCCCATAATAGTTTAAACACAATTCTTGGCATATCTTCATGTCTTAATATATTATGCGGGGCCCCAAGCAACTCTTTTTCTGAATAACCGGACATCTCTATAAACTTATCATTCCCGTAAGTTATACGACCTTTTAGATCAGTTTTTGAAACAATAAAGTCATCATCGTCTAAATGCTTTTCCATGGTGAAAGGCTCCAAGTATAATTTTTTTTTATACGACAAGACACAATTATATATGTAAGTTATTTAATTTATTATTAAGTAGTATTTTTTAATGTTAAATGTGATGTTTATAATAAACTTCCAAATGGAAGTTTATTTTGCGTAGACAATAGCGCGGCTTTCTCTAATTACATTTACTTTGATCTCACCCGGATATTGAACTTTTTGTTCAATCTCTTCAGCTATCTCTTTTGCCATAAGTATGGCTTCATCATCGTTGATCAGAGTTGCATTTACTATAACTCTTACTTCGCGACCCGCATTGATCGCATAAGCCTGTCTGACACCGGTATGTGACGATGCTATCTCTTCGATCTCAGTCACACGTTTTAAAAAGCTCTCTAGTACCTCGCGTCTAGCTCCAGGACGAGCAGCAGAGAGGGCATCTGCAGCACATACTGCCGCACATTCTATTGTTTCCATATCTTCATGCCCATGATGTGCATAGATGGCATTGATCACTATATCGTGTTCATCATACCTTTTACATACTTCAGCACCTAAATCGACATGGTTTCCATCTGCATCATGTGTTAGTGCCTTACCAATATCATGCAATAATCCTGCACGTTTTGCAAGTCTTACGTCTCCACCCATTTCAGATGCCATAATTGCAGCCAAATGAGATACTTCCAATGTATGTGCCAGTGCATTTTGACCATATGATGCACGGTATCTAAGCTTACCGATTAGCTTCATAAGTTCTGGGTGCATAACACCTATATCAAGATCAGCTACTAACTCTTCACCTTCGTTTAATACAGACTCTTCAAACTCCTGAGTAACCTTATCAAAGATCTCCTCTATACGAGCTGGCTGTATACGTCCATCATCTATTAATAGTTCTATGGTCTTAGTAGCAATGGCGCGTCTGTAAAGGTTAAAACTGCTAACTTCTATAGAGTTTGGAGTATCATCTATAATAATATCTACACCAAGCAGTGTTTCAAGAGACTTAATGTTTCGTCCCTCTTTACCAATTATACGGCCCTTTAATTCATCATTTTCAAGATGCACAGTATTTGTCAAATACTCATTAGCAAAATCACCTGCAAACCTACTTGTAGCCTGAGCTAAAATATAGTTTGCTTTTTTCTTCGCATCTTTTTTAGCTTCATTTTCGTACTTACGTACAATATGAGCTATCTCGCTACGTGAGCGGTCTTCAACTTTTTTAAGAAGCATCTCTTTTGCTTCATCTTGCGTCATACCTGCACTATGCTCTATTGCATGAAGTGCTCTTTGTATATTGTCTTCATATTTATTTTTAAGTGAATCTAATGATTTCTCATTTCTTTGTAAATCAATCTTTCTAGCTTTTAATGCAGAAAACTCATCTTGAAGTCTTCTTTGTTCATCTTTTACGAATCTTTGAAAATCCTGTTCTTTTTGAAGAACAGTCTCCTCTCTTTGTAGCAAATCGGCTCTAGCTCTATCTTTAGCACTCTCATAATGTTTTTTAGCCTCTATCTCAATCTCTTGAGATTTCAAGCGGCTTTTTTCTAAAAGATTTTGTGCTTCGTTTTCTATAACATTGGCTTTTGCCTTTGCCTGCTGTATATATACATCAAAGTTAGCATTATTAATTTTTTTAGAAATGAAAAAACCGATCAGACCACTAATAGTGGCTGTTGCACCACCTAGTAGCATTTCGTTTAACATTTTTCATCCTGTTATTTGATATGCCTATTGTCAGCTGTGATTAAGAGATCACCTTTTACATCATAATGATCACATACAATCTCTTTTGTAAAACAAATTCTTGGCTGTATAAAAATCGTATATGGTCTCTTTTTTAGTTTGGCAAAAAAACGATCATACATCCCTTTACCGAATCCTATTCTTTGTAAATTGCCATCAACACCAACAACCGGTACAATAGCTATATCAATTTTTTTTATTTTTCTTAAACTGTTTCCCGCCTCGTATATATCGAATTTCTTTTTTTGCAGCGGTAATCTAAATGGTACTATCTTAAAACTTTCATTTTCCATAAAAGGGATAAAAATATTATTTTTTTTCCTAAGCTTTACAATACTCTTTTTAATATCTGCTTCAAAATCTATAGGGTAATACAAAAGTATATTTTTCCCCTTTACACCCTGTAGTTCCTTTAATAATTTTTTATTTATAATATTTTGATCATAGATAAAACTATTTTTAGAACGATTTTTCATTCCATCTATACATTTTTTTCTAAAACTGCTCTTTGTAAGAATCATATTAAATCTTTGTGGCTATAATTTCGTAAATTTTTAATTTTCAATTTTACATAAAAAAGGTAGCATTTATGCTTAATAAAACTATATCTATTTTCTCTCTAATATTAACAATAACATTTTTTACAGCTTGCGGCAGCGATAATGAAGCAAATGATCTCTTAGCATCAAAAGAGTTTGTACTAACTACTACTGATAATAAACAACTTGTAGTTACTAAAAACGAAACTGACGGTTTTATGGTAAATGGAGCTGATGGAAAAGTTATTTTATTTGATATTTTTGCAACATGGTGTCCACCTTGTCAGGCTTCTGCTTCTCATCTGACATCATTACAAGAAAAGTATAAAGACAAAATAGTTGTTATAGGTACTACGGTTGAGCGTCCTGAATTTACCAAAGAGGGTAAAATCATAAATGATAAGATAGAAGAGTTTAGACTAAAATACAACGCAAAATATACAATAGTAAATTCAGATCAAAATATGAGACTGAACAACTCTATTACATCTTCATTAAAAATGGGAGAGCGTTATCCTATCCCAACTATTGTTTTATATAAAGACGGAAAATATATTACCCATTATGTTGGAAGCGTTCAAGAAGAGTTTATTGAAAGCGATATAAAAAGGGCTTTAGGAATATAATGTTTGGATTTATAAAAAAGTCTCTTAGCAAAACTGCTGAGGCAATAAAAACTGTAGCACCGAAAAAGAAGATAAGCTTTACAAAAGATGAAATAGAAGATATTTTACTTGAAGCAGATGTTGAGTATGAACTTATTGAGCTTATTCTAGATCAGACATATCAAGATAAGATCACACGTGAGATACTTCGCTCAAAACTTTTGGCTACACTTGCACACACTACATATAAAGAGCCAGAGTTTACTGCCCCTTTTGTTGAACTGATTGTCGGAGTAAACGGTGCCGGTAAAACTACTACAATCTCAAAGCTTGCAAAACGCTATAAAGATGATGGTAAAAAAGTTATTCTTGGTGCTGGAGATACATTCCGTGCTGCTGCAATTGAACAATTAACTCAGTGGGCGAATAAACTTGACATACCTATAGTTTCATCAAAACAAGGTCATGACAGTTCTGCCGTAGCATACGATACAATTGATTCTGCAAAAGCTAAAGGCTTTGATCATGTGATCATAGACACTGCAGGACGCCTGCATACTCAGACAAACTTAGCAAACGAGCTTAAAAAGATAAACCGTATATGTGATAAAGCCCACAGTGGTGCTCCGCACAGAACAGTTTTAATTATAGATGGTACACAAGGAAACTCTGCTATCGCTCAGGCAAAAGCATTTAATGAGATGATTGGGATTGACGGAATTATTATTACAAAGCTTGACGGTACTGCTAAGGGTGGTTCTGTATTTTCTATAGCTTATGCGCTTGAACTTCCTATACTTTATGTAGGTACAGGTGAATTACCTGAGAATCTTACACCGTTTGACAAATATGAGTTTGTTGATGGCTTATTAGATGTTATATTCTCAGATGAAGAAAATTAAGTTTTATTCGTAACCTTATAAACAAAACTAAATAGCTCTGCTACAACTTTGTACAGAGCTTCAGGCACCTCTTTATCTAGCTCAACTTTTGAAAGCAGTTCAATCAAATCTTCATCTTTTTTAATAGGCAGATTATTTAACTCCGCTATTTTTATGATGTTGTCGGCTACTTTACCCTCGCCTTTTGCAACCATTCTAGGTGCATTCTCTTTTGCCCTGTCATATCTTAGTGCTGCAGCTTTTTTCTTCATGCTTTTACCTCAAATCCACTAACAAGTGAGCCGTTTGGATCATTATAAGCCATAGTTGCATTTGTCTCTTTTGGCTCAAAAATTCTTATCTCCCTAGGAGTTACATTTACATCTATGATTGCAGATCTTAACTCTGATAAATTTTCTTTTACAATACTTTGAAACTCTTTGCTTGTAGTGTAAATGTGAAGATTTAGCTGGTTTTTCTCATAAAGTGTGAGTTTAAACATTAACTCTCCGTAATCTTTTAGTTTAAGATCAATATCGCAGTAAAATCTGTCCTCTGCTTTTTTCATCTCTATACTTCCCTCTTGCATTCCATCCCAAGAAAATGGAAGATATAGAGAAGATGCATTTGAGAGGTGTGATACTAGTTGAAAGTTATCAATCTGTAGTCCAAGCTTGTCTATATGATTTAAAAGCTCATTTTTATTTGGATGATTTGACTTTGAGATCTCATCTGCAGCTTGAGAAAGAAGCGCTTTAAAATCGTTTGTGAGTATATCCTTAACATTTTGCTGAGGATGTAAATTTTGAGGGTTTGTAAAAGTTTGCAGTTTATGAATTGCACTATTTATATCTTTTGAGAAAATAGGATCTGATTTTAGTATAAGATCTTTTAAATTAGATGTCATCTTGTTTATATCTTGGTCAATCCCTTTTGATAAAAAATTATCTAACATAGCTTTTGAATTAGTTACATTTTGCTCAACAGATTTTAGGGCTGCAAATATTTTATTTAATGCATCCATTATCCCCTTTGTCTCTAATGTAAAACTTCTTGAGAGATTCATACTTATATTTTCCAGTGCATCTTTAATCTGCGGATATTTAAAATCTTCCACATTCTGCAGTAAATTTTTTGATGTCAAATGTTCAAGTCTGTTTATAGCACTCTCTACACTAGGCTTATGGATCGGTTCTGCTAAAGTTTGAGCTGATTTTAGATCAACTATTATCTTTTTTAACTTTTGTGCGATCAGAGGGAGATCTTGTTTTAAAGCCAGCTCTTTTACTTGCGGGATATCTTTCGTAGCAGCAGTTTGCTCTTGCAGATGCGCACTCAAAATGGAACGTATATCTTTTAGTATAGACTGCGATGATGAAAACTCGCTTTTTGCCAAAGTACTTTGCAGGTTATTTAATATATTTTTTAATTCTACCTGTGGAGATTTAACATCTTTAAGACGTGACTCTAAAAATACGCCTGAACTTTCAAACTTCTGTTTTAGCTGAGCATCTTTAACATCTTTTATATCTACAAGTACATTTTTTAAAACCTTCTCGATCTCAAGTGGATTTTTGTCGTTTTTTATAGTATTAAGTAGATCTTTTATGGTTGTAGAAACATCGCCCAAACTTTTTAAAGTGGGATTATTTTTAACAAGGTTTAAAAGCGTTTTGTCGTTTGAATTATCGATTGAACTTTGTTTTAGTATGCCATCCATAATAGAGCGTAAATCTTTTCCGCTTGAGATGCTCTCTAACTGTTTGGGAGTTGCATCTTTTAGCACCTCTTTTAGCGCTTTGTTCATGTTTGGTAAGATAAGGTCTACTTTTTTGGAGCTTACTAAATTTATCATTTAATGATTATAGCAAAAATAAAGGGTACTTCTTTTGCTTTATAAACATACAAGATGTAAAAACTATTTACAAGGATGTGGCAAATAAGGGGTTTGCTATGAAAATAGAAAACTACTCAATAGCGATGCAGTCTAAACATTGCAGTTCCACAACAGTTTCACACCTGTTTGAGCAAGAGTTGGTATCCCTAAATCAAGGTGAGGATATCCAAAATACTAAGGCTACAAAAGTTCAAGAGATAGAGAGTAGCATTGAGTTTGCAAAAAGGCTTGAATTAACATTTATTCAAAACTTTATCCAATCACTCAGCAATAACTCTGTAGAAAACAGCACTATGAATATCCGCTCAATAGAAGATATACAAAGAGATATAATCTCAAACAGATACTCCAAAAACAACTTCAAAGCTGTAGATTTTGAGTCTTTTAAACCAAGAAAACTCATGAGCCAAGAGGTGACTCTAACAAAACAGATAGAGCATAAAGAGTGTTTAGATGTTTCAATGGAGGGTTGTATTCAAACAGTTACGCAGAAGATCAAACTTGATATTGACTTCTCATTATCTTCAACATTCGTAGAGAAACATCAACTTACAAAAACTATGTTTTTTGATCCGCTTGTTTTAAACTTCGAAGGTGATATTCCAAATTTGGATTCAAACAAGTTCTCTTTTGACATTGATTGTGACGGTGAAGTTGATCAGATCTCAAAACTCGGTGAAGGTTGTGGCTTTTTAGCACTCGATTCTAACAACAACGGGTCTATTGATGACGGTACAGAGCTTTTTGGTACACAAAGCGGAAACGGTTTTTATGATCTAAGACGCTATGATGATGACAACAACGGCTGGATTGATGAGAGTGATTCAATTCTCGACTCACTGCGCATTTGGAAAAAAACAGATACTGAAGATGAACTTGTAGCTCTAGGAGAGATGGGTATTGGTGCAATTTATCTGGGTTACAGCGAACAAGATTTTAATCTTAAAACATACGAGAATGAAACACTTGGACGCATACGCTCAAACGGTCTGTTTTTAAATGAAGACGGTAGCAGTGGAGTTGTAAGTCAGATAGACTTTGCAAAAAAAGACTCTAAACTATCTGAACTTATTCAATCAGCATAAAAATAAACTCCCTAATTATTGGGAGTTTATACCATTTTAGTAGGATCTACCCATTCTTTAAACTCATCCTTAGTTACCAGCTTTAACTCCAACGCAGCTTCTAAAAGTGTAGTATTGTCCTTGTGTGCTTTTTTAGCTATTTTTGTAGCATTATCA
Source organism: Sulfurimonas sp. (assembly GCF_041583195.1). NCBI lineage: Bacteria > Pseudomonadati > Campylobacterota > Epsilonproteobacteria > Campylobacterales > Sulfurimonadaceae > Sulfurimonas > Sulfurimonas sp. Next base: position 133,780 of record NZ_JBFHGL010000002.1, read on the forward strand.
TAACCTATATGCTGATTTAATGCTGTAACCAGCATAAGTGATTCATCTCTTAGCTTATTTATCCTATCTTCATTTGCAACTATACCTACAATACATCTATCCGTAAAACTATTACATCCGTCGGTTAAAAGTCTGATCGATTGTAGGAGGTTATAGATCATTACAGGCTTAAAGACGTTTAACTCAAAGTGCCCGTTTGATCCTGCTATAGTTATTGTCGTATGGTTTCCCATAACCTGAGCAGCTATCATTGTAAGAGCTTCACTTTGTGTAGGATTTACTTTTCCAGGCATTATAGATGATCCAGGTTCATTCTCAGGCAAGCTAATCTCACCTATACCGCATCTTGGACCAGATGCCAAAAAGCGTATATCATTTGCTATTTTCATAACAGATGCAGCAACCGTATTCAATGCACCACTAGCCTCTACTATAGCATCGTGTGCAGCAAGTGCTTCAAACTTATTCTCAGCCGTTATAAAAGTAAGTCCTGTCTCTCTTGAAACCTGTGCAGCGAACTCTTTATCAAACCCTTTGACACAATTTAGTCCTGTACCAACAGCAGTTCCACCTTGTGCTAACTGAGATAATGCAGGAAGCGTGCTCTCAACTCGTCTTATAGAATTTTTCATCTGCGCTACATAACCTGAGAACTCCTGACCAAGAGTTAGAGGTGTAGCATCTTGTGTATGTGTGCGACCAATTTTTATAATATGACCAAATTCATTTGATTTTTTCTCTAACTCTTTATACATGTGTTTAAGTGCTGGGAGTAAACTATTTGTAATTTCTAAAACCGCAGCTATATGCATAGCCGTTGGGAAAGTATCGTTTGATGACTGACCCATATTACAGTGATCATTTGGATGTACAGGAATTTTTGAGCCAATCTCACCACCTAGAAGCTCTATTGCACGGTTAGATATAACCTCGTTTGCATTCATGTTTGTCTGAGTTCCTGAGCCTGTCTGCCACACTGAAAGCGGGAAATGATCATCTAGTTTTCCCTCTGCTACTTCAGAAGCTGCATCAATTATGGCATCAGCCATAGTAGACTCCAATCTTCCATATGACCTATTTACAATTGCAGCTGATTTTTTAACTATACCAAAAGCTCTAATAAGCGGCTTTGGCATTGTTTCAATTCCTATTGGGAAATTTAATAAAGAGCGTGCAGATTGTGCTCCGTAATATTTATCTTGTGGTACTTTGAGTTCTCCAACAGAGTCACTCTCGATTCTATAAGCAGTCATAACATCCACCTTAAAATAAAGTGGGAATATTATAACTTATTTTTTTCTAGCTATTAAAAGTGTAGATATATCCATAGAGAAACTTTTGTTATAAAGCATTTCAAAACCTGCATCTTCAAGCTCTTTTATCATATTTGATACAGTTGAAAAGTCTTCAATAGAGTTAGGAAGGTACTCGTATGCTTCGAGGTTTTTAGATATAAAACCTCCAACTTTTGGAAGTATTTTATTCATATAAAAGTCTCTGATCTTACCAAGAAGTGAAGGATTTTCATTTTTCATAAACTCTAAAATAACAACAAGTCCGTCTTTTTTAAGAACGCGGTTGAACTCATCTAGAGCTTCTTTTCTCTCAACAACATTACGGATTCCATATGTAATACTTAAAACATCTGCAGATTCATCTTCAAGAGGGATCTCTGTAGCTTTTGCTATATGATAGTTGAATTTAGGAAATTTTTTACGTGCAACACCAACCATACCTTCTGATGGATCAACACCTACGATTTCACCGATAGCTATACCACTAACTTCAGCTCGACTTCTCCAGAACTCCATCATATCACCGGTTCCACATGCAACATCTACTATCTTATCAAGTGTGTCATCACCCTTGAATTCGTATGCAAGATCACATGCTTTTCTTCTCCAGCTTTTATCAACACCCATACTCATAACACGGTTTGCAGTATCGTATGTCGGAGCTATCTCATCGAACATTGAAACTATTTTTTCCTGTTTTTCCATTAGCTAACTATCCTCTCTTTTTCAACCACATAATTATATCTTCGTCTTCTTGGAGTATATTTAAAATCTCAAATTCTTGCTTGTTTGTTTGAAATACTTTACTGCCACCAAGCTTAGGAGCAACATAACACAGATATCTATCAACAATGTCACGAGTAGCCTCAAACATATTTGCTCCACCCTCGATCATAATGTTTTTGTAGTTTTTAATCTCATCTAAGCTGTCGGATATTATAACCTTTCTACCCTCAACTCCAAATAACGGTATTGTTTTATCAAACTCTTTTTCTCTTGAATAGATTAACACATTAGGTGCTTTTCCATCAACCATTCTTGCATCAAGTGTAGGTCTGTCAACTCTTACAGTCTCACCGCCGATCACTAAAAGATCACATTTGTCCCTCACATCGTGAACATTTTTACGAGACTCTTTAGAAGTTATTATTCCATCATCGTATGTTCCGTTAAGTCTTTGAGCCCATTTAAAAAATACAAAGCTTTTTTTATGCCAAGCCTCAAATGGGTAAAGCAACTCTTTCGATTCAGTCTCTAAAATTCCACTTTCAACCTCTATATTTGAATCTTTCAGTTTTTTATTTCCACATGCAGCTTCGGGGTTGTTATCTTGTGCACCTACATATACTTTTTTAACACCCATAGCACATAAAAGATCTGCACAAGATGGTGTTTTACCAACATGCGAACAAGGTTCAAGTGTAGTATATACACTGCAGTTTTTAAAAATATTATTATGATTTTCTTTTAAATACTCATGTATATCTGCTGAGGAAGTTAAGTCTTTAATTTTTGTGTCATGAGTTAGTTTTGTATATGCAGATTTTAGTGCTTCAACTTCTGCATGTGGAAGTCCTGCTTTTTTATGCGCTTCGACTGCTAAAATTTCACCATCTTGTGAAACTATACAGCAGCCCACTGCAGGATTTGGGTATGTCAACCCTTGGTATTTCCATCCCTCTTTAAGGGCTAATTTCATATAAAAATTATGATCGACTACCATTCAAAATATGTTTTTGCTTTTGATATTTCGCCAAAGTCGACACTCTCTTGTTTACCGTCAACTTCTAGAGTTATCTTAGAATCTTCAACTCTTAAGAGTTTACCTTTTAACTTATCACGGCTAGAAAAACCAAGCTGTACATTTTCACCGATTGAAAGCTCATACTGGTGCAGGTTTTTTAGTTTTCTCTCAATACCAGGGCTTGATACTTCTAGGCGATAATCACCGCTTACTGGAGGAGTTACATCTAAAAGCGGAGATATTAAACGGCTTAATTCTGCACAAGTATCCAGACTTACAGGCTTTCTTTTTCCATTTTCTATTTCAGTAGAAACTACAGATATTCTATATATAGTCTCATCAAATTCACTTACTGTAGAAATATCGTAAAGTTCTAAATCAAGAGATTTAACAAATGATTCAATATCGCTCTCAAGACTCATTGTTTTTATCCTTAGATATTTTTTTAAATAGCTCATCAATAGTTTGAGCTTTTTTTAGGTGCTCATCAAACTCAAATTTTAGTTTTGGTGAACGAAACCAGCCTTGATCTTTCATACAATAATCTTCAATGATTGGTCTGGCTTTTTTTAATTGTTTAAGAAGTACAGATTTTTCTTGTTCACTAAAATAGCTTGGGTCGATGTATACCTTAGCATCATCACGCCCTTTAGAGCATCTAACTTCTATAACGTCTAGTTCATGTAGACGATTATCATTTAACTGACTAAGAGCTTCAGGGATAAGCTCTTGTAAGATAGAGTCAGTTCTTTTTAGTTTTATTTGTGCGTCAGTCACTTTAGTTCTTTACAGTGAAACTTTTTGTTCAACTTTTTTGAATGTTTCGATTACATCGCCAACTTGAACGTCGTCGTAACCTTTGATACCAACACCACATTCGTATCCGTTACCAACTTCTTCAACATCATCTTTGAAACGTTTAAGAGAAGTAAGTTCGCCTTCAAATATAACAACACCCTCACGGATAACACGTACAAGTCCACCACGGATAAGTTTACCATCAACAACCGTACAACCAGCAATCATACCTTTTGGTGTTTTGAATGTATCTTGAACATCAGCCTGACCAGTGTTTTCTTCTGTAAATTTAAGATCCATCATACCAGTTAACATTGCTGTTACATCATCAAGTAGTTGATAAATTACAGAGTAGTTTCTGATCTCAATTCCACGCTGTTTAGCTAGTGCTTTAACTGAACCTGTTGGACGGATGTTAAATCCTAGAAGTACACAGTTATCACTCGCACTCGCTAACTCTACATCGTTTTCAGTAATACCACCGACACCAGTTGAGATAACTTCAACTTTTACCTCTTCATTTCTTAACTCACTTAATGAAGTTCTAAGTGCTTCAAGTGAACCGTGAACGTCTGCTTTAAGTACAACTTTAAGAGTTTTAAGACGACCTTCCGCAATCATAGCTGTCATATCTTCTAGAGTTGATTTAGTTGATTTAGAAAGCTCTTTATGTCTGTCATATTCATAACGTTTATGAGCGTATTCTTTAGCTTCTTTATCACTTGAAACTGCCATTAAAACTTCACCTGATGGTGGAACAGTATCAAGTCCTGCAACTTGTGCAGTGTGTGATGGTCCGATCGATTTAATCTGTTTTCCATTTTCATCGATCAGCGCTTTAACACGTCCATATGAGCTACCACAAACAATATTGTCACCAACTTTTAAGGTACCGTTTTGAACGATAACCGTAGCAACAGGACCACGACCTTTTTCAAGTGAAGCCTCAACAACAGCAGATTTTGCAGGTACGTTCGGGTTAGCTTTAAGCTCTAGTACTTCTGAAGTGATAAGGATGTTCTCTAACAGATCATCAATACCCATACCAGTTTTAGCAGATAATGGAATAAACTCAACATCTCCACCCCAGTCAATACTAGTAATACCATGCTCGGCCATCTGACCTTTAACTAAGTCTGGATTAGCTGTCTCTTTATCCATTTTATTAAGTGCTACAATTATAGGTGCACCTGAATCTTTAGCAATTTTTATAACCTCTTCAGTTTGAGGTTTAACACCATCATCAGCAGCTACAACAATAATAATAATATCTGTTACATCAGTACCGCGTTGACGCATAGCACCAAATGCCGCGTGACCCGGAGTATCTATAAATGTGATTGGCTCACCGTGTTGCTCAACCGTATATGCACCGATATGTTGTGTGATACCACCAGCTTCACCTTCAGTAACTTTAGCACTTCTAATAGCATCAAGAAGTGAAGTCTTACCGTGATCAACGTGACCCATAATTGTAATAACAGGTGGACGTTTAACTGCATTTGGATCTTCTTCAATATCGTGAGATAAATCCTCTTCATAGTTAAACTCATTTTTAGGATCAATTACAGTAACTTCAACACCAAACTCTTCAGATAGAATCTCTATCTCATCACTTCCTAAGAAGTCATTTTTAGTCATCATCATACCAAGATCAAATAGTACTTTGATGATCTCACCCATAGGACGGTTTAGTTTTTCAGCAAACTCATAAACACGAATATCTTCAGGGATTTCAACGTGTGTTACAACTTCATCAACAGGTTTTTCTTTTACGTATTTTTTACGCTTATCACGAGATACTTTTCTACCGCGTCCTGCATTTTTACCTTTGTTAGAATTTCTACCAATAGGCTTAGGAGCTTTAGGTTTTTTAGGAGCTTCTGGCTCAAGTGGTGCACGCTCAGTCGCATTTAGGTCAAGTAGAGTTACCTGATCATCCATATCCATTGATACTTCAGCCATAGAACCGCCGAATATATCCATCTTAGTTCCCGCATCTTTTTTACTTACAGGTGCTTCTTTTTTAGTTTTTTTCTTAGATGCAAGTTCTTCTAAAACCTCTGCACTCATCTTACCGTATGAAGATACTTTTGGCTGTTTTTTAGGAACATCGTAGCTATCGTTTGAACTAGTTTCTACACTAGTCTCAGCAGAAGGTTTTTTCTTTTTAACAATTTTCAGTCCGCCAAGCTTTTTCTTTGGAACTTGAACTGTTTTTATTTTAGGCTCGTCTTTTTTAGAAGACTCTTCTTTTTGTTCAGAAACTTCCTCTTCTTTAGCTTTAGGCTCTTTTTTCTCTTCTTCTTTAGCTTTAGGCTCTTTTTTCTCTTCTTTTTTAGTCTCTTTTACTTCAGCTGCTTTTTCCTCTTTTTTAGGTTCTGCATCTTCAGTTTTTTCTTCTGCTTTAGCTTTTTTTGCTTTTGCAGGTTTTTTATCTTCTTTCTTTGGTGCAGGAGAATCACCATTCATAATATAGTTCATGATTTGTTCAGCATCTTCCATACTTACTGTACTTTGTGCTGACTTTACAACTAGTCCCATCTCGGTTGCTTTATTTATAACATCTTTTGAAGCTATACCCAACTCTGTTGCAACTTCGTGTACTCTAACTTTATCTATCATCAGTGATGATCTCCTTTATTTTATTCAATAATTTTTCTTTATCGCCACTCTTACATTGACGCATTAAGCAACGCAATAACTTTTTATCATCATTTAAACAGTTATCGCACAAATAAAATGTCCTACCAACCCCATTAAAAACTTCTATATTTGAGTCTATACATTGCAGTCTAAGCATGTTTTTCTGAAAATCTCTTTCCCTGCAACATATACACATTCTACTTGGTTGGTAAAATTTTTTCGCCATTATATCTAAATCTGCTCTTTTTTAATAGCTTATCGCTCTATAATTAGACCATTATTATCAAAATTTAATGTTTTAACTGTAAATTCCGGAAATTTTTGCTTTAATTTGTTTGCAATCATAGCTGCATCTTCATCATAAACCATATTAAAAAACGTAGAACCGCTTCCACTTAACGTACTCATAAGTGCTCCACTTTCATATGCAACTTTTTGAACTGCAAAAAGCTCAGGCAGAGTTTTCATTCTTGCTTTTTGATGAAATCTGTCATGAGAAGCCAAACGCAACATCTCCCAGTCTTCATTAAAAAACGAAGCTACGCTAAGTGCCGTGTGTGAAAGATTATATACTGCATTATCTTTTGAATAAGACTTAGGCAGAACCGTACGAGAACGTGACGTGTTCATCTGCTTGTTTGGGATAATAACTACAGCTTTTATATAATCAGGCAGATGCTTTTTTTGTGAAAAAACCTTGTTCTTCTCAACAGTAGCAGCATTAAATCCACCCATCACTGCAGGCGTAATATTATCTGGATGGTTTTCATATACAAGTGCATGGTTTAGTATTCTTCTTTTGCTAACTCTAATACCTGCTGCCTCATGAGCAGACGCAATAGCAGATACAATTACTGCAGAAGAGCTTCCAAGACCTCTTGACATAGGTATTTGGTTATAAAAAGTAAACTTAAATGTTTGTCTTTTTTTTGTAAGACGGTTGTAATGTTCGTTAAATATACCTATAAAAAGGTTATTTCCTTTAAGTCTAGGGTTACCTTCACCCTCACCTTTTATAGATACACTAAAAAATTTCGATGGATGAAATTCAACTTTATTTCTTAAATCAACCGCAAGACCAAGTGAATCAAAACCCGGTCCTAAATTTGCACTAGTAGCTGGTACGCTAATTTCCAATTGTTTTTCCTATCCAACTGCTCCTATTGCATATAGGGGCGTTGTATTTTCATCAAACTCATCATACTCAAGCACATCTTTTAGTTCAAATTTACCAATAGGCGCTTTTTCTAGTTTTTGAGTTTCTATTTTAGAAAAGATTTTAACAAAAAATAGCTTTCCAATCGCTTTTATTGGTTGATTATCATTAAAATAAAACGCATCTGTTGCAAAAAGTGGAATTTTTTTCAAAATAGATAGTGATTTTAAAAAAAGATATGTGATCTTTATAGCCATAAAACTTCCGGGACCTTTTGCATAAAAAAGATTTTTGATCTCATATTTTTTTAAAAGCTCTTCAAATATTTCAGGTAATACTTCAGAAGTTTTTTCCTCTGTAGATATAGTTTCTATAAGTTTTTTATTTTCATATACTCCAATTAAGATCGGAGATGAAAGAGTTACGCAAACTACATCTACATTTTTAAGCATACGCTTTTTCTAACTCTTTCGTTTTTTCACCTACAAGTTCTATAACTTCGTAGTTTTCTTCAGACTTTAAAAGCTCAAGAGTCAGTTTGTGGTTTAGATCATGACTTCCCGCCATTGCTTCATAGTTTCCTATGAAGTTCATCCCGATAAGGCTCATATCACCGATAGCATCTAGAATTTTATGTCTTACAAACTCGTCTGAATATCTTAACCCCTCAGGATTTAGAACTTTTTTATCGTCTAATACAACTGCATTTTCTAACGATCCGCCAAGTGCTAAACCTTTTGAACGAAGATACTGAACTTCTTGAACAAAACCGAAAGTTCTAGCACGTGAAATCTCATCTTTATAAGCTTGTTTAGTGAATTTTAAAGAGTAGTCTTGTTGTTTGATTACTGGGTGTGGGAACTTGATTGTAAAGTCATAGTTTAGATCTGGTGAAGGTGATAATTTTACATACTTTTCACCCTCTTGAACTACAACCTCTTTTTTAATACGCATAACTTTTTTAGGCTCATCTAACTCTTGTCTTCCTGCCTCGTCTAAAAGCATACAAAAACTTGCACTGCTTCCATCCATTACAGGTACTTCATCAGCATCAACCGTAACTTTTAAATTATCTATTCCATATGCATATATTGCAGATAAAAGGTGCTCTATTGTAGATATAACGTTTCCATCTTTACCAATCACGGTAGCCATTTTCGTATCTACAACATTTTCAGGAATAAGAGGTATAGCTACATCAACGTCACTTCTATAAAAAACAATCCCTCCATTTGCTTCTTGAGGTTCAAGTTTAAGCTTTACAGGAGATCCTTTGTGAAGACCTATACCTACTAATTCTACACTTTTTTTAATTGTACTCTGATACATAATATACCCTTATTTCCCATCGATAATATTTTTAGCATTATCGATTATATCTGTAATATTTAGCTTGATCCAAGCAGTATCCATCCACTCAGCTGGGCGAACTTCGATACCTTGAACAAGAACTCCAAAGTGTAGGTGATCACCCATTGCATACCCACTTTTTCCACTTCTTGCAATAGAATGTTCAGCATTTACAAACTCACCGCTATTAACACTTACACTTGAACAATGCCCGTAAAGTGTGTATAGTCCTAAACCATGATGAATTATCGGCATATTACCATATAGTCCATTAAAGTCTGAGTATACTACATCTCCGCTATTTTGAGGCTTAATTTCAGCCATAGCATTTGAGGCCAAATCTAAACCTAAGTGAAATGATTCACTTAAATAGCTACCTTTATAAAGATATTTTCTATGATCACCAAACGTTGCAACAACCTGTGCATTTTTAAGCGGATACATCTTATTGATTTTAAGTTGTGATACTTTTTCCTGAGGAACTTTTGAAGTTATCTCATGAATTAATTTTTCATTCTTAGCACGGACATCTTCATTTATTATTTTAAACTGCTCTAGTGGATTTTCTACACCTTGAGTTTCTAAAAATTCCTCTGCCAGTTCAGCGATTTTACCGCTTAAAAATCTATCACTTATATTAATGCGTGATATTCTATAGTTTTTATTTTTCAGATATAGAGGAATATAACTTTTTGCCATATTTCCAGCATAATCTTTAACAACGATATTTGCTTTAAAGTTTCTCTCTGTTACAGGCCAAGCTAGAAGAGATATAAAATAACCGTCTTTATAAAATGGTTGAGCTATAAATTTTTTACCGTAGTTTGTTTCAATATACATGTCTTTTAGGTTTTCATCTTCAGCTTTAAAAATAACTACAGCCGAACCACCTTTGTTAATCTTGTATGAGTGTGCGATTGTAACTACAGACGGTCTGCGTTTATCGATTTTCAATTCATAATCTTTTACTACAGAGTTACCTTTAAAAAAGTTCCATTTGCTGCCATCAACAGCTTCAACACTTAAAGTTATAACATCATCTTTCATAGCATAAGCACTGCGAGGAGGTTCTACATTTATATTTACATTGTTTTGTAATACAAGAGGTTGGTCTGAATATAGTACTTTTTCACCAGATAAACTTTTTAAAGAAACTCTATATGATTGAATACCGCTAGCATCTTCAATTTCTAAACTCAAAGGTTTTTTCAAATTCCAATAACCGTTAGTGCTTAGTGTTACCTGAGGTATATTTCTCTCAAACATTTTAGAGTTGTAAAGGTAGATGCCTCCACCAATAATCAGTGCAAATAATATAAGTGTACCTATAGATGAACTATTGTTCCTTCTTCTCAAACCAAATCTCCTTCATTAAAAATCTCTTTATTTTTGTATTTTACTATTACTCTATTTACAGTTGGTAAAGAAAGTGCATCTTTTACAACTATTTTTGCATCTTTTAAAGTAGATCCGCTACATTTAAGATCACTATCTTCTAGATTAATCAGTGCCGTTTCACCAGAATCACTCAGCACCATTTTCTTTAAGAGTATAGCCTTTAGTCTAAGGCTAGCCAATGAGTTATAATTTAGAATATATCTGTTACAACTATCAACATCGGCACCAGCTTCAACAAGCTCATAAGCCAAAGCAAAAGTTATGCCATTAACATTATTTAAAAAGCCTTTAGTCCTTGCAATCAAAGAAGCATATAGTGATGTAGCCATCTTTGAATTTAGTTTAATCTCATTGCTTTTAAAAAAACTGAAAACATCTTTAGAGCTCTCAAGTTTTATATCCATATCCGCTGAAGAAGGATAAGAATTTTTAAGCTTATCCATCCAAGGTAAAAAACTCAAGTTTTTTTTGCTATCCTCACACTCAGAATAAAAGCTTACTTTTTTATGCTGTGTTAAAATAAAAGAATATAGTGCATTTGCAGATGCAATAAGAGCATCATCTGCATCACTCGGCAAAGATATAACTATATGATCTGCATCATTGATTTGTTCTAAACTTAGCACAAAAACTCTTCTTTAAAATTTTTGCAATTATACTAGTTTTTGTTTTTGTTAGCCTTATATACAAATGCTAATACTTCAGCCACGGCTGCAAAAAGTGCTTCAGGAATAGGCTTGTCGATCTCCACATCTTTATAAAGTGCACGAGCAAGTGGAGGGTCCTGCATAACATGGACACCCGCTTCACGTGCTATTTTCTTGATCTGAAGTGCTACATTATCTTTACCTTTTGCTACAACAATTGGAGCATGACTTACCTCTGCATCATACTTTAGAGCTACGGCAAAGTGAGTCGGATTTGTTACGACAACATCCGCATTTGGAACTTCAGCCATCATCCTTTTTCTACTCGCCTGCATTTGAATTTGGCGGATCTTTGATTTTACTAAAGGATCCCCTTCCATATTTTTCATCTCATCTTTAACTTCCTGTTTACTCATTTTTAGTCCGTCAAAGTACTGTTTTCTAACTATAATTATGTCTATTACTGCAAATACGAATATAATCAAAAGCATAACAAGTGCGATAATAAGAGCCTTATCCGCAAGCCATTCCATTTGATCTGCAAGACTCATTAATGCAACAGTGGGAAGCTCTTTAATAAAGAAAAAGAAAAATATAAAACCAACACCAAGAGTTGTAAAAGACTTGAAAGTTGTCTTTACACCATCTATAAGTTTTTTCATTGAAAATAGATTTTTAGTACCCTTTATAGGATCTAGTTTTTTTAAATCAGGCACGATTGCTTTTGTAGTAAACAAAAAACCAAACTGAGCGAGTGCTGCTAAAATACCTGCTATTGCAACAGCGATAGCTATTGGCATAACCATTATCAAGAACTCTCTTATAGTTACTATGGCAATATCTACCATTAGTCTTGAATCAAGAGGTGTACCTTGCAAGGAAAAATAGTATTCAAAAAGCCCTATCATATGCTTACCTAAAAAAGGAAAAAGCATTAAAAAAGCAAGAATTGCAATAAAAAGAGTACCAACACCTGAAGCATCCTGGCTTTTTGGTACGTTACCCTCTTTTCTGGCGTCTTCTATCTTCTTGGGGGTGGGTTCTTCTGTTTTCTCAGCGTCATCAGCCATCTACAGCTACTCTCTTAATCTTAATTTTCTTTATAAATCGACATAGACGGAAAAGCAAACTCTAGATTGTTTTTTTCAAAAATCTCCATAATCTTATACATCACATCTTCTTTTAACTCAAGAAACTCTGCCCAAACTACTGTTTTAGAAAAACAATAAACTAAAATGTTTATACTTGAATCACTAAATTCATCCAGATAAACCATAAGTGTCTTTTTAATTCCATTTGCATCTTCATAAGATACCATTTTTGCTTCTTGTTTGGCATTCTTACTTATCTCTGTATTGTCAGTTGCAATTCCTGGATGGTTTTGAAGCATCTCTCTTATATCGTTTACTGCTTTTTTTATATCTTGGCTCTTTGAGTCGTACTTAACACCCAGACTCATCTTTATACGGCGTCCAACCTCACGTTTATTCCAGTTTTTAATATCTGTATTTGCTAAATTTGCATTTGGCACAGAGATTAAAGCATTATCAAACGTTCTTACAGTTGTAACACGAAGACCTATCTCCACTACAGTACCCTCTACACCATCTGCAACTATCCAATCACCCTGTCTAAACGTGTCACCAAGTAAGATTGAAAGTGTCCCAAAAAAGTTTGCTAGTGAGTCTTTTGCAGCTAACGCAACCGCAAAACCACCTATACCAAGACCAGAGAGAACCGCAGTTAAATTAACGCCTGCATAGTATAGTACTAAAAGAATTCCAAGTATTAAAATAATAAAATTTATTATTTTAATCCCTACATTGATAACGGAAGCTTTTATTTTAGAATTATCTTTGTCTATCTTTTTGACTTTCATATAAGCTATTTTATTGATCACTTTATATAAAACAATCGTAAACATTAGACTGTAAATGATTGCAAATACCATACTTATAATCTCATTAGGCATAAAATCGTTGTAGATATATATAGCTATATGTATATTAATAAATATAAGTAGATATTCAAATGATGATTTTAAAGATTTTAGTATCTCATGTGCACTTTTTCTTGTATAGCTAAGTTTTACAAAAAGTTTTTCTACCAAATCATATAAATATTTTCTAATTAGAAACAAGAATAGAGATACAAAAAGTATAAGCAGTACTTTGACTACACTCAAACCTGCTACAGATAAAACACTGTTTATATCTTTAACAACTTCATAGTTATTGATCTGTTTTATGATCGAGAGTTGTTCATTTACAAAAGGTGCCAAAGCATCATTTGCACCTAATAATACAGATAAAAATACTAAACTTATAAAAACTCTGATCATAAAATCTCCTGTATTTTAGATACCTTCAGCTATCATTGCATCTGCTACTCTTTTAAAACCTGCTATATTTGCACCGTCTACATAGTTACCTTCAACACCGTAATCTTTAGCAGTTAAAACAACACGTTTTGCAATCTGCTGCATTGTAGTTTTAAGCTTTTGGTCAACTTTTTCAAAGCTCCATTTACCCATTGATGCATTTTGAGCCATCTCGAATTCACTTACGGCAACACCACCTGCATTTGCAGCTTTTGCAGGACCAAAACATATTTTATGATTTAAAAAGTCATTTGTAGCTTTAGTAGTACACGGCATATTTGCACCCTCAGCTACTACTTCAACACCATTAGCTATAAGATTTTGTGCATCCATACCCGTAAGCTCGTTTTGAGTAGCACAAGGGAATGCTCCATAACATGGTATATCCCATACGGCATGCCCATCAGCAGGATAATCTTCAGCAGGAATATATGTAGCTTCCGGATGTACCTCTAGGTACTCTTCTAAAGACACGCGTCTATTAAACTTCATATCTTTTAGAAGATCCAAATCAACACCCTCTTTATGGTATATAGTACCTTTTGAATCTGAACATGTAACAGGGATTGCACCTAAGTGATATAGTTTTTCAATAGCATGAAGTGCAACATTACCGCTACCGCTAACCGTACATATTTTACCCGTAAGTGGTTCTTTGTTCTCAAGTTCAAGCATAGTTTCCGTAAAATATATAAGTCCGTAACCAGTAGCTTCAGGACGCATTAGTGATCCGCCAAACATAAATGGCTTACCTGTTAATATACCGTCATATTTTGAAGTAATCTTTTTATATTCACCAAACAGATAACCTATCTCTCTGGCACCTACACCTATATCACCGGCAGGAACGTCCACACGAGGACCTATATACTTGTGAAGTTCAGTCATAAAAGCCGAACAAAACTTCATAACCTCAAAATCACTTTTACCTTTTGGATCAAAGTCACTTCCCCCTTTTCCTCCACCTATTGGAAGACCAGTAAGTGAGTTTTTAAATATCTGTTCAAATGCTAAAAATTTCAATACACCTTCATTTACAGTAGGGTGGAAACGAAGACCGCCTTTATATGGTCCAAGCGCATTATTAAACTGTATACGATAACCTGTATTGACTTGAATATTTTGATTATCATCAAACCATTCAACTTTAAATTTTATAACCCTGTCAGGCACAACCAAACGCTCTAATATAGCATTCTTCTTGTACCTGTCATCTGAATCCAATAGCGGAGCAATTGAAAGAACAACTTCCTCCATCGCTTGGTAAAATAGTTGATTACTATCAGTTGGTTTTTCAAATTTTTTAATTAAATCATTTACATTCATTATTTATATTTCCCATTCCTTTTATTTAATTAACATAATATTTTTAGTTTTTTATTGCCGTTTTTAACATCATTCGTCTTAAATAAGCTATTTTACTCTGTAGAGGTAAATCTTTTGGACATACGTCTTCACACCCTAAAAGTGTCATACAGCCAAATACACCGTCTTCATTTCCAATAAGTTCATAATACTCTTCATCACTTCTTTTATCACGTGGATCTAAATGGTAACGAGCTATTTTATTTAAACCGACTGCCCCTTTAAAATACGGTCTCATCTGTATTGTACCACAACCAGCCACACAACAACCACATTCTACACATCTATCAAGCTCATATATGGCATCTGCTAACTCTGGTTCCATTCTTTCTTCTAATTTATCAACTTCGAGCTCTTTTTCTTTATTGTGGATCCAAGTTTCAAGCTTCTCATTTAGTCCACGCATCCATTTACCTGAGAACACTGAAAGATCGCCTATTAACTCAAATAACGGAAGCGGTGCTAAGGTTATATGTTCATCTAGTTTTGATGTAAGTGTACGACAAGCCAAAGTTGGACGCCCATTAACAAGCATAGAACAACTTCCACATATACCTGCACGACATACAAAGTCATATTTTAAAGAGTTATCATGATGTTCACGAATATCATTTAGTGCTACAAAAAGTGTCATTCCATCAGCTTCTTCAACTTCAAAACGCTCCAACTTTGGAAAATCTTTAGGATCGTGCGGATCGAATCTGAGTATATCTATCTTTAATATTCTTGGTTTTTCTTCACTACTCATTTTCTAACCTTTCATTTAATCTTTCATTTCTACCCTGATATTTTTTAGGCAGTTTGTCTTTAAACGGCATTAACGCTTCTTGAATTTCAAATCTGTCTTTACCATCAGCTTCCATTGTAGCCCTAATTGAATCCACTTTTTCTTGATGAGCTTTTGTAGCAGAGTTATGAATAGTCATATCTTTTCCATAACCTCTAAAACCAGGTGGTAGTTCCATAGTGTCAACTTCTATGTCTTCATATGTAACAGTCGGTAGTGTCTGTTCAGGATCCGGCCATGAAGTTATGGTACGTTTTAGCCATTTCTCGTCATTTCTTTCAGGGAAATCTTCACGAGAGTGAGCACCACGACTCTCTTCTCTTAGATATGCTCCCATTGCAACCGTCAGTGCTACTTTAATCATTTTTTGAGTACGGTATGCATTGACTAAAGCTGGATTTGCAGCACGGCTTTTTGAACGGAAAACATCTATATTTTTACTTCTTATTAAAAGCTCTTCAAGCTCATCTACCGCTTCTTTTAGATCTTTACCGTTTCTAAAAATACCTACTTTTTCCATCATGATCTGCTCCATGCGACGACGAAGCACATAAGCATCTTCACCTCCATGGTTCTCTAGCAGCTTGTCAAGTTTAGCCTGTTCTATTTTTACAAATTCTTCAACATTTTTAGTATGGATAGAGAGATCACTATCAGGAGTGTCTAAATAATCTGATATGTATTCTGCTATAAGCATTCCAGACACAACTGTCTCACTAACAGAATTTCCTCCAAGACGGTTAAACCCGTGCATATCCCAACAAGCTGCTTCACCACACGAATAAAGCCCTTTTAGTGTTTGGGATTCACCTGTGTATTTTGTGCGAATCCCACCCATAGAGTAGTGTTGTGTTGGACGAACTGGAATCCATTCCTCTGCAGGATCGATCCCTAAAAAGTTCTCACAGATCTCTTTTACTTCACGCAGGTTTTTCTCAATATGTTCACGCCCAAGAATTGTGATATCTAGCCATAGGTGATCACCATAGCGACTTTTTACACCTTTGCCTTTGCGCATATGTTCAGTCATACGACGACTCACAACATCACGGCTTGCAAGCTCT
Source organism: Sulfurimonas sp. (assembly GCF_041583195.1). Taxonomy (NCBI): domain Bacteria; kingdom Pseudomonadati; phylum Campylobacterota; class Epsilonproteobacteria; order Campylobacterales; family Sulfurimonadaceae; genus Sulfurimonas; species Sulfurimonas sp. The sequence continues at coordinate 150,410 of NZ_JBFHGL010000002.1, forward strand.
TTTTTATCCGGCTCATAATCAGGCATAAATCTATAACCGTCTTTATCGAGTAAAAGTCCTCCATCTCCACGACAACCCTCTGTAGTTAAAATACCAACTGGCACAATAGCTGTTGGGTGAAACTGAATAGCTTCCATATTTCCAAGTGTTGCAACACCGCTCTCGATAGCAAGAGCCTGACCTGTACCTTGACAGATTATGGCATTTGTTGAAACTTTGTAGATACGCCCGTAACCGCCTGTTGCTATGGTAGTAGCTTTTGAAACATATGCTACTAATTCACCGCTCATCAAATTACGTGCTACAGCACCATAACATCTTCCATTTTCATGTATAAGCGCCATAGCTTCTAAACGTTCATGGATCTCAACTTTATCTTCGTGCGCTTTATTATCCATAGCATAAAGCATAGAGTGTCCAGTTCCATCAGATGTATAACATGTACGCCACTTTTTAGTACCGCCAAAATCACGTGAAGTGATCAAACCATGAGCTTCATCTTTTTCCGTAATAGTTACTTTTTGAGCATTTATGATTGACTGGTGATCACCACGTTTAACTCTAGTCCAAGGCACACCCCAGTGAGCAAGTTCACGAATAGCTTTTGGAGCACAGTGTGTGAACATACGAGCAACTACCTGATCAGCACCCCAGTCACTACCCTTGATCGTATCTTCAAAGTGAACATCTTCATTATCACCCTCGCCCATAGCAGAGTTTGCTAAAGATGCCTGCATACCACCCTGAGCTGCTGCTGAATGACTTCTCTTTGGAGGAACAAGTGTTAAAACAACCGCATCATGTCCACGTTCTTTTACACCAGTTGCTACACGAAGTCCTGCTAAACCACCACCTATAATTAAGACATCTGTATAAATTATTTTCATTAGTGGTTCTCCATCTTAATCGTTTTGCTTTCATATTTTTTTACGCCTGCACTGTAATCATGTTCAAGACCGATAGTTATATATTTATAAAGTGATGCACTTCCTAACACAAGATAAAATACTATAAACACTCTCATTAAAAGTTTATGTCTTGCACGGGATACTTTTGTATTTTTACCCTCCATGAAACCCCATTTTAGAGCAAGTCTGTAAAGTCCTATAAAAGCGTGTGTAACTACGGAGATCAAAAGGAGAAGATAAAGAGGTGCCATCATCTCATGAACTACACGGTACGATGAAGCATAAGGCCCTATGTCTGATGGTTCAGCCATCATAATATAGAGGTGTACACTACCTATGAAAAACATTAAAAAGCCGGTTGAGAGTTGAATAATCCAAAGGTAAGTATCTTCGTGTTTCATCCCTAAAGTATGTCTTTTCATAGCTTTGTGTTGTCTATAGTTATCAGGAAATTTTCTAAGGGCAATTGCAGCGTGAACGATAAAGATAGTAAATATAAATGCAGCCATAAATGATACTATTCCAGGATAAGTCTCACCAAAAAAGTAATACCCCTCAAACATAATAGTAACTTTGTACATCATCTCTTTACTAATAAGAATAGATGCTTCAAAGAGTAAATGCCCCATTATGAATATTGCTAGTATTAAACCTGTAATACTTTGAGTAAAATCAAGTTTGGCCGGTACTTTGTCTAACTTTTCCTGCTTCATACACACTCTCCCGTTTAAATATTTTCGTATTTTACAATAAAATTCTTATAAATTAAACTCTCCAAAATCTTTTAAAACTTTAAGCACTATATAACAAAAAATATACCACAATATGTCAAATATATACAACGCATAAGGTTAAATTTAATATGCAATCAAACATCTTACTTTCATCTTTGATGATAGTAGCAATCGCTATATTACTTCCACTAATATTCCATCTTACAAAGTATGTGGGCACATCAAGCGATAATGAAAGAAAAAACGAACCTTTTGAGGGCGGTGTTAGAGATACGCATAAAGATGTTTTTGACAAGATTAACGTTAAGTTTTTTCTAGTGGGAATCATATTTTTAATCTTTGATGTTGAAGTTCTTTTTATGTTCCCATGGGCACTAAATTTAAGAGAACTTGGAATATTTGGGATACTAGAGATGTTTGTTTTTATAGGTTTGCTAGTTGGCGGACTTATATATGTGTATAAGTCAAAGGTTTTAAAATGGATCTAAGTCATACAAATCTTCTAGATGATGCCATTATTACTACAAAGCTTGATGCAGTTGTAAACTGGGGACGTGAAGCTTCACTTTGGCCTTTTGTATTTGGAACGGCTTGTTGTGCGATTGAGTTTATGGCTACAGCTGCAAGTCGCTACGATATTAGCCGTTTTGGGGCTGAAGTCCTTCGATTCTCTCCAAGACATGCAGATCTCCTTGTAGTAGCAGGAACTGTTAGCCATAAACAGGCTCCTATTTTAAAGCAGGTGTATGATCAGATGCCTGAACCTAAATGGGTTATAGCTATGGGTGCTTGTGCATCTACAGGTGGTTTTTACGATAACTATACAACACTTCAGGGAATTGATGAGATTGTACCCGTTGATGTATACGTTGCAGGCTGCCCTCCACGTCCAGAAGCACTTATAGATGCCGTGCTAGATATTCAACGACAACTAAAGCGTGAAGATAACTTCAGTGTTAAACATAGTGATTTCAAGGGTAAATTAGATGACATTTAATATTATAGATGTTAATGATCTCTATGAGTTCATCTTGGATGCAAGAGATCATAAAGGTTTTTCACTTTTACTTGATATCACGTGTGTGGATAATTTATACAGAAAAGCACCTGCCAGGTTTGAGCTTATTTATATACTTAGGGATAAAACTTTTGAAAATACGCTGAACATTAAAGTTTATGTAAAAGATGAAATAAAAGGTGTTAAAAGTATAAGCTCTCTGTTTAGATCAGCTACTTGGGCTGAGAGAGAAGTGTATGATCAGTACGGCGTGAATTTTCAAGATCACCCGCTTCTAAAACGCATACTAAACCATGAGGAGTTTGTAGGTCATCCTCTTAGAAAAGATTATAATATTAGAGATGCTCACTACTGCACTAAAACACAAGATCTTCTCGATGAGTTAAAACCTGTTTTAGATAAAAACGATCTAGATATGGATAAAGATGATCTTATGGTTATAAACCTTGGACCATCACACCCCGCAACTCATGGAACTATAAGGACACTTGCTGCACTTGATGGTGAAAAAATAGTAGCAAGTGTAAGTGAGATCGGATACCTGCACCGCGGGTTTGAAAAAAGCTGTGAAAACCATACCTACAACCAAATAATTCCATACACTGACAGGCTTAATTACTGTTCTGCACTTATGAACAACATCGCATTTTCTAAGACTATAGAGGATATGCTGGGTGTTACACTTCCTGATCGCGGCGTGTTCATACGTGTAATACTCTCTGAACTCTCGCGTGCAGTTGATCATCTTGTATGTTTAGCAGCAGGTCTTTTGGATATGGGTGGACAAACTAACTATTGGTACTTTTTCAATCCTCGTAACGATGCTTATAATTTTTTATCTAAACTCACAGGTGCTAGACTTACAAACTCTTTTATGCGCGTTGGCGGTATGACACATGATCTATACGATGGCTGGCAGGATGATCTAGAAGACGTACTTAAAAAAATAGATTACGGTATAACTGAATCTAAAAAGATGATCGAGCATAACCGTATATTTAACGACAGACTCCAAGATATCTCACCAGTAAGTGCCGATGAGGCTATAAGTTACGGATGGACAGGACCAAATCTTAGAGCAAGCGGAGTCCCATACGATCTTCGTTTTGCAAAACCTTATGATTTTTACGAAAGCTTTGATTTTGACATGGTAGTTGGAAGTGTTGGTGACACTTATGATCGTATGATGGTTCGTATTGAAGAGATCAACCAAAGTATGAGAATTATCCGCCAAGCCGTAAATGAGCTTCCAAACGGTGATATCTGTGTTAATGATAAAAGTATAATCCTCCCTCCAAAGCAGTGTGTATACGGCTCGATTGAAGGGATGATGAATCAGTTTATGCTTACTATAGACGGCGTTAAAGTTCCTGCTTGTGAGTACTACTCAGCTTATGAAGCTGCAAACGGCGAGCTTGGTTTTTATGTAGTTAGTGATGGAAGCGGTACTCCGTATAAAGTCAAAGTCAGACCACCTAGTTTTTACCATATGGCGGCGTATCCTGAGATCATTCAAGGCTATCAGGTAGCAGATGCAATTTTGACTCTTGGGAGTTTAAATATCATCGCTGGGGAGATGGACAGATGAGTTTTCAGTTTTCAGATGATAATTTAAAACAAATAGAGTTCTTAAAAACACGATACCCGTCTCTTGATGCACTAAGTCTTCCTCTACTTTGGATGGCGCAATATCAAGATGGATTTATATCTCTTGAAGCAATTGATGAGATCTCTAAAATAACCAAACTTCCGCCTATGGAGATCTACAGAGTAGCTACATTTTACACAATGTTTAAGCTGCAAAAACAAGAAAAACTTCTTGTGTCTGTGTGTAAGACACTTTCATGCAAACTTTGCGGAAGTGATGAAATTTTAGATCACCTAAAGAGTAAGGATGTTGAGATCGAGTATGTAGAGTGTCTTGGTTCTTGCGGAACAAGTCCCGTTATGCAGATCAAAGATGTAAATTATGAAAATCTTACACCCCAAAAAGTGGATGATATTTTAGAGGAGTTGTTATGAGAGAAGTAAAAATAGTCTCTAAACACTTTTCTATAAAAGACTCCCATACTCTAAAAGTCGCTAAAGCAAACGGTGCATACAGCAATGCACTTAAAAAAGCTTATAAACTAGAGCCGAAACAGATAATTGAGATCATTAAAGAGAGCGGTCTCAGAGGAAAAGGCGGTGGCGGTGCACCTGCAGGAGAAAAATGGTCACTTATGCCACAAGATAGTGACAAACCAAGTTTCTTAGCAGTTAACTGTGATGAGAGTGAACCTGGAACTTTTAAAGACAGACAGATAATTTCAAAAGATCCACACCTTTTAATAGAGGGAATCCTAATCACATGCCATGCTATAAAAGCTAAACATGCATATATTTACATCCGTGGAGAGTATAAGCAGTATCAAGATATTTTGCAAGGTGCTATAGATGAAGCATATACCGAAGGTCTACTAAATAACTGCGACATTACGATCCACCGCGGAGCAGGAGCTTATATCTGCGGTGAAAAATCAGCCCTTTTAGAATCTATGGAAGGTAAACGCGGACACCCAAGACTAAAACCAAAACAAAAAGAGTGTGAATGGTATTTTAGCAATCCTACACTTGTAAACAATGTTGAAACAATCGCTTCTGTTCCTTACATTATAGATAACGGTGCAGAGGGGTATAGAAAATTCGGAACAGATAAAAGTCCCGGGACTCTTCTTTTTGCAATGAGCGGACATGTTAAAAACCGCGGTGTTTATGAGGCTGAATTTGGCACAGGTATGTGGGATTATATAGAGCATTTTGGCGGCGGTATAAGAGATGGAAAAAAACTAAAAGCCGTAATACCAGGAGGAGCTTCAACAGATATATTAACAGCAGATGAAGTAATGGAAGCTAAACTAGATTATGAATATTTACGTTCAATCGGCAGTGCATTAGGTACCGGTGGTATGATTGTTATGGATGAAGACACGAATATGGTTGAGGCTTTAAAAAATCTGCTTGAATTTTACCATGAAGAATCTTGTGGACAATGTACACCATGTCGTGAAGGAACTGGTCTTAGTGATAAACTGGTTGAAAAAATACTAAGCGGTAATGGAAGTAGTGAAGATATAGATGAACTGCTTGAGATCTCAGATACAATGAACGGTAAAACAATCTGTGTTTTTGCACCAGCAGTTAGCAGTGTTATAAACTCTTTTATCGGTAAGTTTCGTGATGAGTTTGAGGCTTATAACAAATCAACCGGAGCAAAAATATGAGTCTAGTTAAAGTTACGGTTGATAATAATACTTACGAAGTTGAAAAGGATTCGCTTCTTATAGATCTGCTTATAAAAGAAAATCTTAGAGTTCCATACTTTTGCTACCATGAGGCTTTAGGGGCTGATGGTAACTGCCGTATGTGTATGGTTGAAATTGAGGGTCAAAAAAGACCGCAGATTGCTTGTGATACACCTGTAAAAGATGGAATGGTAGTGTATTCTCAAGGTAAAAAACTCCCTATTAAAAAAATACGCAGAGATATATTAGAACTTGAGCTTATAAACCACCCTGTTGACTGTCCTATCTGCGATCAGGCTGGTGAATGCAGTCTGCAAGAGTATTATATGGAGTATGGGCTACACGACTCACATATGTATGGTCTTGATAAAGTTACACACCATAAACATATAGACTTAGGCTCAAACGTTATGCTTGATCAGGAGCGTTGTGTACTATGTGCAAGGTGTACACGATTTACTGCCAACATAACACATACTCATGAACTTGGAATCGTTGGTCGAGGGGATGAAGCACACATAACGACAATGCCGGGACGTAAGCTTGATAATCCTTATGCAATGAATGTAGTAGATCTGTGTCCTGTTGGAGCATTGACATCTAAAGATTTTAGATTTGCTCAACGCGTTTGGTTTTTAGAATCAAGCGAATCAGTATGTACACATTGTGCAAAAAACTGCAACATTTACATAGATCACAACAAACTAAAATATCAAGATGAAAACATATACCGTTTCCGCCCTCGTAAAAACTTGGAAGTAAACGGCTTTTTTATATGTAATGAGGGAAGACTCTCTTATAAAAACCTTCTAAATAACAGAATGATAAAGTCAACTCATGTAAACGAGAAAGATATACTAAAAAACTCTATTGAAAAAGCCAAAGCTATTGCAGTGCTTGTAGATGCTTCACTTTTTAATGAAGAGATAGAGATGATCAAAGAGTTCTCAGAAAAGATAGGTGCTAAACTATACTGCCCGCAAGATACATACATAGATGAAGAGTTTGAAGATGATATGTTACGCTCAAAATACAAAATAGCAAATATTAAAACTATTCAAAATCTAAATATTTTAGACGAGATGCCAAAAGATGCGGATCTAGTTATAAATTTCAACCATCCTGACATAACTAAGATAGATTCCAAAGAGATAATCAGTTTTCAAACACATAAGTTTGAGCTCGAAACTATTCTTACGATCCCAATAGCTACTTATGTAGAAAACAGCGGAAGTTTTACAAATATAGACGGCATAACCCAACATCTGAAAAAAGCCATTACATTAAATGAGCCTATACCTACAATTGCACAGTGGTTTAAAAGGTTGGAGTTATGAGTATGGCATCAATTATCGTAGCGATCACTGCTTTTGTTCTTGGTGCACTGCTCGCACTTTTAACCATACCTGTTCTTGTATGGCTTGAGCGCCGTACTGCAGGTCTTGTTCAAGACAGACTTGGACCAAACCGTACAAATATATTTGGTTTTCGCTTAGGCGGTGTAGTTCAGAGTTTTGCAGATGTTGTAAAACTTCTTATAAAAGAGGAATATTATCCATCACACATAAAAATAGGAAGATGGCTTTTTATGCTATCACCTATTATCACTTTTACTGCCGCACTTTTAGCTTTTATGGTTATACCTTTTGCAGATACTCTTATAATAGACGGTGAAGCATTAAGAATGCAGCCGCTTCCTGTAGAGTATGGAGTGTTTTGGTATTTGGCTATCGGATCTGTCGGGGTTATAGGTGTAATATTTGGTGGATGGCTCTCACATAACAAGTACTCACTTCTTGGTGCTATGCGTGCTACATCTATGGTTGTAAGTTATGAGTTGCCTCTTGGTCTGGCTATTATCTCATTTATAGTTACATACAACACGGTTGACTTTAACGCAATGGTGCAGTATCAAACTGATACACTTTTTGGGTTTTTACCATCATGGGGAGTTTTTCTGCAACCTCTTGCTTCGATCATACTCATTGTTGCATTATTTGCCGAGACAAACCGTAACCCGTTTACCGTTGCTGAGGGTGAAAGTGAAATAGTTGCCGGATATATGACTGAATACTCTGCTATGAAATTTGCTATGTATTTTATGGGTGAGTATGTAGCTATGAATACGGCAAGTGCAGTAATAATCACTATGATCTTCGGAGGTTATCAACTACCTTATGTATCGACTCAGATGCTTCTTGAAAACTTCAACTATTTTGCCTATGCACTTATAGTTTTAGTACCTGCATTTACTTGGTGGATGATCAGTTTTATGAGAAAAAACAACCGTGTACGCCCAAGCGTAACTACAGATAGCGGTAGAATTTTCGAGACTAAAGTTATAACTATATTTTTACTGTTTTTAGCCGTAGTTGTAGATGCAATTTTACTTTATCTATCCCTTATCCCAAATGTACTTGCAACTCAGATAGCAGTAACTATGATTCAGGTTGTTATATTTGTTTTAAAACTAATGGCGTTTAACATGTTTTTCATTTTAATCCGTTGGACGCTACCGAGGTTTAGATACGACCAGGTTCAAAGCCTAGGATGGAACTATCTTTTACCGCTTTCACTATTTAACTTGTTTGTAACAGCCATAGTTGTTGTAGGAGTAAACTAATGGGTAAAAATATTATAACGACTCCAAGATATGGGAAAAACTTTAAAGACAGACTATATCTTCCTGCCATATATGAAGGTTGCAAGGTTACATTTAAACACTTCTTTACAAACATAAATAATTCAAATGCAGTTGATACTCTTGAATACCCTGAAGAACAACCTAGTGATATTACAAGCAGATACCGCGGTCTTCACAGACTGACTCACAGAGCTGATGACACCATAGCTTGTGTAGCGTGTTTTATGTGTGCAACCGCTTGTCCGTCTGATTGTATATTTATAGAAGCGACTGAGAGAGATGATAATAAAGATGAGAAAATGCCGAAGAGTTTTTCAATAGATACCTTAGAGTGTATATTCTGCGGTTACTGTGTAGAAGCATGTCCATGTGATGCAATCCGTATGGATACGGGTATTTTTTCACTTACGGGTAATTCACGTGAAGATTTTGTTTTAAACAAAGATCAGCTACTAAGTTATAAGGGTGCTTTTGGAGAGGAGAACAGTTGTGCTAGAAGTTAGTATATTTATAATTCTAAGCCTTTTTATGCTTGGCGGTGCAATTGCTATTATTACAAATAAACAGACTGTTTTTAGTGTTTTTGGTTTTTTAATAGTAATGATTGGATTTGGTGGAATGTTTGCCCTGCTTGACAACAGATTTTTAGCCCTAGCTCAAATAATGGTCTCAGTAGGTGCTGTTGTTGTTTTAAGCATGCTTGCAGTGCTTAGCGTAAATGCAAAAGAGAAAAACCTTCCAAATGAGCCAAACAGATACAAGTGGATTATTTTTAGTTCGGCTCTGGTATTACCTTTTACATATTTAATCTACAAGACATTATCGTCTGTAGCAAAAGAGTTTACGCAAAACTCCTTTACCTCAAAAGATATAGGAAATGAGCTTTTTAACTCTTGGGTACTGCCGTTTGAGATAGTATCAATCCTGCTCTTAACTGCTATGATCGGAGCTATCGTGATAGCTAGAAAGGAGAATACATGAATCCGGATATGTTCTTCCTTTTAGCCTCAGTTCTTTTTTCAATTGGTTTAGTGGGAATTGTAAGCAGACGCAACCTTTTTATAGTTTATATATCTATAGAGTTGATGCTAAGCTCAATCAACCTCATCCTTGCAACACTTTCAAAACTATCTAACGATCCTGCTGGTAGTGTTATGGCTCTGATCATAATAGCTGTGATTGCAGCCGAAGCAGCTTTGTTTTTAGCAATTATAATTCACCTCAACAGACTAAGACGCTCTATTGACAGTGATGACTTTAAAGACTTAGCTCAAAGCGAGGTAAAATAATGTTAAATCTTATAGTTATTCTTCCTTTTTTATCTGCTTTGATTTTGGCTCTAACATATCTTTACGATCCTTCAAAACAAAGAGAAAAACTCTATACCTTTATCGGTGTGGGTTCAATTTTAGTAACTACAATATTTTCTTTAATAGTTTTATCACAAGTGATCTCAACGGGAGAAAGTATACACACTGTACTTTTTGAGTGGATCAGTATAGACAAATTCAAAATTGATCTTGCATTTGTAGCAGATCCTTTATCTGCTGTAATGATTGGATTTATTACATCAATAGGACTTCTGATTCATATATATGCTGTTGGATATATGAGTGGCGATGCAGGCTTTGGAAAGTTCTTTGCCTACTTTAACCTTTTTATGGGAAGTATGCTTTTGCTTGTACTTGCAAATACTCCAATGATCATGTTTATTGGCTGGGAGCTGGTAGGACTTAGCTCATACCTTTTAATAGGATACTACCATGAAAATGGTGCAAATATAAAAGCTGCAAACAAAGCTTTTATACTTAACCGTGTGGGTGACTTTGGTTTTATCATGGGTATACTGATTTTGTTTTTAGTTGCAGGTACCAATGGTTTTACATTTGTCGATATTGAATCAAATATATCTAACGTTGACACTTCTATACTAACCCTTATTGGTGTCCTTTTATTTGTAGGTGCTATGGGTAAATCTGCTCAGATACCTCTATATGTATGGCTTCCTGATGCTATGGCTGGTCCGACACCGGTATCTGCTTTAATTCATGCCGCAACTATGGTAACTGCGGGTGTATATATGGTGGCTAGATTTAGTTTTATATATGAACTTATTCCAAATGTCGGAGAGTTTATAGCCATCATAGGTGTAAGTTCTGCACTATTTGCAGCTATTATAGCTTCGTACCAAAGCGATATAAAAAAGATACTTGCGTATTCGACTATGAGTCAGCTTGGATATATGTTTGTAGCAGTTGGGCTTGGTTTTTACGATGAGGGTATATTTCACGTCTTTACACACGCATTTTTTAAAGCGCTTCTTTTCATGGGTGCAGGGGCTGTTATAATCGCTATGCATCATGAACAAAATATATTTAAAATGGGCGGACTAAAGAGTGAGCTAAAACTTGTATATATAACTATGTTTATAGCAACTCTGGCAATAAGCGGAATTCCGCCTTTTGCAGGTTTCTTCTCAAAAGATGCCATTTTAGTGTCAGCTTTTTCGTCTGGTTATACGACTATCTGGGTGCTTGCTTCACTGACTGCGGCAATTACATCTTACTATATGTTTAGACTTTTGTTTGTAGTATTTCACTCAAACGAAAATACAAAAACACTTGTAGATCTAAAGTCTTCAATGACTATACCACTTGTTATATTAGCCATAGGTGCTACATTTGCGGGTTTCATACAAGATGATTTTTCAAAATTTTTAGGTATTACTCAAAACTCTTTTCATATAGCTCATTCTCAAGAGCTTATGCTTGAGTCTTTAAATGTAGTGCTGGCAATTATCGGTATGGGTGTAGCATATAAACTATACGCTAAAGATGCCAAAGAGGTTCAACCAAATAATTTAGTCAAAAGAGTAATTATTAATAAATTCTACATAGATGAGTTCTACGAGTTTTTGATTATGAAGCCTATCGTTTCATTAAGCACACTTATTGCAAATGTTATCGATCCAAAAGGGTTTGACTTTATTGTTAGATTTAACGTGTGGGTATATCTCTCTTGCGGAAAGATTTTTTCAAGACTCCAAAACGGTATGGTGCGTTACTACGCACTCTATATGCTTGTGGGTATATCTGCAATGAGTGTATATATTATTATAAAACTAGGGGTGTAAAATGGAAAATATACTTTCTTATATAATATTCACACCCGTTGTAACAGCAATAATTTTAGGTAGCATAAGAGCCAATATAACTATTTTAAAAGCCGGAGCTGCTATCTCATCGCTACTTGTATTTTTCTTTAGTTTGCTTTTAACTCTTAACTTCAATCCAGATATGATGATGCAATTTAGTATAACATCAGAATGGATCAGCAGTGCAGGATTTTCATACCATATTGGTGTAGATGCATTGAGCCTCGTACTTCTTTTACTGGTTAGTTTCTTAATGCCACTTCTGTATATCTATATGCAAAACGAGTCAAGAAAAGGCTACTGGTACAATATGATGCTTCTTCAAACAGGTGTCAGCGGTGCTATTTTATCACTTGATCTGATTTTGTTTTATCTGTTTTGGGAGACTATGCTCCTGCCGATATTTATAATGATTGGTAAGTACGGAAGCGGTATGAAGCAGTTTAATGCGATGAAGATACTGCTTATGACAATACTCGGATCAATGAGTATGCTCTTTTCGATCATATACATAGGTTATATATATTTTCACACTTACGGTGTTTGGAGTTTTAATCTTGATGATCTTGCTACTCTCTCACTTAGCGCAAAAGCAACATCTTGGCTCGCAGTTGGTTTTTTACTCGCTTTTGCCATAAAAATCCCTCTACTTGGATTTCATACATGGATGGCTCCGGCATACGGTTCTAGCCCTACTCCGGCTGTTGTAATATTATCTGCCATTATGGCAAAACTTGGAGTATATGGAATTTGGCGTTTTGGATATTCATTGTTTGAAGAGGTACTTGTATTTTATATGCCCTACATCATCTTTATAGCAATTCTTGGGATGATCTATTATGCCGTGCGTGCTGTCACGGAAGATGATTTAAGAAAAATGTTTGCTTTTGCATCGGGAAGCCACCTCTCACTTATAGCCCTTGGTATGATTTTAGCAAACTCTTATGCATGGGCCGGAAGTCTATATTTTATTGCTACACACGCACTTGCTTCTGCAGGTATATTTTTAATGATTGGACTTACATACAAAAGATTTAAAACCATAAAGATCTCTGAACTTGGAGGTGTCGCTCGTAAGCTTCCAAAATTCACATTTTTCTTCAGTTTTTTTGCTTTAAGCATAGCAGGGCTTCCAGGAACTGGCGGTTTTGTTGCAGAACTGCTAATAATACTTGGTGCATTTAAAAGTGCAGGTTTAATTGTAGGTTTATTTACGGCTACTACTGTTATTATGGCTATTTTATATGTTTTTTGGATGTTACAAAGAACTATATTTGGTCAAGTAAGTGAGTGTGTCAAAAATACAGAGGCTCAAGATCTAAATCTAAAAGAGATACTTATGCTCTCACCGATTGTAATCATGCTGCTTCTAACGGGTATAGCTCCATCTCTTTTTACACCTTTTATCGAGCCCTATATTATAAACTCACTTGAGAGTATAACTCCACTATTTTCAGGAGTGAGATAATGATTGATCTACTATATGCATCGCCTATGGCTGTAATGATTGTCGGAGCATTTACACTAATGCTTCTTAGTCAAAATAAAATTTCACTTAGCAAATTTAATATCATAAGTATCATTTTTTTAGTTATATCTTTAGCACTACAACTTTATATTTTTAACGATAAACCTGATTCAGAGTACCTTTTTGAGTCTGCATTTGGAAAGACATTTATAATCGATAAATTTTCAAAGACATTTGATCTGATGTTCACAATCGGATCGATTCTAACTCTTTTAATAAATATGGATTATTTTAAAAGCCGTAAATATTTCAACGGTGAGTATTTTGCAATACTTTTATTTAGTGTATTTGGAATGATGTTACTCTCACACTCAAATGAGCTAATTTCATCTTTTATATCACTTGAAATTGCATCGCTTAGTATATATACTCTTGTGGGATACCATAAAAACAAAAAAACAAGTTCTGAGGCCATGATGAAGTATCTAATACTTGGTTCACTCGCCGGTGCTATCTTTATGCTCGGTGTGTCATTAATATATGCAGCTGTAGGTTCAACCTTGTTTAATGATATAACACACTATGTTCATACAACAAATATAGACGATATGGGTATTATATTTGTAGGTGCATCACTAATAATGATCACAGTTATGTTTAAAATAGGTGCCGTACCTTTTCATTCATGGGTTATAGATGTTTACCAAGGTGCACCTGCTCCTATTACAATGTATATGGCGTCGACTTTTAAAATATCTGTTTTTGCACTGATACTTAGACTGTATCTGGTAAACTTTGCATCCATCCACGATTTTTGGATTGAGATGCTTCAGATCATCACTATAGCTACACTTATCGGTGGATCATTACTTGCGATATCTCAGCAAAATATAAAAAGGATGCTGGCAGCTTCATCCATTGTACATACGGGATATATGTTAATAGCACTCTCATCTATAGGTCTTGGAGCAGAACTTGCAGCTCCGTCGTTGATGTTTTATCTAATAGCTTACTTTATAAGTGCCGTTGGAGCTTTTGGAATAATCAGTTTTTTATCATCTCAGGAAGAATCTGATTTTACATATGATGACTTTAAAGGTTTTGCAGACAGACGACCGTATATGGCTCTGTTCATGAGTATATTTATGCTCTCGCTTGCAGGGTTTCCTTCAACTATAGGTTTTTTGGGTAAATTTTACATCTTTACAAGTTCAATTCAATCTGGACAAATCTTATTAACCGCACTTGGTATATTGACGGCATTTATTTCAGTATACTATTATTTTAAACTAATTGCAGTGATGTATTTTTATTCAACAGATGAACAAAAAAGAACACTTACGATAGATATGAGTACTATACTAATCTTTGTTATGGCTGTATTTGTTATATGGGGTGGCATCGGTACAAACCTTATTTCAGTAGTTCCAGGGGCTGATGGACTTATAAATATTGCAGAGGATGCTATTCAATCATTAAAAACATATTAAAAAATGTTACTAAAGTTACAAATTAGTCATACATTTATTTTATATCAGATTAAAATGGCTTATGTATGATATACTAATATTACTATTTTTAATTTATAGGATCTACTCATGGCTAAAACTTTAAGCATAAAATCTAAAATGAATTACTTCATTACCTCTCTAACAATAGCTATCTTCTTAGCTACTATGTTAATTTACTGGTCAATTAATTTAATTAATTCACAATATGACCATTTGCACAAAAATTCAATGATGGGAGCACTAAACACTCTAAGTATTGAAAAAAATCTAAACTATATAAGCAGAACATCTAGAGATATACTACTTGGTGGAGATTATGACAAAAATATAAAAAAATTAAGAGACAGAGTTTCTTCTATCAATAATAGTTTTAACAAATTAGAAGAGATCATGAAAAACGATGATGCTTTATCTATGGTTAAAGAAGCAAAGAGCTCAACTATGCTATTTTTAAACCAATCAATGATTATGATGGAGTCGTTAAACTTAGAAGATATAAAAAACAAAAAAGATACTCTTTATCATAAATATAAAACAGAGCTAACACCATATGCGAATAAATCTAGAGACTCATTTCAAAAACTGGTTAAATATAAAGAGAATGAACTTACACAAGACTCGGACAGCTTAGGGAATGAACTTAATATGTTCAAGTTTTCTATCTTAATATTTGGTCTTATATTCACTGTTATTCTTTTGGTAACGGCTACAATAATTAAAAACTATGTAATCAACGGTATTGAAAATTTCTCTAAACTGATTGCTAGAGCTTCAAACGGTGATATATCTTTTAAAATTGATCAAAAAGAAACAAATGATGAAACAGAACTTGGTCGTATGGGAAATGCTCTTAAAACTTTAATGGATCAGATCTCTACTACTATTCATGAGATCAACGATTCTATTGTAAACGCATCAAAAGGTAACTTTTCAAAAAAAATATCTTCAAACGGTTTGCATGGTGAGTTTGTTGATGCAATAGAAAACGTATCTAATAGTATAGACTTTATGGAAAATCAACACCATAAAAGCAAACGAGACGAATTCAACTCAAAACTTAGCCAAAAATCAACTCAGGTTTCAGAATCTCTTACAGTTATTCAAAAAGACCTAGCTACTAATATAGAAGATCTTAAGACAGTTACAAGTGCTACAAAATCTGCATCAAAACTAGCAGATGATTCAAGACAAAATATTGAAGTTATTGTTGAAGAGTTAAATACTCTTAACGAACAAGTTAATACCAATAACAATTCTATTGCTGAACTTGCGTCACAGACACAAGAGATTACATCTGTTATAGAGTTAATTACAGACATTGCCGATCAGACAAATCTTCTTGCATTAAATGCCGCTATTGAAGCTGCTCGTGCAGGTGAACATGGACGCGGCTTTGCCGTAGTTGCAGACGAAGTAAGAAAACTGGCAGAACGAACACACAAAGCTACAGGGGAAATATCAATAAGTATAAAATCTCTACAACAAGGTATGGGTGATATTCAATCAAGTTCAGCATCTATGCTTGATACTGTTGATGGTTCAACTCAGAAAATAGGTGAATTTGAAGGTACACTTGTAGAACTTAGTGAAAATTCTTCTTCTATAGTTAGCAACTCGTATCAGATGGAAAACTCTATATTTGTTGTTCTGGCTAAAATTGAGCATATTCTTTATAAATACCGTGCATACAGTTCAATTATGAATCTTGAGCATGTTCTTCCAACAAATACACCTCATGAATGTGAACTTGGAAAATGGTATGACACGGAAGGTAAAAGAAGATTTGAGAAAACTGAGTCTTATGCTAAGATGTCTGTACCTCATGCAATTGTACATGACAATGCAAACAAAAATCTTGATTATATTGATAATAATCCAAGTAAAACTACACTTGAAAATACTGAAGAGATAATCAGTAATTTTGAAAGAATGGAACAAGCAAGTGAAGAGTTATTTGATTTACTAGATAAAATTTTAATTGAATCTAAAAACTAAATAAACAGGTGCATTGAGATCAATGGATAAAGAAAAAATATTACTGGTTGACAGTGATGAAAATTCGCTTGAAACTTTAAAAAAAGAACTTAATCAGAAATATGACATAGATTCAGCAAATGATTTAGATTCTACTCTTTACATCGTTGAGAACAATAGACCAAACTTAATACTTCTAGATGTTCAACTACCAGAAACTAGTGGCTATGAGGTTGCAAATATCTTAAAAGCCAATGCAATGACTAGTGAAATACCTATCATTTTTTTAACAATACTAAATGATGATGAGTGTATATCAAAAATCTTTGAGTCAGGCGGAGTTGGTTATATTATAAAACCTATTCATAAAGTTGAACTTCTTTCAAAAGTAAAAAATACACTTCAATTATTTCGTCTTAGAGACTCCCTTTCAAATGCACTTGGAGAGAGACAAGAGCATATAAATATGATCGAGAACCAATTAGACATAATAGATAAGCATGTTCCAAGAATTACACTAAACCTGCAAAAACAGATTATTGATGTGTCTACTGCATATTGTGAGTTACTTGAGATTAACAAAGATGATGTTATTGGAAAAAGAAATCATTGTTTAAACCCAGAAGACAATAACTCTGATCTTCATAAAAACATATTTAAAACAATTGAAGAAAAAGGAAATTGGAGAGGTGAACTTGAGATAGAATCATCTTCAGGTAATAAACTATGGTTTGATACTACAGTCTCTTATGATTTAAACTGTTTTGAAAAAATAAGAGGTTATATAGCTACATTTACAAATATAACCGATGCTAAATTAATTGAGCAAAAAAATAAAAAACTGGATGAGATTAACTTCAAATTAGAAGACAATATATCTTATTTGAACCAGTTTAAAAAAGCCGTAGAGGAAGCATCTATATTCTCAATTACTGACCATAGAGGTGTTATTACAGAAGTAAATAAGAACTTCCAAAACATATCAGGCTATTCTGAAGAAGAACTGCTTGGACAACCGCACAACATTGTTAGACACCCTGATATGCCAAAAGAGGCTTTTAAGGATATGTGGGACACAATTCAAAGCGGTTCTATGTGGAAAGGTCTTGTTAAAAACAGAAGAAAAGACGGCAAGGCTTATTACGTAATATCAGAGATAGCACCTATTTACAATCAAGATGGTTCTCTTAAAGAATATATCGGTATTAGAATTGATGTTACAGAGCTAGAAGAGTATAAAAACATTCTAAAAAATGAGTTAGATACTAAGAGTAAAAGTTTAGAGGAAAATATAAACTATACTGCACAATACGAAGAAGCTATAAATTCAACAACTGCAATATCAAAGTCAGATATTGACGGTACGATTATCTATGCAAATGAAAAGTTTTGTGAGCTAAGCGGATATACTATTGATGAATTAAAAACAAAAAAATGCTCTGAGTTAAAAGATAAAAAACACATTGAAGACAACACTTGTAAAGAGATAAAAGATAGACTTACAAACAAAGAGATAGTAAAAGCAACTCTAACAAATATAAATAAAAGTGGCGAAAGATATATAACAAAAAATCTTTTTTATCCTATTATAGACCTGCACAATAATGTTTCTGAACATCTTCAAATTATGTATGATATTACAGAGCTTGTAAAACTAAACGAAGATATTATAAATACCCAAAAAGAAGTTGTTTTAACAATGGGAGCAATAGGTGAGACAAGAAGCAAAGAGACTGGTCAACATGTAAAAAGAGTCTCTAATTTTACTTACCTTTTAGCTAAACTTTACGGACTAAATGATGATGAAGCGAACCTATTAAAACAAGCATCACCTATGCACGATATAGGTAAAGTTGGCATTCCGGATTCTATACTTAAAAAACCTGCCAAATTAACTTTAGAAGAGTATGAAATAATGAAAACTCATGCAGAGATAGGTTATGACATGCTCAAACACTCAGACAGAGATATTTTAAAAACCTCAGCAGAGATCTCATTAACACACCATGAAAAATATGACGGCAGTGGTTATCCTCGTGGTTTAAAAGGTGAGGAGATACCAATATCTGGCAGGATCACTGCAATTGCAGATGTATTTGATGCACTTGGACATGACAGAGTGTATAAAAAAGCTTGGGAGTTAGATAGAATACTTGAGTTTTTTAAAGAGGAAAAGGGAAAACATTTTGATCCAAAACTAGTTGATCTATTGATTGAAAATTTAGATAAATTTTTGGAAGTAAAAAATAGTTTAAAAGATTAATCCCAATCTTTAAACTTGCTTTTTTGGTGTTTGTCTTTTTTATAGCGTCTTGCGTTTTTACTTTTGTCTAACTGGTTTGAGCTATATAATATATCTTCTTTTATATTCTCAATATCATCATCACTATCTTTGTAAGATATCATCTTTTTTATT
Organism: Sulfurimonas sp.; assembly: GCF_041583195.1. Taxonomy (NCBI): domain Bacteria; kingdom Pseudomonadati; phylum Campylobacterota; class Epsilonproteobacteria; order Campylobacterales; family Sulfurimonadaceae; genus Sulfurimonas; species Sulfurimonas sp. The sequence goes on from NZ_JBFHGL010000002.1 coordinate 169,521, forward strand.
AAGTTTTGCAGATCCTGTAACTCACCTTTATATAAGGAGATTTCCTCTACTCTGTTTAAAAGATTTTGCGCGTTATCTATCTTTTTTGAATAACTCTCTTTTGTAAGATTTTCTGTATTTGAAAGGTAGGAAATTATGCTCTTATGAAATCTTTCTAATGCTCTAACATATCTTAGACGCTTTGAATTATCTATTGCTTTTTGTGAAGCCATATATTTTTATCCCTTATAATATTTAATGAAATTATACTTTTATTTCGATTTATAATAACTACCCCTTTTAAGAGTTTCTTTAACACCATTTGATGTAATAAACTTAACAGGTATAGTCTTTGTACTAATACAATCATCATCTACACTAAAAACGCTAAAATGTAGATGTGGACCACTTGAGTAACCGGTATTACCTGAGTAGCCTATGAAACTTCCACTCTCTACTCTGTCTCCAACACTTACCATAGCACCATTTTTTTGTAAATGGTAGTAAGTTCCAAAAGTCATATCCTCATGTTGTATAGTAACAAAATTGCCATACTTAGCAAATTCTTGTGAGAATCCTGCTTTATCTGAATCTTCTTTAGTTTTAACTACAACTCCCCCACGTGCAGCAAAAACCTTAGTCCCTTTTTTTAAAGCAAAATCTATAGAGTATTTACTTCTTCCCTTATGTGTAGATTCGCCGTTATAACCTTGACTTACCATTTGAGACGTGCCGGTTTCGTAAGGAAGTTTATAAGTATAACTATCATCATGAACTGCATTGAATGCACCCATTATATATCTGTAACTTAATTTGTATGATGGAGTGTTTCCAGTTGGATAGAGTCTAAATAGTTCACTCTGTTTGTTTGGCTTTAATACAAAAGCTTTTGGCATATTTATATTTGGTTTTAAATTTTTATATTTTAACTTTAGTGTCGTAGTTACATTGAAAACGTTGTTATTCCAGCCAATAATTCTAATATAACCTTTGGCTAATTCTGCTCTTAAACCAACTTTGTTTTTTATACTACTTTGCTTTTTAGCAGAGTTTATTGTTACTTCTTTACTCGCAACCTCTAACTCACTATTTGAATACTGCGTAAAAGACTTTAGCTCTATTTTTGAATCTAAATATTTGCTTCTTAACTTATGAGAATGTTTTTTGTAATATATGACTGCTTTTTCATATAGTCCGTAGTTCTTCAACAAACCATCATAACCATAGGATGTTAAACAGATAAAATCATTATATTTGTCAGCGTCTATAGAATTGTCTATCTCTTTATTTATTTTAGATACTAAAAGATCATACTCCTTTTGAAGTGCCCTTAGTCTTTTGAAGTAATCTTGTATTTTTTGCTTATCAGTTGAACGTGTTATGTTTTTTGAAAGTTCTAAAAGTGACTCTGCTTTTTTGACATAGTTGTTTAATTCAGAAATATTTTTAATATCTTTTGATAACTTTTCAGTTGGTTCTATAGCATCAAAAAGAGGTCTAGAAAGGTTAGAGAATAGTTGTCCGTTTTCTTGGGTTGGACTGGAAACATATAACATAGCAAGCAAAAGAAATATTCTAAACATGTACAAACTTTTTTATATAAAATATAGTAGTTTATTTTTTATAGATACAATTATACAAAAATTTAAGGAATATAATTTTGAAAAAAATTTTAATATTTTTACTTCTTTTAAATATATCTATTTTTGCAGAGCTAAAACATGAATACCCTACTCTTGAGCTGATAAACTCTAAAATCCCTATAGTAGATATTAGAACGCCACCTGAATGGTATGAAACAGGTTTAGTTAAAGGTTCAATACCAATAATGTTTTTCGATGAAAGAGGCAGATATAACGTTCAGGCTTTTTTAACTGAACTAAATAAAAAAGTTGATACTACAAAACCTTTTGCACTTATTTGCAGGACTGCAAGTCGTACTCAGGTAGTATCTGAGTTTTTATCATCACAATTAAACTATAAAGTCACTAACTTACTTGGTGGTATGGTTTATGTTAAAGCAAAAGGTTTACCGACACAGAGCTATAAAAAATAGATGACATTTTTAAAATTTTTATTTCACTTACTTTCAAGAGTTGTAGTTGTATTTAGTGTTATAGCACTTGTAGTGTTTTTGTTTTGGGGATTTTTATATGTTGTTTTTTATAAAGTCTTAGGCTTAGAGTAAAGACTTTATAACATTACTTACACCTTGGTGTAGATTATAGTTAGATATTGGAAAATCCAAATTTTCATTCTCTAAATTTACATTATATCTATGTAAATACTCACCTAAAACATCTAAATCAACATCTTTTGCTCTAAAATACAATAGTTTTAAGCTTACAAAATCACTCCAAGCAAAAAATAATTCAGGTGTTAACTCATCCGCATCTTTACCCTCAGGTGTAAATAATCTGTTCTCATCACGCAATACTGTAAGTACACTTAATATAGCACGTGAAAAAGGGACTACTTTATCAGTCCAGAATGGTGATTCATTTCTTCGTTGTAACTCTGTATCTATAACTTTTAAGATCTCATCCATAGATGCTGATCTAAATAATTCGTAAGTTTCTTTTTTCATTGTATATCTTTTTTGCGTATGTTATCTTTTTTTGTATAATTTCGCTTTTAATTTAGGAGATATATATGAAATTTAACAAATCTTTAATAACAAACTTTATTGCTATTTTATTGATTTTAATATCTTTTTTTATAGACGAATCGATATCAAAATACTTTTTATTTACTGGGCTTTTTGCACTATCTGGTGCTATCACAAATCAACTGGCTATACATATGCTGTTTGAGCGTGTACCTCTGCTTTACGGTTCAGGAGTTATACCAAACAAGTTTGAGTCTTTTAAGACTTCAATTAAAACTCTTATGATGGAACAGTTCTTTACAAAAGAGCAGCTTGAGAACTTTTTTGAAAAAGAGGAAAAAAAGATTGATTTAACACCAATTATAGGAAAAACCGACTTTTCACCTGCATACGATGCACTTACAAAAACAGTTATGGAATCATCTTTTGGTGGAATGCTAGGTATGTTTGGTGGTGAAAAAGCATTAGAAGGATTAAGAGAACCGTTTACAACAAAACTGAAAAGTGCAGTAATTAAAATAACATCATCTGAGAGTTTTGATAAAACTCTCCAACAACACATAAAAAGTTCTCATTTAAGTGATGACCTGATCAGCTCAGTTGAGAGTATAATAGATGAAAGATTAAATCAAATGACGCCTAAAATGGTAAAAGATATAATCCAAGAACTCATCAAAACACATCTTGGATGGCTTGTTGTTTGGGGTGGTGTTTTTGGTGGACTTATTGGATTAATAAGTTCGTTTATTCTATAGTTATAGAAAAACTATTTATCATAATTAATAATTACAGTATAATAGCGCGATTTAATTATTGAGGGAAATATATAATGGGAAATCCAAGACTTTATCAGATAGGTGTCAGGCTAGTTAAATTTGCATGGGTTGTTGAAATAATAGCTGTAATGATAGGCTTTTTAATTTCAGTAATTGTTGCTTATTCTGCCTATGAAGCTATTAATCATATTGATAAAGATATGACATTTAATGATTATTCATCTATATTTGTAGCAGGACTTCCATTTTTACTAGTTGCAGTTGTTGAAGCTACTAAAATACCTATTGCTACAGCTTTAATGTATGCCAAACATACTTCTTGGAGGATTATGTTGTTTATTGGCGTTTTATTATTGGTAACTATCACATTTGAGACTATGATGAATGGTTTTGAAAGAAACTTTTCAAACCTAACATTTGCAATTCAAGAACGTAAAAATGAAGCTCTTCTACTTCAAGGTAAAATTGATGATATAGAACATAAAAAACAGGTTATAGATACAATTAAAGCTGAAAAGATAGAAGTAGAATATGCAAATACATTAGCAAAAGCAAATATGAACTTTAATCAACAAGTTGAACGTCAGAGTGAATATATACAAAACCAGTTAAATAATATAGACAAAAACTTTAAAGAAAAGATTGATGCTGAATTAAATACACTCTATGATAAAGAAAGCAAGATTTATGAAGCCTGGGATAAAGAAAGAGAAACAATGCAAAAGCGTTTAAGAGACTTGCTAAATAAAAATCTTAAAGGTGCAGGCATAGATAAACAAAAATTATCTAAAGAACTAGATGATTTAAAAGCTGAAATGAAAAGAAAAATGGAAGATGCTAACTTTCTTACTCGACCTGCTGTTGAAAAAAAATATAGAGCACTAATTGAAAAAAAAGAAAAGCGTTTATATAAGGTATCTGATTTTGCGACAGGTTCTAAAGCACTTGATCAACAAACAGGTACAGAACAACAACTTCAAAAACAGTTGCAAATAGTTGGTAATAACTATCAAAAACGTATTGATGCAATAAGAGTTCGCATCGATTATCTAAATAACCAAATTAAAGAACAACAAAATGCAAATGAAGAACAACAAAAAAAATATCGTTCAGAATTGGCAGAGTTTACGTCAACAGCTATACAAAATAAATCAAGTATAATTCAAAGAGCAAACATTAGAAAGAAAGAGTTATATGAAGATTACAGAGTAATACAATCTAAGCTTAAACTATTGGATGCCGAAATATTTGAACTTAAAAAAGATCAAACTGAACTAGAATATGAGATGAATAAAATGGTTAATCAAAACCAAGTATATCGCGTTGCTGCATATATAAGTGACAAAGACAATGGTTTAGATGTACCTAAACATATTGTTGGTTTAGTAGCACTTATATGGTTTTCGTCTTTGGCTTTTATTAGTGCCATTACAGGTGTATTTTTAGCAATAGCAGGAATATATATTCAAAAATGTTACAATCCTGAATTAACTAGGCAGACTATTTAATTATTTACCTGTTCTTTAGGACAACAATATATGAAGCAAAAAAAATTTATTCAAGATTGTAAAACCGTTTCAAAATTTATTCAATACTATTGTGACCATGAACACATAGAAGAAAAAAATGACGGTTTTATAGAACTTATATATAGGTCTGAAGATCTCAACATGCAGATTCACTACAATCTATGCGATGAGTGTAAAGATACACTGCACTACTCATATAAAAGGCTTCAGGAATGCCCGTATGAAGAAAAAACTAGCTGTAGAAAATGTTCAGAGCCATGTTATGATAGACCAAAGTGGAAACTCTTAGCAAAAATTATGCGTTATAGCGGGTTAAGACTTGGATTTATAAAAGTTAAAAAGATGTTTACTCGATCTCTATGATAAGTCTATTTATTATGGCAAGCATAACATAAAGCACTGCCTTTATTCTCATTTCTAAGGTATCGCTTATAAGGGCTAGGATCACCATCTTTAATTCCGTATTTGTCATGACAACTAATACATTCTACTTTACCATTTACTAGTAAATCGTTAACAGTTTTAGCACCCCTAATAGCCGTTACGGCATCGGTTTTAGGTCTTAAGCCAGCTATACCTTCAATATATTCAATTGATACGGGATGACTGCCTTCCATAAAATTTCCAATATTTCTGCCATTTCCTATAGCCATATTCAAAGCATTAACTCCATCATGGCAACCTAAGCATACCAAACTCACACTATCAGGTTGGGCATAGACTATAGTTTCTTCTTCACTACCAGATGTTGTATCATTGATTTCACCATTTGGAACAACTACTGCATATAGTCCTGTTAAAAGAAGCGAAATTATTATAATGCTTTTAGTAAGGACACTTCTCATCTGCTATTCCTTAAACAATCTATGTTTATTTACTTAATCTCAATGATCACATCGGCTATCTGAATTGTATCACCGCTTATAATTTTTGCTCTTTTTCTAGTTTCAACCTCTCCGTTTCTTATCACGTGGCCTTCTGCTACAATTATTTTTGCCTGAGCACCGCTATCAACTAAATCAAGTATCTTTATAAGTTTGTAAAGTTCAATGTAGTCATCTTCTAATTTAAAAGTTATCATATTTATTTTTCCGTTGTATTAATTTTAAAATAATAGCGAAAATATTAAAAAACTTCTTAAAGTGTTATTTAAAATTATCAGATGTATAATTTAGATTATGGATATAAGTAATAATTATGCACTTGACTATTCAAATAGTTACTATTACAACCAAAACAACAAAGATCAGCTAGATTCTAGTGTTAGTGATGAAGAAACAAAAAGCGATACTGCTACTCAAGAAGAAAAACCAAAAAATGAAAACGAGTTGGAACTAGATGAAAAAAGAGTTGTTTTTGAGCTTCAAGCCAGAGATACCGAAGTAAGAGCTCACGAAGCTGCCCATCAAGCAGCAGGTGGCGGTATGACAGGTGGTGCAAACTTTACATATGAGCGCGGACCTGATGGAAAAATGTATGCCGTTGGCGGTGAAGTACCTATATCTATGCCAAAAGGTTCTAAGCCAGAAGAGATCATTTCAAACGCTCAGCAAGTTATTGCTGCAGCACTAGCTCCAGCTGATCCAAGTGCACAAGACATGTCTGTAGCATCGAGTGCCAGAGCTATGATGATTCAAGCTCAACAAGAAAAAGCAAAAGAAGCATACGACAATTTATCTTCTTCAAACGATAAGAAAGATGAAGAAAACACCTCTCTTATAAGAATAGACATATCCGCTTAAACACTCTGATCTATAATTGAAAATCCTAAATCAGTCATAGCTTTATCTACAAGCTCAATCGCAGCCTTCATAGTCTCTTGAGATATTTCTGGAAGTTCCCCTCCCCACATCTCTTCAGCTTGTTTAAAACCTTCAAGCATACCTTCACGTCCTGCACGCATTAGATTTTCATCTCCGCCTGCACCGTTGATAACAAAGTTTGCTATACGTTCAGATGTCTGAGTAACTCCAAAAAAACCGTCTTCAGCTACTAAAGCTGCAGCTTCTTCTTGTGAGAGTTCAGCTATAGGTTTACCCTCATAACCAATATCACTGAGAAAATTTTGAAAATCTTCATATTGAGATAAGAAGTCATCTTGTTTTTCAGAAACACCTATCTGAATATTTGTAAAGTTAAAAGTAAAAGCAAGCGAATTTTGTTCAATCTGTTCTCTAATCTCTTTAACTTCATCTTTTGAAAGTTTTTGAGTATACAAAGGTTTAATCGGATTAGCTTCTTTATTGCTAGCTATATAACCAGTCCTAGACATATTTGATGAGACTTCCATTTCACACCCCCTAGTACAAGATTTTTTGGAGAAATATTAACTGTGTAAAAACTTCTCCTCTTAGTCATTATATCGACATATTTTAACAATTTTTTATAAAATTTTTCAAAAAACATATAAATTTTCTAAAACTTTGGCTATACTTTCTCATAAGATGAGAGATAGAAATAGAGCTAGTCTATTTTTTAGATTGATTCGCATATAATTTAAAGGTAGACAATGGCAGAGCTATTAGATGGAACAGTAAAGTGGTTCAACGATGAAAAAGGTTATGGTTTCATAGAACAAAAAGATGGTGGAAAAGATGTATTTGTACACTTTCGTCAAGTAAACAATCCAGATGGTGGTCGTGTAACACTAAAAGATGGACAAGCAGTAACATTTGAAATAGGTGAAGGACAAAAAGGTCCTCAAGCTGAAAACGTAACAGCTGTATAATCTTTTATATATACAAATAGCTAGATTATCTGTCTAGCTATCTCCAACTCTTCATTTGTATCGATTACAAAAACATTTTTTACATCTAAATTTTTAGTCACTCTATCTCGTATATATTCAGAATGTTCCCCTATTCCGCCTGTGAATACAAGAGCATCTACTCTTTCTAAAAGACTCATATATGCACCTACGTATTTTCTAACACGTCTTACCATCATATCAAGTGCGAGTTTTGATCTTTGATCGTCTGAGGCGATTATTGTTCTAACGTCACTCTCTCCACAAATACCTTTAAGTCCGGACTTTTTATTAAGTATATTGTCCATCTCATTTACATCATATCCGAGTGTTCTTTGTAAATACAGCACTATTGCAGGGTCTATATCACCGCTACGCGTACCCATTATAAGACCTTCAAGAGGTGTAAAGCCCATAGACGTATCTATGCTTTTTCCATTCTCTATCGCACATATACTTTCACCGTTTCCAAGATGCATAGATATTATATTTAATTCATTTAGAGGTTTATTCAACTTTTTAGCTGCCTCTTTGGCAATGTAAAAATGACTTGTTCCGTGAAAACCGTAACGACGAATTCCATACTTTTCATACATCTCATAAGGGAGTGCATACATATAAGCTTCTTGTGGCATTGTAGTATGAAATGCAGTATCAAAAACGGCATATTGTTTTATATTTGGAGCAATATGTGCAACAGATATAATACCTTGAAGATTTGCAGGATTATGAAGCGGTGCAAGAAGACTTAGTTTATCTATCTTTTTTATGACTTCACTAGTAATAAGTGTAGCAGTTTTAAATTTTTCACCCCCGTGAACAACTCTGTGACCTACTGCATCGAGTTCATAAAAACTTATTCCAATTTTTGATAATTCTTCTATGACTTTATTCAGTGCATCTACATGGGAATCTATCTCTTCTAAATTTAACTGAAAAATCACACTCTCATCTTCCATGTTAAAAAGTTTAAATTTTAAAGATGAACTTCCTGAATTAATGACAGCTAGTTTCATCTTTTTGCCCTGCCTGTATTGCCGTTATTGCAACCGTATTTACTATATCATCCACCAAACAACCACGGCTTAGATCATTTATAGGTTTATTTAACCCTTGAAGAACTGGTCCGATCGCAATAGCACCTGATGATCTTTGAACTGCTTTATATGTATTATTACCAGTATTGAGATCTGGAAAAATTAGTACGTTTGCATGTCCTGCCACTGTTGAATCAGGTAGTTTTTTACTTGCTACATCCAAGTTTATTGCTGCATCGTATTGAATAGGACCTTCAAACTCATACTTATCACAGATATCTTTAACTATTTTAGTAGCTTCTTTCACCTTGTCAACATCAGCACCACTTCCGCTGTCACCCGTTGAGTATGATAAAAGCGCAACTTTAGGATCTATTCCAAAAGCTTCTGCTGTTTTAGCAGATGAGAGAGCTATTTCAGCCAGCTGTTTAGCTGTAGGATCTTGATTTACAGCACAATCTCCATATACAAGGACCTTTGTTTTTAAGCACATGAAAAATACAGATGAAACTAATGATACATCAGGAGTTGTTTTAATAATCTGCAGTGCCGGGCGTATAGTATCTCCAGTTGAGTGTTTAGCCCCGCTTACCATACCATCAGCATATCCTAAGTGTACCATCATCGTAGCAAAATAGTTTACGTGAGTCATTGCATCTGCAGCACCTTCACGAAGAAGTCCCTTTGCTTTTCTCATCTCATAAAACTCATCTATAAACTTATCTGTTAATTCAGATCTATTAGGATCAATTACTGTAGCTTTTTCTAAGTTAAGTCCCAGTTTTCCATACCTGTCTTTTATCTCATCTTCATTTCCAAGCAATATTATATTTGCAACATCACGTTTTAATATAATATCTGCTGCACGGAGAATTCTATCATCATCTGATTCCGGGAGTACTATAGTTTTTTTGTTATGTGAAGCTATATTAAAAAGTTTATATTCAAACATCATAGGTGTCATGACATCGTTTTGTGAGTTTTGAATTTTTTCTTCTATCTTTTTAATATCTACATTGTTATTAAACATACCAAGAGCAAGTGCAATTTTACGGGTACTATTAACCCTTAGTCTTGAACTTAGATTTGATATATTTTTTGCAGTTTCATATGTGTCTGTAGTAACTGATAGTATAGGTGTGTTTATATCGTTAAGCCCGTCAATAAGTTTTTGAATATTAGGATGCATATCTAATTCAAAAGGGAAAACTATGCCGGCTATATTTGGATAATTTTTAGAATAAATAGCACCTAAAATACCAAGTATAATTTCACTTCTGTCAGGCGGTACTATTACAAGTTCGCCATCTTCTATAACACCTAAGAAATTATCTAAAGACAAAGCTACGACTTTTACAGATTTTATAACTCTTGAGTTATCAAGTTCATCCATCATAACGACATCTGCATCAAGTCCGTTAATTACGTCTGCAATGCTAAGATATGTAAGTTCTTCAACTTCAGGCAACAGATATACATCATCAATATTTTTTGTTTTTTTACTTAAAAGGTCTAGCTGTTTCTCATCAAGTCTATTTACGAATGTAGCAAAGTGTGTACAGCCTTCTCTTTTTAGGTTTTCATTTTCTATTAAAATATACTCATATATATCATCTGCATCTTTATTTTTTGCACTAAGTATGTTTAGAACTGGTGAACCAAAGTTTTGGGCGATTAGTATATTTATGTCAAAATTTATGGTGTTTGTTAAAAATGAGCGTCTGATCCCCTCACATAAAACAAAATCATATTCATCTTCAAGTTTTTTAAACTTTTTGATCAGAAGATTTATAAGCTCATTTGTTTTGTTCTCAGATATCATTTGCTCTACAAACTCTATATCATAACCAAAACATTCCTCATACTTCATATCTAAAGAGTATCGCTCTTTTATAAAGCTTATGTCCCCATCCATAACACTTTCATCATAGACAATAGGTCTGAAAAAAGCAACTCGGGGAATATTTGTCTTTAACACTTCCATCATACCCATAGTAATGAAAAGCGTACCGGCATTTTTTTCTTGTGATGATATATACAAAGATTTTGTTTTCATAAAGATATTATAGCATGATGTAATAGTGTTACTATTCACACAGTAATAATTTTGTAATCACAAGTTTTTATAATATAATTTTAGGATGGTGATTAATGAAAACGACAACTTTGAGAGCGATTTGAAAAAGAAATTATTGCTCAGACAGTATCAAAATATGGTTGATGAAACCAACATTGTGTCCAAGACCGATATTAACGGTAGAATAACTTATGTAAATTCAAAATTTATGAAAGTATCAGGATACACTGAAGATGAACTTATAGGTAAATCTCACAGTTTAATTAGAGACCCCGATATGCCCTCAGAAGTTTTCAAAAATTTATGGGAAACTATAAAGTCAAAAAACGTATGGCATGGAGTAGTTACAAACAGAAGTAAAGACGGTTCTAAGTATACTGTTGAAGCTTCTATATTCCCAATTCTTGACGAAAATGATGAAATTGTAGAATATATATCAATCCGCCACGACATCACAGAACTTAAAAGATTAAATAAAAAACTAGATGATATAAACAAATATAAAAGCGATCAGGAAAATCTTGCCAAAGAGAAGCTTGAAAGCGGAATCAAAAATGATCTAAACAAACAAGAGTATGAAGTTATCTATAAACCATCAGATATTGTAAGCGGCGATTTTTACTCAATGTATAAAATGAAAAACGGTTCAACATTTATTTACGTTATTGATGGTCAGGGGCATGGTATTTCTCCAGCTTTAACAGTATTTGGGATATCTTCTATGCTTAACTATGCTATTCATAAAGTAGATACACTAGAAGAACTTGTAGAGAAAACTTATCATACTTCAAAAAGTTTTTTAGCGGAAAATGAACAAATTTCATACTCATTGATAGTTATAAGTCAAGACAAAAAAACCATAACTTATTCATCTGGCGGTATGTATCCTTTTTTGATCAAAACAAAAGATGAAGTTTTGAAACTCAAAGCCAACAATACACCGTTTATGAACTTCTCTGAAATGCCTAAATGTGATACCGTAAAACTAGATGACTGGGAATCACTTATGATCTATACAGATGGAATTATAGAGCATGAACATGAATCTTTAAAACACCATATACCGGATAAAATCATTGAAGATTCGTCTTCTATTGTAAAATCTTTTGATACGATATCTTCGCATGAATTTGAAGATGACGTAACACTTATATATCTAAGAAATTTATAAACTCTTTACGAACATATAAGATTTTTTTTCAAACCCCATTTTCTCATAAAACTTGTGTGCATCTACCCTTTGCAGACCAGAAGATAAAACTATATTTTCACACATCGCAACTTTTGCATAGTTAATCAAGTACTCTATCATTGCATCGCCGTAACCGCGTGAACGGAATGAATCATATGTTACAAGATCGTCTACAAAAAGATGACGTTTGTGATAAAGGTTTGTTTGTATAAAAACACCTGCATACGTCACAAGTTCTATACCTTCAAAAACTCCAATCATTTTATACTCTTTATGACGCATATCATATACTAAATCTTCAAATTCTTTATATTTCAGATCACTTCTTAACTGAGATAAAACCTCATAAGCTTCTGGTAGCTCTTTTAAATCTAATTCTCTTATTTGCATAAGTGTATTTTACACTATTAAACAAAAACATTTGATATAATATTAATAATTTGAATATTTAGGACCATAAATGATCGAGGTTTATTTTGAGTAAAAACACTAGTTTTACAAAGATAACTGCTAAGATAATTTTTTTTACATTAGTTGTCACTATAGCAATTTCATATTCATATGCGGAGTATATGAAAAAGAAAGCTATTTCGGAGGTAGCACATATAGATGCTAAGAAGACAAGTAGCCTTGTCTTTGAATCACTCTATTCTGCTATGCAAAGAGGATGGACAAAAGAAGATCTAAAAGAAATTATAAACAGGCTTAATAGAGTTGATGAAAACATGAGAATCAACGTCTATAGAAGCCCTTTGGTTGCTGAGCTTTACGGTGAAATAGAAAATGACAAACAGATAAGAGAAAATAATATGGATGTAAAAAAAGCTATGTCCGGAATAGAAACCTTAGATATAAGCGAAGAATCAAATATAAAATATTTTTACCCTGTAAGTGCCAAAAATGCTTGTCTAAAATGCCATACAAATGCAAATGTCGGTGATACTCTTGGTGTTATAAATGTCTCATATCCTATAAAAGAGTTAAAAGTATCCCTAAACTATATGGTAAACTTTTTTATCCTTTTTATGACAATATTTTCATTAGTCGTATTTTTAGCTATATTTATAGAGCTTGAAAAATATATAATTAAACCTATTAAAAACTTTTCAAGTGTTATAAAAAATATAACAACTTCTCATGATATGAGACAAAGAATAAACATAGATGAAGAAATAGAGGAAATAGACTCTATAAAAGATGTGTTTAATTCTATGTTAGACTCTATAGAATATCAGTTTTATAACGATCCATTAACAGGTTTAAAAAACAGAAGAAGAATTATTGAACTTCTCGATAAAGAACAACCTGCTATTTTAATGATTATAAATATAGATTCATTTCAAGAAATAAATGATCTTTATGGTGATGACTCAGGAGACACACTTTTAATAGAATTTTCAAATTATCTAAAAGAAATTATCCCAGATAATGATTCACTTTACCGTCTACATTCTGATGAGTTTGCATATGTATGTGAAAGTCATATAGATATAAATGAGTTTACACATTTTGTAGATGAGCTAATTGAAAAAATATTACATAAAACTTTTATCATTAACTCTACAAATGAGATAAATATTAGTGCAACAATAGGTATATCTCATGGTACGCACATGCTACTTCCAAATGCAGATACAGCAATGCTACTTGCCAAAAAAGAGAAAAAGAACTATCTGATTTACGATGATTCTATGGCTATGTCTAAAATATACGAGAAAAACTTTTTATGGTCTAAGCGCCTGAAAAAAGCGATAGATGAAGACAAAATAGTACCTCTTTTTCAGCCAATAATAGATTGTAAGACACAAAAAATTGTTAAGTATGAATCTCTTGTAAGAATTAAAAATGACGATGGAACGTATATACCGCCTATACACTTTTTAGAGCTCGCTAAAAAGAATAAAATCTATCACAAACTTACAAAAATTATGCTAGATAAAACGATCGATATTTTTAAAGACTCAAACAAACAGGTATCAATAAACTTATCTGTTGAAGATATACTTAACGAAGAAACAAACAGTTATATCATGAAAAAACTACAAGAATCTAACATTAGTAATAATATAGTGTTTGAGATCATAGAATCTGAAGGTATTGAGAACTTTGATGAAGTATTTAAATTTATAAATGATGTAAAAAGATTTGGTACTAAAATTTCTATAGATGACTTTGGTACTGGTTACTCTAACTTTGAATACCTTATGAAATTGAAAGTTGACTATATAAAGATAGACGGTTCTATGGTTAAAAATATAGATGTAGATAAAAACTCTATAACTATTACTCAGACAATTATAGAATTTGCTAAAAAAATGAATATAGAAACAGTGGCAGAGTTTGTATGTTCAAAAGATGTTTACGACAAGGTCTCAGAACTTGGTGTCGATTACGTGCAGGGTTACTACTTTGGTAAACCTAAAGAGGAAATTGAAGCTTAGCATATCATATGCTAAGTCTTTTAGATCTAATCCTATTATTTTGATAAAAGTCTCCTACACTATTTTTACCATTATTAAATAAAAATCTTTGTTATAATTTCAATAAGCTAAAGATATAGGGAAAATAATGTCAAAAACAAACAACTATGAAGTAATTATTGTTGGTGCCGGTATTACCGGTACAGCACTAGCTTATACGCTTGCAAGATATACAGATATAAAATCTATAGCAATTATTGAAAAATATGAAGGTATATCTACACTAAATTCTAATGGAACCAGTAATTCACAAACTATCCACGCTGGGGATATAGAAACAAACTACACTCTTGAAAAAGCGGCTATTACCAAACGTACTTCTAAAATGGTTGAGAGATATTGTTTAAATAACCAACTTCAAAATGAAGTGATATTTTCTCACCAAAAAATGGCACTTGGTGTAGGTGAAAAAGAGGTAGAATTTTTACTTCACAGATTTGAAGAGTTTAATAAATTATTTCCTTATCTTGAGGTATGGGACAAAGAAAAACTAAAAGAGTTAGAGCCTCGTGTAGTATATGATGAAGATGGCAATGAAAGGCCTGAGCATATAGTTGGTGTAGGTACACAAGGTCAATGGACTACAGTTGACTTTAAAAAACTCTCTGTTGATTTTGTAGAGCGTGCAAAAACTCAAGAAGGCGTAACGGTTGATCTATACCTTAACACAGAAGTTAAAGATATTGAGCGTTCTAAAAAACGCGGATATGTTGTAAAAACTGAAACAGGTAACTTTTATGCAGACTTCGTTGCTACAGATGCAGGTGCACATTCACTTTTCCTAGCACACCGTATGGGCTTTGGTCATAATCTTGGATGTCTTCCTGTTGCAGGTAGTTTTTACATGACACAGAAAAAACTACTAAACGGTAAAGTTTATATGATCCAAAATCCAAAACTTCCTTTTGCAGCACTTCACGGTGATCCAGATATTTTAGCTGATGGAAACACACGTTTTGGTCCTACTGCACTTGTTTTACCAAAGTTAGAGCGTTATAAACCTGGAACTTATATGGATTTTTGGAAAACTCTGAGATTTGATATGAACATTGTTAAAGCCCTTTGGAAACTTTTAAAAGAGAGTGATATACGTAACTACCTACTTACTAATTTCCTCTACGAAGTGCCTTTATTAAACAAGTACCTGTTTTTACGCGCAGCTAAAAAAGTAGTACCTGGACTTAAACTAGATGAGTTTGAATATGCAGACGGTTTTGGTGGTGTTCGCCCACAAGTTCTGAACAAAGATGAGCAAAAACTTATGCTTGGAGAAGCTTCGATCTACACAGGAGAGGGTCTTATTTTCAATATGACTCCATCACCTGGTGCTACATCATGTTTGGGTAACGCTGAACGTGATGCAAAATACATTGCAAAATATCTAGGAAAAGAGTTTAATCAAGAGCACTTTAACGATGAGTTAACTGAGGGTGAATACTGTGTATTACCTGAGCCTCTTCGTGCTCAAAAAGCTGTTGTAAACCTTATCCGTGCCGAGATTGAACGTACACATGAGAAATATAACAAAGATATTATCGCAGGTAAACCAGAAGATGAATTCTGGAATGCACCTAGTTCAAAGTTAAAATAGAAGCTTTAATAATAAAATATAATTTAAATCAACAGATTTCCTTTAAGTTCCCTGCTATATAATAAATTCTTTTTTCTTTAAGAGCGGGGAACTCGTTGTGAATAGATATAACCATAATTCTACATCCTTTAAAAAACTACTTAGATCCCCTTACTACCTTATTGCCATAATGGCAGCAATAATTATTTTCACAACAACTATATCTGTGTATAAACTTTATAAAATAGGTTGTCAACAACAAAAGATACGTTTAAATGAAGTTGTACACAGTCAGGCTAGCATGATCAATACAATTTTCAAACATCAAATGCACGATCATGAAAAGCCATTAGAATTTTTAACAAAAGAGGTTTTAGACAATTTAATACATGCTCATAAAGAATTTATGGGATTTGGAAAAAGCGGTGAATTTACACTTGCAAAACTTGAAAATGATAAAATCCATTTTTTACTTCGACACCGTCATAATGAAGTTGACAGAATGAACTCTATCCCTTTTAAAAACTCAAAACTGGCCGAACCTATGCGTAGAGCTTTAAGTGGTCAAACAGGTTCGTTTATAGGGCTGGATTACAGGGGTGTAAAAGTTCTTGCAGCATATACACCGATTGAATCACTTAACTGGGGTATAGTTGCAAAAATAGATCTTGATGAGATCAAAGAACCATATAAAATAGAGGCTATATATGCTACTTTAGGCGGATTACTTTTAATGATTATAGGGGGTAGTCTAATTATAAAAATTACACGACCTCTCGCAGAAGAAATTGAGCACGGCAGAAACTATAACCGCTTACTTTTTAACAAATCTCAAATTGGTTTAGCATTAGCAGATTTAGATGGAAGGCTATTAGATATAAATCCTGCTTTTTCAAAATTAGTAGGATATACACAAGATGAACTTTCAGAACTTCGATATTGGGATCTGACACCTATAAAATATAAAAAAGAAGAGGAAAAACAACTTTATAGCTTGAAAGAATACGGTTCATACGGTCCATACGAAAAAGAATACATACATAAAGATGGTCACTTGTTTAACGTAAGGCTTTCAGGTTCACTTTTACATATTAACGGTGAAGATCTTATTTGGTCAAGTGTAGAAGATATAACCAAACTCAAGAAAAATGAACAAATACTAAAAGAGGCATCACTCGTATTTGAGAATACTCATGAAGGTATTCTTATAACTGATTCAGATGTTAAGATTAGAAGAATAAATGGAAGATTTACAGAAATTACAGGCTTCACACTTGAAGATGTTAAAGGTAAAAACCCTAGCTTTTTAAAATCAGGTGCACATACAAAAGAGTTTTATAACAAAATGTGGACAGAACTAAATGAAAAAGGATTTTGGTACGGTGAATTAAACAACAGACGCAAAGGCGGAGAGTATTTTACCACTCTTCAAAGTATAACTGCCATTACTGATGAGTACAATAATATAAACGGTTATGTATCTGTATTTTCCGATATTACCGATAGAAAAAATTATGAGAACAACCTGTCATATCTTGCTACACATGACAGCCTTACATCTTTGGCAAATCGTATACACTTTAACGATAACTTTGAACAATCCATAAGTATGGCAAAAAGGCATAACTACAAGTTAGCAGTTTTATATATGGATCTTAATAAGTTCAAAGACATAAATGATACATATGGCCATGAAACAGGTGATCATCTCTTAAAAGAGGTAGCGAAACGTTTTAAAAGTGCAGTCAGGGAAGAAGATACCGTTGCAAGACTTGGCGGAGATGAATTTGCAATCATTTTAAATGATATACAAAATAAAGAGGATATTATTGCAATAGCCAAAGCAATTATCCAAAAAACTAGTGAGCCGCTTAGTATTAAAAACCATAACATGATCCCATCTACAAGTATTGGTATAAGTATCTATCCAGATCATGCAAAAGATGAAGAATCACTTCTAAAATATGCCGATCAAGCTATGTATAAAGCAAAACAAAAAGGTCCTGATAATTACGAGATATATTCGGAGTAACCAGAATTTAAACTACTCTTAGCTATAATCGCGAAATTATTTTATATCTAAAAGAGAGATAAGTATGGTAACAGTTCAAAATCTAACAAAACGTTTTGGAAACAGAGTTTTGTTTCAAGAGATAAACCTAAAACTTGACCGTCATAAGCGTTACGGTCTTATCGGTGCTAATGGTGCCGGAAAAACTACATTTTTAAAAATCTTAAGTGGACAAGAGACTGAGTATGAGGGTGAAGTGATCATCCCTAAAGCTAACAAAGTCGGTGTACTTGGGCAAAACCAGTTTGCATTTGAAGACTACACTATTATGGATGCAGTACTTTATGGTAACAAAAGACTTTACGATGCAGTAAAAGAGAAAGAAGATCTTTATGCAAACGGTGACTTTGAAGATGATGCTGTAAACAACCGTTTAGCAGAACTTGAAGTTATCTCAGTTGAAGAAGATCCAACTTATGAGTACGAAGTAAACATCGGTAAAATTTTAGAGAACGTTGGTATCCCTGCAAGTGATCACTACAACCTTATGAGTTCTCTGGATTCAGCTGATAAATTCAAGGTATTACTTGCACAAGTACTTTTCCCAAAACCAGATGTACTTTTCCTGGATGAGCCTACGAATAACCTTGATATCCAAACTATCTCTTGGCTAGAGGATGAACTGCAACGCCATGAAGGTACTATGGTTGTTATCTCTCACGATAGACACTTTTTAAATGCAGTTGTTACAAATATCTTAGATGTTGATTACCAAAAAATCCGTGAATTCACTGGTAACTACGATGACTGGTATATCGCTGCAAACGTAATTGCAAAACAACAAGAACTTGACAATGCTAAAAAAGAGAAAGAAAAAGAGCAACTTGAAGCTTTCGTTCGCAGATTCAGCGCTAATGCATCTAAAGCTAAACAAGCAACTTCAAGACAAAAACAACTTGATAAACTTCAAATTGATGACATCAAACCATCATCTCGCCGTGACCCTTCAATAGTTTTCAAAGCTAATCGTGTAATGGGTGATGAAGCTTTAGAGATCCACAATATCTCTCACTCTTACGGGGACAACCAAGTATTAAACAACATCACTTTAAAATTTGAGCCTGATGAAAAAGTTGCACTAATCGGTGGAAACGGTGTTGGTAAAACAACTCTTTTAAAAATAATTATGGAAGAGATGAAACCTGTTTCAGGTGAAGTTAAATGGGGTGCTACAATTGAGCCTGGTTACTTCCCTCAAGATACAGCTGACATCATAGAGGGTGAAGGTACACTTTATGACTGGTTACGCGCGTTTGATCCTAAGCGTGATATTGCTGAGATCCGTAACTGTCTTGGTCGTATGCTTTTCAACGGTGAACAGCAGGAAAAATCTGTAGTTAGTATCTCTGGTGGGGAAAAACACCGTATGATGCTTTCAAAACTAATGCTAGAGGGTGGAAACTTCTTAGTTCTGGATGAGCCTTCTAACCACCTTGACCTTGAGGCTATCGTTGCACTTGGTGAAGCTCTACACGAGTTCAAAGGTAATGTTATCTGTGTATCTCATGACCGTGAGTTACTAGATGCTTATGCTACTCGTGTTATTGAGATTCAAGAAGACGGTACTGTGATCGACTTCAAAGGTACATACGAAGAGTTTGCAGAAGCTAAGGCTGAGGGTAAACTATAAATTTTCAGAACCAAAGAGCTAAATTCTTTAGCTCTTTTACCTACTATAACTTAAAACAACATTTTTTATTTTTAAATATTTTAGAAAAATTCAAGTTTTGTTTTATATAATGCTCACATAACTCTATAATAGGAAAAATGAAATTGATAAAATATTTTAGAAATAAATTAAATTCATTTTCAATAGAACTTAAAGCTATTAATAATATTTTTGAAGTCTCTTTTTTTAAATTCATATTTTCTGACTTAGCATTTACTGTTCTTCCATTGTTAATTATAGTTTTTATATCTTTTGCAATGAACGATAATAAAATAGAATTGTTATCTAGTCCTGAATTGTCATTTGCTTCTATCGTATTATATGGAATTACAGTTACCCATTTTATTGAATTAAAAACAAAGTACCAATCTGATTTTTCTTATAAATTAGAAGTTGGAAGTAGATTATTTATCATACTACTCATATTTTCTGTATTAACCTTATCATTATCTGTATTAGTAAAATATGAAGTTGATATCAATAAACAATTTGTATATACAACACAGATATCTCTTTTTATTTTTTCAATTTTTTCTGTATTTGTAAGTCACTTTGCAAAAGAAAGAATTAACTATGATAAGCAATTAATATCAAAAGTTAGCAAAGATAAGTACTATAAATTTATTTTAGATAGTGCTGATAGAGCAAAAAAAGAAACTTTATATATAGAATATGCTTTAAGAAAAAAAAATAATAAACTTCTTTTTTCTGAAGATAAAGATTTTGACATTATAGAAAATAATAAAATTAAAGAGCTAGAAGATAGTATTAAAAATATCGAATTAAATATCAAAAAACTGCAAGTAAATCTTAAAACTTTAAAGAACTAATATTTTTAATATATTAATCATAATTATCTATAATTCCCAAAATTATTTTAGGTAATATTATGAAAACAATCATTTTAACATTATTATTTTTAGCCGTATCCGCTATGGGTGCTGAACATAAAGTCGTTTTTTCTTTAACTACTTCAAAAGAAAATGTTTTACAAGAACAACTAATAAAACAAGTAGCATTATTAAATAAGCACTATTTAGAGCAAGGTGATTCTCTAAAAGTAGCTGTTGTAATTTACGGTGGTGCTTACAACTTTTTCCTAAAATCTTCAAATCCTACACTAAAAAATCAACTACAAAACTTGCATGAAAAATATAACGTAGCTTTTGATATGTGCGGCATGGGTATGAAAAAAAGAGGTATTACAAATTCAATGATCTACAACTTCGTAAACCCGGCTTTTAATAAAAACGTAGCTCTAATAAAGTGGCAAAACAAAGGATATGCATATATCGAAATAGAATAACTCTTCTTCTCTTTTACTTTAACGAACAAAACTTGCATATAAAAACTATATGATTACACAACCCCTATATTGCCATAGTTGCAAAGAAAACTATAATGTTCGCAAAGAAGATCTAGAACTGATGCAAAAGCACAATAACGACTTTGATGAAAAAGGTTACACAGGCGGTTGTTTTTTCAAAAATTTAGGTCAGCTAAAACGCTCACTTAATCAAAAGGAACAAGATGATCATAGATGTAAATGTTAGTGAATGCGATGAATCTTTCGTAGAGGATCTTGAAGATATTATAGAAGACACGATGGTACAAATGTTTGTTCTTCATCCAAAAGATGTAGATTCACTAGAAAATGTTCAGGAACTGGCAAATGAGCATAACACTATCTTTTATACAACACCTGCTGATCTTTCAGATCAAGCCGATACAAATTGTGTCGGTATTTGTATATCTAAAACTGATGATCTAGCTAGTATAGATGATCGTGTAGTTTTTGTAGATGAAGCTAAACTTGATGACACACTTTACAATGAGTTAAAAAACCACAAAGGGATCATACTAAACGCTACAAAAAGCCACGATGAGTTAGAGAACTTTTTTGTAAGTATCGGTCCTGGATGTGTTGAAGAATTTGACAAAGATATTCTAAAAAATATCCCTATGGAGAAGATGGTACTTCAAAGTAACTATCCAAAGCATGGCTTTAACGATATCTATACAAGTATGGAGACAATTTCAGAAGCTACATTAAGAGCTGAGATGAGTATAGCTGCTGAAGCTACGAAAAATACTATGAAACTATTTGCAATGAGAAGACTGTAGTATAAGTTTATGGATGAAGAGTATATAATTTTCAACCTTACTCTTGGTGTTCGTGATTTTGTCACGATCGGAGAGATTGACGAGCATAACACTAATGCCTGGTTGGAAGAGCCTTATGACATGGTTGGACCGTTTAGTTTGGATGAACTTTATACAAACGGTCAGATCAGCTTCGCAGCTTGTATTGTCATGTCTAGAGAAAGATGGAAAAAGGAACGTATATTCTTACAACAAGAGGCTTTTAGAAAACAACAAAGAGCTCAACAGGAGCACTTTGAAAATATACGCCGCTACAACAGAAAAAAAGCTCAAAATGATGATATAGAACATCGCGAACTATTATGTTTACCTGCAAATGGAGAACTTAAAGTTTCTCAAATCAAAGCAGCGTATAGAAAAATAATTAAAAAAGTCCATCCTGATGTAGGTGGAAGTCATGAAAAATTTATTCAGATTACTGAGGCGCGTGATACTTTACTTGAAAAATGGGATTAGGTATAATTTGTAAAAACAAGGTATACAATGAGACTTTGGTCAATATCTCCATCTTATTTAGATTCAAAAGGTTTAGTAGCATTATGGAGAGAAGGATTACTTGCTCAAAATGTACTGCATGAAAAAACAAAAGGGTATAAAAACCATCCACAGCTAATACGTTTTAAAAACACAAAATTTCCTCAAGTAAATATAGCCGATTATCTTCACTCTGTTGTGGATGAAGCAGATACAAGAGGCTACAACTTCAATAGAGACAAAATACTAAACTGTGCCGGACAATGTTCCCGTATAGAGGTAACTGACGGACAGATAGAATACGAATTTAACCATCTGCTTAACAAATTAAAAATCCGCGATCCAAAAAGATATGAAGAATTAAAATCTATTAAAGATATAAAATTACATCCTATGTTTTTAAGAACAGAAGGCGATGTTGAGGAATGGGAAGTCATAAACTAACCGTTTCATCTAAACATAATTCCCCTTTTGTTACAATTCCAAAAATAAAACACAAAGAATAAATGATGGCAAAATACAAAAACTATATCGGCTTAGGTATTGCAGGAAACTTTGCACTGCACTTAGATCAAGCTGGTGAAGCAGAAGATTTTAAAGATATTATTACAGCAGATGAAGCAGCTCCTAAGGGGATGTTTCCTTTTTACCTGCCAAAACCGGTAGAAGCTGCAAAAAATATATTAAACACTTACCCGCTAGATGCGGAGTATATAAAACTACCTGCAGAAGATGTAAATGTTCAAGCAGAACCTGAAGTTGGACTTGTATGTGAACTTGAGTATACAGGCGATAAACTCTCTAGCATTAAACCAACTCACTTTGGAGCATATAACGATTGCTCTATTCGTGTTAAAGGTGCTTCAAAAATCAGCGATAAAAAGAACTGGGGTGAATCTTCTAAAGGTTTATCAAACACTCTTTTTGAGATAGACAAATTTGAAGAGGGTGGAGTTATGGACAAGTTCTCTATAGCTTCTTTTTTACGTCGTGATAATCAAGTTCATCCTTACGGTGAAGATGTTGAGCTAAATGGCTACAGCTACTTCTATTCTAAACTTACAGACTGGATGGTAAACCAGATAGATACGCAAGAAGACTTTGGACCATTAGAGAACCTGATCTCTTATATTTCAGAATGTGAACACCCAACTAAAGCAATAATCTCAATCGGTGCTACACGTTATACTGAGTATGGGGAAACTACATTTTTAAAATCAAATGACGAAGTGATTATAGTAGTTTACAACAACGAACAGTTATCAAAGATAGATGTTTTAGAAGCTGTAGCTAACAACACCTTTGATGATTCAAAAATGAGTGTTTTAAAACAAAAAGTTCTTTAATATGTCTCGTGGGAAAAAACTAGATCTTTTTATCGGTGCTGAGTTTGATGATGGCTGGTCAGAAGTAGAAACTCCTAGAAAATCAAAAGTGGCTAACGATATACTAGAGCCCTCTAAGCACCAATTATTTTTCTCCAAAGAGAAACGCCGCGGAAAAGTGGTAACTCTTGTGGGTGAGTTTTTTATCTCAAAAGAAGATGCGACAAACACGCTTAAAACTCTTAAAAAGAAACTTGGCTGCGGTGGAAGTTTTAAAGATGGTTTTATGGAGTTTCAGGGAGATATAAAAGAGAAAGTTCGTCCCCTTTTAATCGATTCAGGCTACAAGTTCAAACCTAAACATTAATTACAAGTAATTGTTTCTTCCGGTTTAGCTAGAAAGTATCCTTGAGAACGCTCTATATTTAGTTCTTTTACTTTTTTATATACTTCTTCACTATGAACATACTCTGCTATAACTACAATGTTAAGCTTTTTAGCAAAGCTTACTATTGTCTCAACTACGATCTGAGCATTTCTATCAACATCTAAGTTCTTTATCAAAGAACCATCGATTTTAATATAGTCTATATTCAATTGAAGCAAGTATTCAAAGTTAGAGTATCCGGAACCAAAATCGTCAATAGCTATTCTACACCCTAATGATTTCATTTCATCAATAAAAGAAGAAACCTCTTCATAGTTTTCAATACCCTCTGTTTCAAGGATTTCAAAAACAATTTTTTTACTAACATTATACTTTTGCATATTGTATATAATATATTCAACTATCTCTTCATTTAAAACATCTTCAACCGATAAATTAATAGAAAAATCACAATCTAAATGTTCGAAAAACTTGCAACTTTTCTCGATCATTATTTTGGTCAACTTTGCATAAAGCTTACTCTTTTTTGCAATTGTTAAAAAATGATATGGAGTTATAATATTATTTTCTTTATCAATTAAACGAATCAAACACTCAGAACTTTTTAACTCGTTTGTTTTATTATCATAAATTCCTTGGTAAAAAGGAATAATCCTATCATGTTCTATAGCCCAATTAAGTTTTTTAGTCCACTCGATGTTATTTTTATATTGTTGTTCTACGTTTAAAGTTTCATCATATAGTAAAAACTCTTTCCCTTGTTTTCTAGCAGATTTTAGTGCAATATCAGCTTTTTCTAAAGCTTCTTGAATTTGAAATGTAGCTCCAATACTTACTCTTAAAGTTAACTCATTATCTTCATGATAAAATATCATTTTTTCAATATCTTTTATAAATGTTACAGCAAATTGAATAAACTTATCTTTAGATGGCTTTTTTGTAAAAAACAGAGCAAATTCATCACCTGATAAATGGATAAGTGTAATATTTTGCTCTTTTATGATCATATTTGATAGTCTTTTTGAAAATGCTATTAGAATATCATCACCCACTGCTTGTCCAAAGAAATCATTAATCTCTTTAAAGTCATCGATGTTAACTATTAATAAAGCCCCATCATTATAGTCATTTATATCACGTAATAGGCTTATTCTGTTTGGTAGTCCTGTCAGAGCATTTGTATAAAGCTGTTTACGCAACTCTAATGTCTTTTCATCTACCTTTTCTTCAAGATATTTATTAATATTTTTCTGTTGCTCTGAATATTTTATTATACTTTGCTGCATATTATTTAATGCATTTGAAATAAATCCAATCTCATTATTCTGATTTTTAAATGGTATACTTAAGTTTTTATCTGGAGAATAATTTTTTAATAAGTCTGCAATTCTCCGCAAAGGAGAAAGTAATTTTTTAATATATAAACCAAATAGCAAGAAAAAAACTCCAAATAAAACAAGAACTTGCATTAAAAGTTTTGTATACTTATCAACAAGTTCTTTATAGTTTTTACTAGAGTATATAAGAATTAATTTTCCAATCTTTTTTTCAGAGTTTGGCTGAAAAATAGGCTCTTCAACAATAAACGAATCATCTACATTATTTTCAAACTCTTTTGATTTTCTCTCATTTATAAGCATTTCACCTTGTAATACTTTTATAGATAGAATATTTGGATTAGCCAAAAGTTGCTTAGTAACTTGTTCAATTTTATCATTTAAATTTAAATAGATATTCAAAGCTATTAATGGTTCAATAGTGCTAAGTACTAATTTTGCTTTTTGAGTTTCAATACTATAGAAAGCTTCTTTATTTATTTTTTCAAAAACATTAAAAATCAGTAATATTGAGGTTAAAGTCACAACTGCTATTAAAAAAACTATTTTACTAGAAAGTGAATTTATCTTTTTTCTCATCCTACATCTTTATAATAAATTTATTTATAACTACCCAACATATCATTAGTTATATTAGCATAAATATTTTTCAAACTTACACTATTGTAGTGCATCTTTTTTTGAAATAATTTATCACGTTTATATGCATAATCATTTTCAATAAACCTAACCATCTGTAGTAGAGCATCGACAAACTCTATTTTATTTGTATATAAATTCTCTTTTTTCAGATATATTACTGTTGATTTTTCAATTACCAAAGAGAACATTAAACCCTTATTTAGATTATTTATATCGTATGAAAAAGAGATGATCCCTTTAAAGTTTGCAATATTAGCTATATCTTCAATATGATCTTGCAGGTTAAGTACATAAATGGCAGAAGCTTCCGTCTGTTCTGAAAAATTTGAAAAATCGACTAAGTTAATTTTATAATCATATGTATCTAAACGTCCTTGAAAATTACTATTTATAAACTCTTTAATAGATTTAGCAGTAACGTAGTCTGTTTTATCGTAAATTATTGTATATACTATTTTGCCATCTATAAGTTTTTCATCTATTTTTTTATCTAAAGTTATTATTTTAGGAAAAATAGAAGCTTGTGCTTTAAGTAGTAAATCATCATAGTTATATCCAAAAGCCAGGTTTATAAAAATCAAACTAAGAAAGAGTATTTTTTTCATTTAAAACTCCTTCTTTAAAGTTATAAGGAAGTTTCTACCCTCTTGGAGGTAATCTTCCGTATAAGTTTTTGGTGCTGAAGGATATTTTACTTTAGCATCAAAAATATTTTTGGCACTTAACGTAACATCATAATCATACTCTCGGTTTTTATACTTTAGAGTAGTATCTAATGTAGAATAATCATCTACTTTATTACGTGTATCACCTAAAATTCTATCTTTTGAGCTAACATACTTTGCAACACCGCTTAACGATATGGTGCTAGTTAGATTATAAATATAATATCCCTTAGCTAAGTGGTGTGCTACATTAGTTAAGTCTGTATTAACACCTGTACTTTTTATTTTAGAATCGCCTGTAACATAAGAGTAGTTTAAATACAACTTATCCGATGAAAAGATATGCCCTGAATACTCAAGTTCTAAACCGTATAGATCAGTATCTAATACATTTTTGTATAAAGGATCTGTAGCTGAATTATATATTTGATCTTTGTTTTTTAGATAAAAAAGATTTGTTTGAAGATATGTATCACTTGTAAGTTTTCTAATATATGCTAATTCAAATGCATCAACTTTTTCAGGTTCAAGATTGGTACTACCGACTCTTGCCGCATTGTTTGCCGTAAACATCTCCTGCCATGATGGATTTCTGTGTGCACGAGAATAAATTGCTTTATATATATTTTCTAAATTATGTTGATATACCATAGATATTCTTGGTTCAAACCCTGCATCTTTAAGTGATGTTTGTTCATAGTTAAAACCATATATAAAACTTAGTTTATCGCTGTATTTGAATTCATCTTGCAATGAAAATATATATGTATCGCGTTTTGCATATTTATCAAAAAACGGAAAAGTATTGGTATAGTCTACAAGTGCTGCATCACCTGTCGCCCAGTTTGAAAGTTTTGAGACCATATCTATAGTTTTTTCTTGGAGTATACGGTACCCTGTAGTGATAACATGGTTGTCAAAACCGTTATATTTAAGATAAGTGGATTGATAAAGTGTTCTTTGTGCAGCTTTATGCTCTCCGTATAATCCATCTGAAAATGTTACATTGGTTATAGTACCATCTAAGTTGAATTGGTAATAGTCCATAAAGTCTACACCATTTGGATTAAGTTTAGCTTTTGAGTCAAATGCATCGTATTTAGTACCTAGTTTAATATCTATGACTAAGTCGTCAATAGAGTTGTTGTAGCCAAGTTCCAAATACCCATTTGGAAGTTTTAGTCTATCGGTATCTAAAGGTAATGCAAGGTTAATTCCGTAAGAACTCCCTTGAGTATGATCCAGCATTCTTCCTTTTAAAGTAAAATTGTAGTACTTTACGTCAATACCTAAAGAATAATCTTTGAACCAAACTGGAGCATCTCCGGTTTGAGATATGTCTGTATTGTCGTAAAGCCCTGGTATACTCATAGAACCCTGAGAAAACCCATCTGGACCGGCATAAAGTTTTTTGTTGTCTTCTTGGTAGTAAAAGTCTATAGTAGCATCAAAATTTTCAGTTTTAAATTTTTTTACAAAACCACCCATTCTATAATCATAAGAACCGTATTTAAAAAGAAGTTTATCGTTTGACTCAAAATCTTTAAAATCTTCTGCATAAGTTATAATGTTTATAGAACCTGCATATGCATTTACTCCATTTGTTTTACTTCCAGGTCCTCTAGTGATCTCTATTCGTTTAATCATCTCAATAGGCATGCCTAAATACTCCGAGTATGAGTCAAAAAAGAGATTGTTTACTAGTACATCATCAATGAAAAGTTTTGTTTGACCGTATGCTTGAGGATTTGAACCGCGAAATATAGAAGTTTGGTTATTAAAGTTATCGGTAGTTATATCTACTCCGGGAACAAGTTGAAGTGCTTCTTTAAGATTAGAAACCCCTAAAGTTTCTAACTCTTTGCCTTTAAATACAGATATGATATACGGCTGATAGTGCTCATTTTGTTTTGTAATTGTAGCAACTGTGTTAAATCTATCCAAATCTTTAGAAATGGAAGCCAACATATCAGAGCTTTTTGCATCTAAGCTTGTAAAACTTACAAATAAAAATAACATAATATTAAAAATATATTTTCTCTCCACAGCACACTCCAGTTATATATTGTTCACTTTATCACAAAAGATCTATATAATTACTTAAAAACAGCTTGCGCCTCTGCATAACCCATCTCGAACAATTTATCAAAGTTTTTGAAAGAGAAGATCGAATAGTTGATGATCTCATCGTCAGATATGTAATAATCATACTCATCTTTTTGACTAAAAGCCGTAATAAATAATCTAATAGCAATAACCTTTTTTAAATAACTCATAAGTTTTTTTCGGCTTGGTTTTTTAACTATAGGATTCAAATTTACGCCTACTAATGGTTGAGAGTATTTTTTTAAAGGCTCATACGGCATATGGTTAAAAAAACCTCCATCAACCAATACCCTGCCAGAATAATCAACAGGTTTAAAAACAGGTACCAATGCAGATGAAGCCCTGCATATAGTTTTTAAATCACCTCTGTCAAAACAGATCTCTTCTGCACTCTGCAAATCTAATGCAGTTATATATACTGGTATATTAAGCTCTTCTATCTTTTCTTTTTTGATCAGCTGCTCTATGCTTTTTGAATCCATATCTACTTTAAACAAAGACTCTTTAAACCAGGCAAAAGAGAATATTTTTTTTGTAGATTTTTGCTTAAATATCTCCAACTGTTCTTTTGGTGACACACCTGATGCATAACTTGCAGCTATAATAGCACCTATAGATGTAGCACATATAGCTTTTACTTTTATATTATGATCATCTAGATACTGTAAAACACCAAGATGAAATGCACCTCTGGCTCCACCGCCTGACAATGCTAAAACTATTTCCCTTGTATCTCCAACCAATTTATCACCTCAAAACTTCCATCATAATTTTCAACTACACAACTGCAAGACTCTACCCAGTCACCACAATTTAAATACTCTATATTACCTATACTTTTTGCTTCAGCCTTATGGATGTGCCCACATATAACACCATTATAACCTTTTTTTTCAGCATGTGTAGACAAGATTCCTTCAAAATCTGTTATGAAAGAAACCGAACTTTTTATATTGTCTTTTACATACTTTGAAAGAGACCAATACTTCTTAACACCAACTATTTTCCTTATCTTTTGAAGATAATGGTTTATAAAAAGAACAAAGTCGTAACCTACATCTCCTAAAATAGCAAGCCATTTTTTTGTCATAGTTATACTATCAAAAAAATCACCGTGAGTGATCAGATACTTTTTTCCACTGAGTGAGATATATTCACACTCATTTTCAATGTATAGGTTATCACCCATTATAAGTGGAGTAAAGGGTCTTAAAAACTCATCGTGATTACCAGTCACAAGATATACATTTGTCCCTTTTCTTGCTTTTCTAAGTACCTTTTGAATTACGTCAGAGTGAGACTGTTCCCATTTAAACTTTCTTTTAATAGCCCAACCGTCTATAATATCACCGACAAGATACAGGTTGTCGGATTCCGTATCTTTTAAGAAGTCTAAAAATTGTTCTGCTTGGGAAAAACGAGTGCCTAAGTGGAGATCTGATACAAAGATTGATTTATATTTCATAAGTGACATATTATGTTCACCTGATTACAAACTTGTAACTAATTGATTACAAATCTATTACGAATTTTTCCATTCATCTAGTAAAGAGAGTTTATCTTTATCCAGCAACCTGTTTTTTTCATCCAATATACCAATCTTTTTAAGCTTTTTAAGTACACGTGATATTGTCTCTGGTGCCATGTTAAGCAACTGTGCGATCTCTTTATTTTTTAATGCTTGAAAAATAGCAGGATTATCTTCTAAGAGTGAACATACTTTTAGAGTCGCATCGAAAACAAGATTTCTATTTATGGTCTGTTCAAGATTTTTAATTTTTTTAGTTAGTGATCTGATAAAGCCGATGGAAAAACTACTATTTTCGTTTATTAGGTTTAAAAATTCATCTATCTTAATAAGTGCTACGACAGTATCATCTTTCATAACTATCGCTGAAGCAGGAAAGTTTATTTGTTCAAATGCAGTCATTTCTGCTACAAGACAGGGCTTAGTAAAATGATGAAGAACTATTTCATTATCTTTTATACCCATTTTATAAAGTTTAAGCTGCCCTGATAACAGTGCATATATGTAGTTTGGTTTATCACCTTCATAAAAAAGCATATTATCTTTTTTTAGATGTTTAATCGTAGCAATGTCAGCTACTTTTTCCAATAGTTCATCACTTAAAGATACAAAAACATCTACAGACTTTAATAATTCTTTTTTCATTTAAAAATTATATCAGTAAATTGATCTATATCAATTTTTTATATCTGTATTTTAGATAAACTTTTTCCAATTTTTTTAGGAGCTATTTTATGAAATTAATAAATTTAGATACATTACCTCAAGTTGCTATGGAGTTTATGAACGATGTTCATGAGGAAGATGTAAATATAATAAATGATCTTTATGAATTTATAACTGAATATGAGAGCAATCCAACTCAAGAGCATGAAAAAAATATAACAAATAAATATCAAGAATGGTTTGATCATACTGTTGCACACTTTAAAAGAGAAGAAGAGAAGATGATTGAATTGCATTTTCCACCATACCCTGTACATAAAGGTGAACATGACAATGCACTTCACACTATGGATACTATATTTAGGGACTGGAATTCATCCAAAGATATTGCTGCTTTAAAAGAGTATTTAGAAAATCAGCTACCTGAATGGTTAGTACATCACATACAAACTATGGATACAGTAACAGCAATGTTTTTTAAAACTGGTCTTAGTCCATGTTCTGCACATTAATTTTAAAATTTGTCATACCTTAACAAAGTTTAGTTATAATTTTTCAAAAATCAGGGATTATAACTATGAACTTTATCAAAAAAATATTTTATCCAATCGGTGCAACTTTAAAATATATACAAGAGCATTTCAAAGCGATGCTTTTTTTACTTATTTTATTTTTGATATTTGCACCTTCTGAAGATGCTAAACTAAGTACTGTAAATCTTCAAGAGATCAAACTAGTAGGTCCTATTTTTGATGCAACAGACATAGTTCAAAAAATAGATAAAGCGGCAGATGATGAAAACATTAAAGGTGTACTTTTAGATGTAAACTCTCCAGGCGGTGCAGTAGCTCCATCGATCGAGATAGCATATGCTATAAAACGCTTAAAAGAGATAAAACCTGTTGTTGTATATGCAAGCGGCACTATTGCTAGCGGTAGCTACTATGCAAGTATCTGGGCTAATGAGATTGTTGTAAACCCTGGTAGTATGGTAGGCAGCATCGGTGTAGTTATGCAAGGTGCTGATGTAAGCGAGCTTATGGGTAAAATAGGTGTTAAAACTCAAAGCGTTCAAGCAGGTAAGTATAAAAAAGTTGGTACAGGTGATCGTGCTTGGAAAGACTATGAGGTAAAAGAATTAAATAAAGTGATCAGTGGTACTTACGATATGTTCACAAAAGATGTAGCAGATGCAAGAGAGTTAGACTATAACAAAAGAGAAAATTATGCGGATGCACATATATTTACAGCAAGTCAAGCTAAAGATGTAGGTCTTGTTGATTCACTTGGCGTTAAATACAATGCTAAAAAAAGGGTTGAACTTTTAAGCAAAGTAGCGTTTCCTGAATGGAGTAAAGAAGACAAGTTTGATAAGCTTATGAAAAAACTTGCGGCTGAGACTTCATCTTCTATTCATACATATTTTCCGGAGTTAACTCTTAGATAAAACCTTTGCGCTGAGCACGGTTTTATCGCTCATAAGTTCAAATTCATCACTTACATTTAACTCATCTATATCTATAACTTTTTTATCTTTAGATATTTGAGCAAACCCTTTTTTTGATTTGTATTTAGGATTGTTTGCTTCTAAATTTTTCATAGCATTACTAAGCTCATTTTGTTTTGTTTTTAAAATAGAGTTTATTGCATTTGGATACTGTGAAAATGTCTGCTGTAAATCTCTTTGATGTGTTTGTATTTTAAAAGTTATAGCTTGAAAAAAGTTCTCTTTTAGACTCTTAATCTCTTCAAGTTTCTGAGTTAGTTTATTCTCGATGGAATTTTGTTTATATGCTTGATGTAGGTGGTTTAGTTCTTGTTTTTTATTATATATTTTTTGCTCTAGAGTTTGTGTAAATTGATTTGAGATACTATCTAAATATTGATAAAGTTCATTTTCATCAGGCAAGATCATCTGCATCGCAGCACTAGGTGTAGGTGCTCTTAGATCAGCTACAAAATCACTGATAACAGTATCTATCTCATGCCCTACTGCACTAACGACCGGGATAACTGAAGCGAATATCGCATCTGCTACTATCTCTTCATTAAAAGCCCACAAATCTTCTACGCTTCCTCCACCACGACCGACTATTAAAATATCATAATCTTTTTTATTCGCTTGTGATATTGCATTTGCTATTGATGAAGCAGCCATATCACCTTGAACAAGTACGTCATATACATCAACTTCAATATCTCTGTATCTGTGGTTTGCTACTCTTAACATATCCTGCAGGGCTGCACCTGTTGCAGAAGTTACAAGGGCTAGTTTTTTTGGAAATTTCGGAAGTTGTTTTTTTATCTCAGGATTAAAATAACCTTTCTCTTGAAGCTTTCGTTTCAACTGCTCGTAAGCCAGTGCTAAAGCACCTTGACCTGCAGGCTCTATGCTAAAACAGTTAACCTGATAGGACCCGCGAGGTGTATAAACACTAACAGCTCCATCAAGTACGACTTTCATCCCCTCTTCGAGCTGAAACTTCAGCCTTGATGCATTTCCTCTAAACATAACGCAAGAGATAGCCGATGAATTATCCTTTAAAGTGAAGTATATATGCCCAGAGTTATGAAAAGTTATACGTGAAAGTTCCCCTTCAACGAGAACACGTGTAAAACTGGTTTCAAGTAAAGATTTGATCTGTTCATTTAATGCCGACACACTTAAAGTATTCATCTACACTCCTAATATTTATGTGATTATAACATCTATGATTGTAAATATTGCAATATGTCATATTTTTAAAAGTAAATCGTTTTGCGTAGTATAATTTTTCAAATATTATTTACTGGACAAATTATTATGGCTAAGAAAAAAGTACTATTTGAGTGTCAGCATTGTGGAATGACAACTCCCAAGTGGATGGGAAAATGTACAAACTGTGGAGCTTGGGATTCTTTTATTGAGTTAAACGAGCATCAGCAAGAAGTTATAAAACAAACTAAATCTTCATCTAGTCAAGGTGCTAAAGCCGTATCGATCAACCAAATAAAAGAAGAAGAGATCTACAGATTCTCTTCAAGCGATCCTGAACTTGACACTGTTCTTGGAGGTGGTATAGTTCCGGGTTCACTAACTCTAATCGGTGGAAGCCCCGGTGTTGGTAAATCAACTCTTTTATTAAAGGTAGGAGGGCTAATCTCATCGGGTGGAAGAGATGTACTTTATGTAAGCGGTGAGGAGTCAAGTTCTCAGATAAAACTACGTGCTAACCGTCTTGGAGCGAATCAAGACAACCTTTACCTGCTTAGCGAGATAAGACTTGAGCAAGTTCTTTTAGAATTAGAGCATCATAATTACGACTTTTTAATTATAGACTCGATCCAAACACTTTACTCTGAAAATATCACTTCAGCCCCTGGTTCTGTAACACAGGTTAGACAAATTACATTTGAGCTTATGCGCATAGCAAAAGAAAAAAACTTAGCAATCTTTATAATAGGTCACATAACTAAAGAGGGTTCAATAGCAGGTCCTAGAGTGCTTGAACACATGGTTGACACTGTACTGTACTTTGAAGGTGATTCTTCTCAGGAACTTAGAATTCTAAGAGGATTTAAAAACCGTTTCGGTCCAACTAGTGAGATCGGTGTATTTGAGATGCGTAGTGATGGACTTGTATCTGCAACAGATATAGCATCAAGATTTTTCAACCGTGATTCTAATCAGGCTGGCTCAGCTCTTACCGTTGTAATGGAGGGAAGCCGCCCGATCATACTTGAAGTTCAGGCACTTGTGAGTGAGAGCCATACTCCAAACTCAAAAAGACAGGCTACCGGTTTTGATAACAACCGTTTAAATATGCTTCTCGCACTTTTAGAAAGAAAATTGGAGATCCCTTTATCTGGATACGATGTATATATTAACGTAACAGGCGGAATTAAGATCAACGAGACTTCAGCTGATCTTGCAATATTGGCTGCAATAATATCTAGTTTTAGAGACCGTGCTATTTCAAAAGAGACTATCTTTTTAGGTGAGGTTTCACTTGTAGGGGATGTTCGTGAAGTGTTTGGACTTGATGCAAGACTTAAAGAGGCTCAAATGCAAAATATAAACAAGGTGCTTCTTTCTAAAAAACCGTTAGAGAAAACGAATATGAAAACATTCATAGTCGATGAAGTAACAAAACTGCTGGAATGGTACTAAATTAACAAATAATTTACCTTATATTTATCATTAAAAATGTTATAATCAATAAATTTTTACAAGGTTTTTAAATGATAGATGCAGAATTCAGAAGTGAAGAAAGATTTTCAAAGTTATCAATAGCTTATGAAGGCAAAGATGAGGGACGACTTGTATGTTCAACTATAGATAGAATTACTTCAAAGTACGAAATAAAACCTGAAACATATACTTGTAATATCTCACATGGTAGAGAAGTAGTAGTTGTTGAATACCACGATGATATCGATCGTGAATCTGGTCAAATTTTTGAAGAAATTATGAAAGAGTTAAACATTACTAGTTGTGATTAATCTACAAGAATATGCCCAGGGCAATAAACTTTTTAGATCCTATTTTAAAAAGAACCAAGAGTCTTTACTAGAACTGGTAAAGAGCGGTCAATCTCCAAAAGCACTTTTTATAGGTTGTTCCGACTCAAGAGTTATCCCTGATATGATGGTTCAATCAGCGCCTGGGGATCTTTTTGTTATTAGAAATGTCGGAAATTTTGTTCCACCTTATAAACCAGATGAAGACTTTCATGCAACGGCATCTGGTATAGAATACGCTGTTAGTGTTTTAAAAGTTCAAGAGATAATTATTTGCGGTCATACACACTGTGGAGCTTGTGCTTCTTTATATGAGGAGATAGAAGATCCATCTCTTGTTCATACTAAAAAATGGCTGGAACTTGGTCAAAGTGCAAAAAAATCTGCTATCTTAAGTCTAGGTTCTGATGCAAATAGAGAGGAATTACTAAGGCTTACGGAAAAATTGTCGATAATAAAACAAATAGAAAATATTCTTACGTATCCTATTGTAAAAAAACGCTTTGAAAACGGCGATTTATCAATACATGGATGGTGTTATGATATAGCTACTGGAAAAATAGAGTATTATAACGCTGATACTTATGAGTTTTTGCCACTTAAAAGTTTGATACAAAGTGAACTTAAAATATAAAATAAATTAAAAGGATAGTTATGGCTGAAGAAGAAACTAAAGAGGAAGAACAACAAAGCGAAAAAAAATCTAGTAATATGCTGATGATCATTATCATCGCAGTTTTAGTATTAATCATTATCATAGGTGCTATTTTAGCTGTTGTCTTGATGGGTTCTGATGAAGAGCAAGTTGTGAAACAGGCTCCACAAAGTCAAGAAAGAGTATCTCCAACTAGAACAAAACGTCCATCTGCGGCTCTTGAAGATTCAAGAAGACTTAGTGAAATAGGTATACTTTATCCACTGGATACATTTACTGTTAACCTAAAAAGTGATTCTGGTAGAAGATATTTAAAAGCTACTCTTAGCCTTGAGTTAAGCGGTGAAGAACTAAGCTTGGAGCTAGATGCAAAAGCACCTGTAATTAGAGATAGAGTAATCAGAATATTAACATCTAAAACTCTTGAAGAGATATCTTCGAAAAAAGGAAAACAAAAAGTTTCTGATCAGATAATAGACACTTTAAATGCAATCGTTTCTGATGGCAGTATCCAAGGTATCTATTTTACTGAATTCGTTATCCAATAACTTATTTTTTATCACTATCAGTTGATTGATTAAACTCTTTAACTTTTAGTGATAAATCTCTCAACTTTTCTGTAACAAGTCCATCAATATAACTTGCTTCTTTTCCTGTTAATATCGATATACCTTCATCTATAGATTCCACTGCATATATCTCAAACCTTTTATCTTCTACCGCTTTTAAAACTTCCTCTTTTAACATAAGATGTTTTACGTTTGCTTTTGGAATTATAACTGCGTATGATGCTTTTGAATCCTTTCTCATACATATGTCAAAAAAGCCCTCTATCTTTTCATTAACTCCACCTATAGGTTGAATCTCTCCAAATTGATTTACAGAGCCGGTTACAGCTATATTTTGCTTTATAGGAAGTTCTGAGAGTGATGAAAGCAGAGCATAAAGTTCAGTTGACGATGCACTGTCTCCATCTACATGTCCGTATGACTGCTCAAATACTAAAGAAGCATTTAGACTAAAAGGTATATCTTTAGCGTATTTTGAACCTAAGTATGATGATAAGATCATTACACCTTTGGAGTGTATAGGTCCACCTAATTCGACTTTTTTTTCTATGTCTATTATCTCACCTTTTCCTATTCTTGTCGTTGCCGTAATCCTAGAAGGTGATCCGAAGTTATGTCCTCCGACAGATATATAACTGAGTGCATTTATCTGCCCTACTCTGCTTCCACTAAGGTCTATCATTATAGTACCTTCATCTATCATGTCGTAGAGCTTAGTTTGTATTCTGTTTATTCTTTGTATTTGAGAATAGAGTGCCTTTTCAATATCTGCTTTCTCTATAGCTGAATGGTTTTGTTCTTTTGAATAGTAATCTGCCTCTTTTAAAAGATCTGAGAGTGTACGAAGATGAGTTGAGAGTTTTAAAGAGTGAGATATATTTCTAGAACTCTCCTCAATTACTCTTGCAACTGCATCGGGAGTAAGTGGAAGCAGTTTATCTTGTTTTGAGATGGTTCCTATCATCTGTGCATATAGTTGAATATTCTCATCGTTTCTTGGAACATCCTCTTCAAAATCTGCACTAACTTTAAACAGCTCCTTAAAATCAGGATCATACTCATACAGTAAATAATAAAGCATTCTCTCACCTACGATTACTACTTTAACATCGATAGGTATCGGTTCAGGTTCTAATGATGTTGTTGCGATTAAAGAGTATTGTTGTGCCAACGATTCTATACGTATCTCTTTTGATCGAAGTACCCTCTTTAATTCTTCGTATGCAAAAGGCTGAGTCAACAGTTTTCTCGCATCTAAAATAAGATAACCACCATTTGCTTTATGAAGAGCTCCAGGTTTTATCATACTAAAGTTTGTAATTAAACTACCCATTTGTGACATATGTTCAATCTTACCTATCAGATTGTGCTGAGTCGGGTTATCTTCGTAAATAACAGGGGCATTTACACTATCAGTATGTGCTATAAAAAGATTTACCTGATATTTTTCATAAGACGGAGTATAATAATCTTTCATAAATCCCGGTATATTCATGTTGTCAGGCTTCAATAAAAAATCTTGAGTGTTTTTAATTACGTCTTTTTGAAGTTCATCCAAATATTCTACTATCTTTTTATTCTCTTCATATTTTTGTTTTACTTCATCTATCAATGAACCTACAGCTTGTTCTGCTACTTTTTTATCGTACTCTTTTAACTCGGTTTGCTGTTCTTTACTTAGCTGGCTTACTTTTCTAAGTTCATCTTTTACTATCTGTTCAAATTCGCCCATTCTCTTTTGGATCTGTTTTTTCTTATTGTCATCTATATTGTTAAACTCTTCAGGGGATAAAATCTTTCCATCAACTATTGGTACGAATGTTACACGACTCGTATTAGTTGCATTCATTGAAACTTCATACTCTTTTGCTTTATCTTGAAGATATAGAAATATTTCAGACTGCTTTTCTAAATATTTTTTATTTATAGCCTCTATGTCGTTTCTATAATCATTGGAATCAAAACTCGAAGGTAAAATTGCTTTGATTAGCTCTATAAGTTCATCTATATCTTTTTTAAATTCTTGAGCATTACCTGCTTCTAATTTTATAGCTATCGGTTTTTGGTAGTTTTCAAAATTATTTACATAACACCAGTCACTAATGTTGTTTTCTTTTTTCGCTTTGGCTTCTAAAAAACTTGTAACCATGGAATGTTTTCCACTTCCTGATGGTCCCATTATAAAAAGGTTAAAACCTTCTTGTTTTATATTTGTACCAAATTTAACAGCTTCAACTGCACTTGATTGACCAATAGGCTGGTTAAGCAGTTCTAAATCATCTGTAGTTTTAAAACTGAATATCGAGCTATCACACTTGTTATATAGCTCTTTAACGTCTAGAGGATTAAGCATAAAATTCCTTTTTTCCCTACATTGGCTTAAATAAAAAAAATACTTATATCGCTATAATACCATTATTGTATACAAATGGATTAAATAATGATAGGTATAGACTTAATTAAAACTTCTAGAATGAAGCGCATGATGGATCGTTTTGAGAAAAAAGCACTCCAAAAATTTTTATCTGATGATGAGATAGCACTTGTTAAAAACTATAAAACTGCAGCTGGTTTTTGGGCTGTAAAAGAAGCTGCTTCAAAAGCTTTGGGTGTAGGAATTGGGAGTGAATGCGGATTTCATGATATAACTATATCTAAGACACAAAAAGGTGCACCTAAAATAAAGTTATCTAAAAAAATTGTAGAGAGTTTTAATGTAAGTGATACGAGTGTATCAATCACACATGATGGGGAATACGCGATAGCAGTAGTTGCTATAGAGACTAAAAACTAATCAACCACCGCCTACAAAATCTAAAAGTTCTAACTTATCACCATCTTTTGGCTTATAAGCAGACCAGTTATCTTGTTTAACTATCTCCATATTTACGGCTGCTGCCATAACTTTTCCGTCTAGTTTTAACTCACTTAATATATCTTGTAATGACTTACCGTCGTTAAATTCTTTGTTTTCGCCATTAATTATCAGTTTCATAATATTTCTTTTGTTTCAATTTTTAGGAATTTTATCCAAAGATTATTAAAAAAGTTTTACTTTTTTATAACTACTGTTTTATATCAGGAAAGTTATTGGTCATATCTTCATAAGTTTTGTTGTACTTTAAAGCTTCAATAACTTCATCTAAAGGTGAAGAATAGATACCTTCAAGGTCTGATTCAGCATCTTGAAGTTCAAATGCAAGTTTTTCCATAGGTGGAGTAAACTGTGCATCTATTCCTTCTTTATTACCTCTAGCATCAACTCTGTACCAACCATATTCTTTTAAATATATGGCATTTAAACCATGTAAGCAGTATACATCATCTTTATATTCACCACAAGAGAGCCTCTGATAACAAAAACCTGTAGGGATGTTGTTTGCACGTAGCAAAGCAGCAAGCAGTATACTTTTAGCATAACACCAACCCGTTGTGTGTTGTAATACTTCACTGGCTTTTAGTGTAGTTATATTGTCTTTATGATCACCTGTGTGGTTTATATTGTCTCTAACAAATAAAAAACAATGTCTAGCAATATCTTCATCACTATTTACACCACGAGCAAGTGAGGAAGCCAGAGCCTGAATTTTTGGTGATGAGAAATCTACTATTGAATCTTCAATTAGATATATACTTAGGTCTTCTTTTATATCCATCATAAAATACTTTATATTAAAATCATTTTATAATAGTATATCAAAAACTATTTCTTTGATAACTCTTCCAAAAGCTTTGTTTGTTTCTCAGTTTCTTCCAAACGTTTTCTATTGATAACAAAAGCATCAAGTGCGAGAATCATAAACATAGATACGAATACAAAAAATATTGCAAAGAAAATAGCTGTAAAAAAGCCTAAAAATAAAAGTGATTTAAAAGTAATAAGAGCGCCGAAGAGGACAATAGCCCAAGACGCTCCAAGCAAAAAACTTACAATTCTATGAAATGTAGTTTCTCGCATAATTCAAGGGGAGTTTTAGTGGTCTTCCATTACTACTGCACCAGTTAGGTACACGTAAGTTAACATCATAAAGATGAAAGCTTGTAAGAAAGCCATAAAAGTTAATAATGCAAATGGAATCATTGGTAATACCCACGGAGCAAGCATTAAGATTACCATTAAGAACATATCGTCACCTTTTACATTTCCGAATAAACGGAAAGATAAAGATACAAGTCTTGAGAAATGAGATACGATTTCAATTGGGAACATTAACCAATATAACCACCAAACTGGACCTAAAAAGTGTTTGAAGTATTTGATAACACCGTTACGACGAATACCTTCGAAGTTATAGTAAACAAATACAGCTAAAGCTAAAGTAAATGCAAATTCTAAAAATGCAGTTGGAGCTTCAAAACCTGGAATTACACCGATTAAGTTAGCGATACCAACGAATAAACCGATAGTAGCTACTAGTGGGAAATAACGACGTGCTTCGTCTTTACCCATTGTATCAGTTCCCATTTTAAGAACACCTAACATATAAGCTTCCATAACATTTTGAGTTCCTGTAGGAACTAACTTTAAATTACTCATAGCCATTTTAGCTAAGATTATCGCTATACCAGCCGCTAAAAGCATGTGCGTAGTATAGATAAACTCTTTAGAGTGTGAAACAAGTCCGAAAAAAGTAAACAACTCACCCATTAGAATAAACTCCCTGATTAAAAATTATCGCAATTATAATCAACCTTGTATTAAATTATTATTAGATTTTATCCTAAATTTAGCTATTTGGTGCCTTAATTTTATACAATACGGCATAAAGAAGAGGTACATATACAAGGTTTAAAACGGTAGCCCAAGCTATACCAAAACCAAGTGAAACTGCCATTGGTTGAAGTATCATCGCCTGACCAGAAGCAAAAAAGATAAGAGTCATCAAACCAAGTACAGTCGTAATAGATGTGAGTAAAATCGGGCGTAAACGAGTAAGTGCCCTACTCATAAGATCTTCCGTATTTTTAGCATTTTTTATAAAATTAACCATTATCAGTCCGTCATTAACAACAACACCTGCAAGACCTACAATACCTATAGTACCAGGCATTGTAAGGTTTAATCCCATTACAATATGACCAAAGAATACACCAAGAAGTACTAATGGGATTGTAGAGATCACTATAAGTGATTTTTTAATAGAATCAAAAAGCCACACCAACGTTATAAATATTAAAAACAGAGCGATTACGGCAGATTGAGTCATCTCTTTTTTATTTTTTGCATTCTCTTTCTCTTCACCTTTTATATCTATAGTGAAGCCGTCGTTTTCAAGCTTTTTAAAAGCACCTTGTAGTCTTGCCATAACTTCTGATGATGTTGTTATAGTTTTATCTATAGTGGCAAATACACTTCTTATACGAACACCGTCTTCTTTATTTATATCAACATAGCCTTGCTGGAAAATATACTCACACACGTCTTTTAGTACTACAAACTGATTTGTATTTGGAACCTGCAATTCAACCGTATCTATAGAGGAGATAAGCTCATTCATACCGCTTTCTATTTTGATGCGAAGCAGACCTGTATCGTTGAACATCTTTCCGTATTCACCTTTAAGGTAATATGCGCGAAGTTCATTAGAGATAAGTTGTTCGTTAAATCCAAGTTCTTGCCCATACTCGTTAACACGAAGCTTTAACTCCATCTCCCCTATATCTGCATCATTTGATACGTTTGAGACTCCGTTTATTTTTTTAACCTCTTTTTCTAAATATCCAAGTGCTTTTATAATGTCTGTATTTGTTTTTGAACTTAAACTTATTTCCAAATCATGTTTTACAACACCAGCACCCGGAACTTTGACAACAAGTTCTTCATATAATAAGCTCTCGGCTACTTTTAGATCTTTATATGGTTTTAAAACCTCTTTTAAATCAGCAGCTATATCTCTGGCATATCTTTTTCTAATCAGTACATCAGGATCATATTCTAAAGAGAGATACGGACTTATATATTTATCAAACACATTTTCGGGGGCTTTTTCATGAAGATCAATAAATATGTGGAACATATTCTCACCGATTACCGCTCTATTTCTGGCATCAAGTTTAAAACCTATAACACTTGTAACAGATGACATATCATCTTTTGAAAGGTTTTTTATGATCTTAT
The DNA here is from genome assembly GCF_041583195.1 of Sulfurimonas sp. NCBI lineage: Bacteria > Pseudomonadati > Campylobacterota > Epsilonproteobacteria > Campylobacterales > Sulfurimonadaceae > Sulfurimonas > Sulfurimonas sp. Next base: position 212,391 of record NZ_JBFHGL010000002.1, read on the forward strand.
TCTCTAACTCTGTTACTATCTCTTCGGTATCTTCAAGTTCATTGTTAATATTTACTTTTCCATATACATATATCTGCGTATTGTCAAAATCAGGGAAAAGCTGGAATTTAGAGTTTTTAATGAGTACAGCCGTAATAGATAATATCGTTACAACTATCACTATTAAGGAAGTTATTTTTCTTCTAAATAAAAAGTGAAGTGTTTTATTATGCCACTCGTATAGTTTGTCCCATAATGCTTTTGTATAGTCAGTTGACTTTTTAACACGTAAGAAATCATAAGCATGAAGAGGTAAAAAGTAAAAAGCCTCTAATAATGATGAGAGTAGTAAAATCGTTATCATGATAGGTATTATCTTAATAAACATACCCATTTCGCCACTTAAAAGAAGCATCGGCAAGAATGCAAAAACAGTTGTAAGCGTTGCAGCTAAAACTGCAGGAAACATCTCTACAGCACCGTTTATAACAGCTTCGCGTCTCTCCATCCCCTCTTCTAGGTGTCTATATATATTCTCAGCTACAACTATTGCCTCATCAACCAGCATACCTAAAGCGATAAGTGCCCCTAAAAGCGAGAGCATGTTTATAGAATCACCCATAATCTCAGTTGCAATCAGACCTATCATAAAACTAACCGGAATACCTATCGCTACAACAAGTGCAATCCCACGATCAACAAATATAAGCATAGCAGTAAATACAAGCATAAGTCCAAAAGCAATATTTGAGAAAACTACATTTAAACGGTTCTTGATCCACTTCGATGTATCTGTGTAAATATCATAAGATATACCTTCGTTTTTACTCTCACTTTCTTTTAGGATCTCTCTGATCTCTTTAACAAGTGCTATAGCATTTCCGCTCTCACTCTTAGTTACGTTTATAGATATATTTCTTTTTCCGTTATAGTGCGATAGTTCCACTTCATCACCGAGTTCAAAACTAACATCTGCGATATCTTTTATTTTTACTTTAACTCCGCCTACGCCTATTATTGTATTTTCTACATCTATTTTAGTTTTTTCACCATTATACGTAGATATGTAAAGGTGTGAACCTTTGTCTTTAATAGTACCTACAGGGAAAATTGAGCTTATATTTTGCAGTGCAGATACTACAAGTGCAGGTTGCAGACCAAGTGCCAAAATCTTTTGATTGTTTAATCTTAAAACAAGTTCCTCATCTGCATCACCACGGATTGTGATCTCACTTAGATCTTTAAGGTTACTTAGTTTACTTTTTAATTTGTCAGCTTTTTCTAAAAGTACGGTTTTATCTACATCACCTGAAAGTGCAATAAGAACAAGCGGGAAATTATGCTTCATTATCTTGGCTATAGGTTCTGACATATCTGCAGGAAGGTCTTTTTTTACACCGCTTATAATATCTTTTACGTCATTTAAAACCAAGATATTGTCAGAGTTTGGTTTTATATCTACACTTATCGTAAATGAGCCGTTTTTGATAGTCGTTTCAATAATATCAAGTTCATCAATATTTTGAAGATCATCCTCTATAGTTTTAACGACCATGTTATCAAGTACGTCCGCACTTGTCCCTACATACCCTCCACTAATTACGATCTTATCCATATTCATAGGAGGGAAGATCTCTTTTGGAATATTTAAATATGCAAATATAGACATTACAAATATAAATGTTAAAAATATATGATTTAGTCTTGGTTTATCTATAGCAAACTCTATAAAACTTCTTATCATCTAACTTATACCTTTAAAAAATAGTATCTATTACTTGGTTTTTATACTTTATCTCTTCTACAGATGCGCCTATTACTTTATTTTCCTCTTTTAATGTATCGTATTCAGCTTTAAGTTTTGATATCTCTCTGCTTTTAAAATAAATTTGTTGGGTTATATAAATTTTTGGAAATAAAATTGCAAGTATAAAAAACATCACTACAAGTGTATATACTAAATATGAGAGATCAAGACTTTTAAGCGGTGCAAGTACTTTACCGACTTCATCTAAAAGTAGATCTTTTGAACTCATTTTATATCCATTTGAAAAACTCTAAGTTTTGCACTACGGCTTCTTGGGTTTTGTTTTAACTCTTCACTATCGGCAGTAAGCGGTTTTTTAGTAACAACTTTACCTAAAGCATGATTGTTTCCACACGTACACCTCATAGCCTCAGGATCACAAATACAAGATTTTGCCCACGAAGCAAATGTTTGTTTAACTATCCTGTCTTCAAGTGAATGAAACGATATGATCGCTATCTTTGCATTTGGAAGTTTAGCTTCTTTGATCGTCTCTAAAAGCCCTTTTAATTCTCCAAGCTCATCATTTACCTCTATTCTGATCGCCTGCATCAAAAGTGTAGCTGGATGAATTTTTTTACCGCGAGGCATATGTGGTTTTACACATTCGCTCAACTCTTTTGCAGAATGAAACGGTCTATTTTTTACTATAACATCTGCAATTCTTTTATAGTTTCTAAGCTCACCGTACTCATTTAAAATACGCTCTAGTTCAGACTTTGAATAGTTGTTTACAACTTCACTTGCACTAAGCTCAGCTCCCTTGTCCATACGCATATCAAGATTATCGCTCTCATAAGAAAAACCTCTGTCTTTTTGATCAAGCTGAAGAGAACTTACTCCTATATCTGCTAGAACTAATTTTATATCTTCTAAATTGTACTCTTTAACTATCTCTTTAATAACATTGGAAAAGCGACCTTTTTTTATATCTACTCTATTTTTATATGGTTCTAATCTTTTGCTAGAGAATTCTATTGCTGTTATATCTTGGTCAATCCCGATTAAGTGTGCATTTGGATTGGCTTCGAGCATCATAGAAGAATGTCCTGCATATCCCATTGTACAATCGATTATAATTCCGTTATCAACATCTTTTGCAACATCTAGGACTTCTTTGTATAAAACTGGAATATGCGGTATTTCTGACACTTTATTTGCTCTTTATTTTTTAGTGATTATACTTAAACTTATTTAATACTTTGTAAAATTATTAGAATTAAGTCAAATTAATTTAACATATTGTATTATACAAAAAACAAAGGATCACGCATGAAATTCATTTTACTAATATCAATACTTTTAACAACATACCTAAGTGCTGCCACACAGATAGTCATAGGTACATTTTCAAAATCAAGTAGTGCTATTAGTGTTAAAGATGAATTAACGAGTGTGATCTCAAAAGATATTGAATTTAAAAACTTTTTAGAAAAAAACAATATTAAAAGTGTTACAAAACAAGACGGAAAATACTTTTTAGTAACATTAGAACCATTACTAGACAAAGCTACTCAAACACATGTGCTAAATAAAATTAAATCTACAGAATTTAAAGATGCTTATGTTTTAAAGCTAGTTCTGGACAAAGTTGAACTTCCAAAAGAGTTAGCAAAAGAAGAGGTAAAAGTAGAAGACCTTCCAGTTGAAGAGGTTAAAGTTCAAGAGGTAAAACCAGAAAAAATACAGGTTGAAAAAACGACTCCTGTAAAAGTAGAAAAAGTAACTCCAATAGAAGTTAAACCAAAACCTGTAAAACAAGAGATACAAAAAATAAAAATACCTCAACCAGCTCAAGAAAATTTCGTGCAAACATATATGATGGAGATAATTGCATTTATACTTATTCTTATTTTGATAGTTATATATGTTTTTATACTAAAGAACAAACAAAAAAAACTTCAAGAAGATCTAGGTGAAGATATCATAATTGAAGACACTGTAGATTCATATGATATTCAAAGCAATATTGAAGAAACAGAATATGAACCTGAGTACACTGCAGAACAAGAGGATGAAGATATATTAGCAGTTCCTGACGCATCTGCTATAGAGATGGATGAGGAGGAACTAGAATATGAGCAAGAAGATGAATTAGTTCAGCCAGAAAGTGAAACAAAAGAGCCAGAAAAAGAATCTACTAAGGCACTAGACCCGCTAAAGTCAACAATTGAAGCGAAAAAAGTACCTACACACGGAAAAATAAGCAAGGATGATTTTAAAGAGTTTGAAGGTATGAGAGTTATGATTGCAGAAGACAATCTTATTAATCAAAAGGTTATTAAAGGTCTTCTAGGAGAATCTGGTATTCAACTAACAATCGTTGATGATGGAGAAGAAGTTTTAAAACACCTTGAAAACGATGATGCATTTTGTATGATTTTAATGGATGTTAATATGCCGAATATGGACGGTTTTGAAGCTACAAGAATTATACGTGCAAACCCAAACTATTCTCATATTACAGTTATTGCACTTAGCGGTGACGTAGCAGCCGATGACATTGCAAACATGCGCGCAGCAGGTATGCAGGAAAATCTTGAAAAACCTCTAAAAATGGATGCTTTATATGACATATTATATGCGTATGGATACCATAGAGAAGATAAAATCGATATACAGACTAATGATGATACTAATGATTCAACTTCTAAAGAACTTGACACACAAACAGGTATAGAAGTTTGTGGTGGCGATGAAGATTTTTATAAAGAGATCCTGAGTGACTTTTTAAATAACTACGAGGGTTCAACTAAAACGATTCAAGACTTTTTAAATAATAATGAAAGAAAAGCTGCTCAACAAATTTTACTTGATATTACTGGAGTTACGGCAAATATCGGGGCAAATAATCTACAAGAGTTATTGAAAAACTTAAAACAAGAACTTAAAGATCCTGAAGGTAAAGAGTATATAAATACTTTTAAACAGTATGCTTCACATTTTAAAGCTTTAGAGGTAGAGGTAAAAGAATATCTTTCTTAACCTCTAATCTGACCCTGTCCGTAGATTTTAAACTTATACGTAGTTAATCCTTCAATTCCCATAGGTCCGCGAGCATGAAGCTTATTTGTACTTATACCAACCTCGGCACCAAATCCAAAAGCACCACCGTCTGTAAATCTTGTTGATGCATTAACATAAAGAGCAGCTGCATCGATAGAGTTTAAAAATAGCTCAGCAGAAGTTATATTTTCAGTTATGATAGCTTCAGAGTGTCCTGAAGTAAAACGAACAATATGATCTATTGCACCCTCTACTCCATCTACCACTTTTATATTTAAAATATTGGCTAAATACTCAGTATCAAAATCTTCATCAGTTGCTTCTGCAACATCTATAATTGTCTGAGTCTCAGCACAACCTTTTAACTCTGTGTGGTACTCATCAAATGCACTTTTAATTTTTGGAAGTGCATCTTTTGCTATAGCTTTATCAACAAGAAGAGTCTCCATAGCATTACATACACCAGGACGCTGAGTCTTTGCATTTATTGCAATTTTGATAGCATTGTCCAGTTTTGCATCTTTGTCTATATACGTGTGACACTGTCCCTTATCATGTTTAACAACACTTACAGTCGCATTGGCACTAACATGTTTGATAAGCCCTTCTCCACCGCGAGGGATAATTAGATCAACATACTTATCCATCTTGATTAGTTTATCTACACCTTCGCGAGAAGAATCAGGGATTAAAGAGATCATCTCTTTTGGCAGGTTATTTCTTTCTAGTACTGCTTGAAGAACATCAGCTATTGCTTTATTAGAGTTTTGTGCTTCTTTACCGCCTTTTAAGATACATACGTTTGAACTTTTAAAACAAAGTGCTGCAGTGTCACTTGTAACATTTGGACGAGACTCGTAAATAATACCTATTACACCGATAGGGATAGATACCTTTTGCATATTTAATCCGTCTTCCGTAACCCAACCATCAAGTATACGACCAACAGGGTCTTTAAGTGCAGCAATCTCTTCAACGGCAACAGCCATACCTTCAATACGGGCTTCATCTAAAAGAAGTCTATCCATTAAAGCAGATGAAAGATTATTTTTCTCACCATCTGACATATCAAGTGCATTAGCTTCTATTAAGTTCATAGTATTACTTCTTAAAGCTTCTGCCATCTCTTTTAAAATTCTGTTTTTTTCGCTTCCGCTTAAAGCACCAAGTACCCTGCTAGAGTCTTTTGCTTTTGCTAAAAAACTTTCCATATTTTAAACCTCCTCTTTCTTCTTAGGTGCGAACAAAGTACCTAATGTGTGTTTTTTATCTATTAAAAATGATTCTGCAGCAGTCAAATCAAAACCATTTGTTAAAAGCATTTTTTTACCACGTTTCATTAAAAAATCTGCCGCTTTTAGTTTTGTAACTATACCGCCTGTCGCAAACGGGTTATTAGGTGTAGCTTTATCTTCAAGTGAACCTTCAGGCAGTTCAGTCAGAACTTTATAAATCTTAGCATCTTTATTCTCTGAAGGATTTTTATCATAATATCCGTCAATATCGCTTAAAATAATTAATAAATCTGCATTTATCGCATATGCCACATTAGCTGAGAGCTGATCATTATCTCCAAAAAGCTGTTCAGGAGTTGAGCTTATATCGTTTTCATTAACAATAGGCACAATATTATTACTTAAGTGCATATCGATAATTTCCTGGAAGATTTTTGTTCTTTTTCTAGAATCAAAATCATCCTCTGTCAATAGGATCTGTGCAGTGTCTATACCATATATGTCAAATTTCTTTTTATAACTTGACATCAAAATCGGCTGACCTGCTGCAGCTATTGCTTTTTTACCAATCTGTTTTGACTTATCAAGTTTTAGTGCAGAATATCCTGCTGCTACTGCCCCTGATGAAACAAGCACAACCTCATATTTTCTTCTAAGCTTAGCAATAAGGTTTACAAGATTTAGCATTCTCTCTTTTGCTATCTCATTATCTTGAGTTAAAACAGCACTTCCAACTTTGATTACTATTCTTTTCATTTAAAAAATTCCTGAATTAGGTTATACTTTTAATATTATAAAATTAAATTGATTGTATCACTATCTTAGTTAAAATTGATTGAAGCAAAGGATTATTATGGATAAACTTATAACATTTATTGGCAATGGAAATATGGCACTAAGCATAGCAAAGGGGCTAAAAAAAGAATATAAGATAGAAGTTGTAGGTAGAAATGCAGATAAACTAAACAAGTTTGAAAATGAACTTGGTGTGAAAATCGAAAAACATCTTATGGATGGTTTTGACATGACAGGTAAAACAGTAATCTTTTGTGTTAAACCTGCAAATGTTGAGAGTGTAGCCGAGAGATTACAAGGTAATGCAAGAGTAGTATTTTCAGTACTAGCTGGTACTACTGTTCAAAAACTACGTAATAATCTAAAACCTGACGGAGTAGTAAGAAGTATGCCAAACCTAGCTGCTTCAGTTGGATCATCTATGACTACTTTAACTGGAGATGAAGCTTTTAAAGAAGAAGCGGAAAAATTACTTGGTGCAATTGGCCCAACAAGATGGCTTGCAAGTGAAAAAGAATTAGATATAGCTACAGGTCTTGCAGGAAGCGGTCCAGCTTATCTTGCACTTATAGCAGAGTCTTTGGCTGATGGTGCTGTAAAACAAGGACTAAAGCGTGATGATGCAATGGCTATTATGCGTGGCTTATTCTGTGGTTTTGGAAAACTTATCCAAGATGTACATCCTGCAATTTTAAAAGACGGTGTTATGAGTCCAGGTGGAACAACAGCAGCAGGATATGGTGCTTTAGAAGATGGCAATGTTAGAAGTGCCTGCATGAATGCTATTGAGAAAGCTTATAAAAAAGCAGTTGAATTATCATAAAAAAATCAGTTTTCAAAAATATAGATAATGGCATAATCTTTATGCTTCTTAGTGCACTTATATCTGCACTAAATGGAGCAATAGCTAAAATATTATCGGATGATATTAGTGCTTTAGAAATTGTATTTTTCAGAAATATGATCGGTGTTGTACTAATTCTATGGGCACTAAGAATCAAACCTCCCACATTGGAAGGAGGTAAGATTCATCTGCTTTTTTTACGTGGCTTTCTCGGCTTTTTGGCGATGATCTTATTTTTCTATACTATCTCTGCAATTCCACTTGGAGAAGCTATAACACTTAATAAAACATCACCTTTATTTGTATCGATCTTAGCTTATTATCTACTGCATGAGCATCTAAGTAAACGTGCAATTCTAGCTCTGTTGATAGGGTTTTTAGGGATTATATTTATTACCAAGCCATTTGGAATGAGTATATCGTATGAACATGCCTTAGGTATTTTAGGTGGATTTTTTGCAGCAGCTGCATATGCTACAATTAAAAAAATAAAAGATATTTATGATTCTCGTGTAATAGTATTGTCTTTTGTAATGGTTGGATCTGTAATGCCAGTTTTTTTATTTTTACTATCACCTTACATAGATGCACCGCAATATTTAATGTTTTTATTTCCTGAATTTATAATTCCTCAAAACTTTAGTATTTGGTTGCTTATAGGATTTATGGCTTTTATATCTACACTATCTCAATGGCTTTTAACAAAAGCATATTCAGCCTCCAAGGCTAGTATTATAGGTGTTATAAGTTATACAAACATACCATTTGCAATAGGTTTTGGATATATGCTTGGGGATTCGTTCCCTGATTTTTTAACGTTTTGCGGAATTGGTCTTATAGTTTTAGGAGGAATTTTAGTATCAAAAGCTAAATAGCTTTTGATTATAAGAAGTTTAATATACTCTTTTCAATATCTTCTTTTTCAATAACAGTTTTTTGAGCTATATCTTTTGTAAAAAGATCTTTTATTATTTGTGGTATATCAACTTTTGCAGCTTTAGATATTGAAGCCAATGCATCTAGATCTCGTGTATCGATTTCACCAGTAATAGCATTAGCTATAACCGGTGAAAATTTAGTCCACTCCGCAGTTGAATAGACAATAGATTTTATCTTAGGATCACATACACTCTCGTAAGCTTTAAGACAAGTTGCCGTATGAGGATCCATTAAATAACCTTCATCAAACATTGTTTTGATATAGTGCTTACCCTCTGCATCGTCACAATAATCAGCTATAAAAATCTCTTGAAGTTTTTTCAGTTCATCATTAGTAAGTTCATATTTACTATTTTTATCTAAGTCGTTCATTAACTCTTTTGTTCTTTGAGCTCCATAAAGACTAAAAAGAACTCTCTCTACATTTGAAGATTTTAATATATCCATAGCAGGAGATGTTGTTAAAATTAATTCATCATCTTTTATATCATAAACACCTGTATTAATCAGACGAGTTAGTATATTGTTCTGATTTGAAGAAACAACTAGTTTCTCAACAGGTAATCCCATCTCTTTTGCATAAAAGGCACCAAGAATATTTCCAAAGTTTCCACTCGGAACATTGATATATACTTTTTCACCAATAGTTATCTCATCTTGGCGTACTAGCTCTAAGTAAGAGTGAATATGATAGATAATCTGAAATATTATTCGACCAAAGTTTACAGAGTTAGCAGCTGAAAGAGAGATATCTTTCTCTTTTAATGTCTTATTAAAGCTATCAGATGCTAAAAGATGTTTTAATGCACTTTGTGCATCATCAAAGTTACCGTTTATACCAATTACTTTAAGGTTTTTTGCATTTTCCGTAACCATTTGAAGACGTTGTACATCACTTGTTCCGTTTGCAGGATATATACAAACCATCTGAATATTATCTTGGTTTTTAAAAGTCTCTAGTGCTGCCGGACCTGTATCACCACTAGTTGCAGCTAAAATCAAATAGTTTTCATTTTTTTTCTGAGCAACAGATGATAATATTCTTCCAAAAGGTTGAAGTGCCATATCTTTGAATGCACGAGTTGGACCGTGATAAAGTTCACTTACAAAAAGATTATCTCTTACTTTCACAACAGGAACTGGATTGTCTTTATCATCAAAATTATCATACAAATCAAGTGCTTCTAAAATAACATTTGCATCAATATCTATTTCAAATTGTTTTAACAGATCAAATGCCAACTCTTTGTAGCTAGAGTTTAGATGTTTATTTAAAAAAACTTTCCCTAATTCAGGTAGCTTCTCAGGTACATAAAGTCCACCGTAAGATGCTATAGGGCTTAAAATTGCTTCTGAAAAAGTAACTGTTTCTTGGAAAGAAGGATCTACGCCACGAGTTTGAATAAAGTTCATATATTTCTCTTAATGATTTTTTGCAATTATAGCAAAAGAAGTTTAAGTAAAGAGTAAGTACTTTTATTTATCACTATCGAACTTCATAAACATCCAAAAAATTATAAGAAGTGCTAATGAAGCTACTATTTCATATCCAATCGCCCAAACTACAAAAAATGCTGCAGTATTTAACTTCATAAAGCTGTCAAAATCTGCCTGAGCTACTGCAAAAAATAAGAAAACGGCACCTACTATATATGGTATAAATAAAAAGTATATAAAACCGAATATACCTTCATAACCATCAGGTGCCCAAACCATTTCCTTGACATCGACATTTTGAGAACCGAAAGATTTATTCTTTCTTCTAGTTCTCTTGCGTCTGGCAAGGTTGTCCCTTTTTAATTGGTTGTAATACATCTGGTTATTTCGGCTGTTGTTTAGATCTCTTCCGTAATCCATGATATCTACCTAATAATTTATAATAATTTAAAATAATTGTATCATAATTTTAAGCATTATGTTTATTGAAATAACCTTATAGGATTTATGTGATATGATTTTTGAGTAACTTCAAAGATGAGTTCATCGTTAACACGCCCTATTGTATAACCTTTTCTAATCTTTTTACCTTTTTGAATATTCGGTGAAATTTGTGAAAGATTTGCATATATAGTATGAAGACCGTCTTTATGTTCAACAATAACTATATTGTCTAAAACAGCAGTTTTATCTGCATATATAACTTTTCCGTTAAACACAGTCCTCACTTTTGCATTTTTTTCTTTTGGAATCATAGAGATCGATTCGTTAAATATTTTTATACCGTATATAGGATCTGTATATGTCCCGTATTTTTTTGTTAATGTGTACGGATATATAGGTGTTATAGTTTTTTCACCAGTATATTTTTTCGTTTTAACTCTCTGGTATGAACTTCCGTGTTGTTTAACTTTTGGGAGGTCTTCATCTTTTTTTGCAGCAAAAGCTTGACGTCTACGCTCATCCTCTTTAGCTTTTTTTATTTCATCTAGCTTTATAATTTTAAGCCTTGAGAGAGTCTCTTTCAAAGTGTCCTGCTTTTTTATAAGAGACTTTAATTCTGTTTTATAAGACTTTTTAGATTTTTCCAACTTAGCGAGTAAAGTTTTGTTTTTTTCTTGTGTCTTTTTAAGTATTTTGTGTTTTGTATCTATTTTTGAAATCTCATCTTCTAACTGAAGAGCTTGATCTTTTTTAGCATCTATTATTTTTACATTTTCATAAAAACGATCATTTAATTTATTTGCTCTCTCTTTTGTTTTTTGAAGCATCTCTTTTAAAACTTCTACCTCTATAAGTGCACTTTCATCGTTAGCTTCATTCTCATCGATAATAATACTTAAAGATACACTTTTAGCAATCGTAAATACAAGCTCTTGTTCTATGTCTGACTGAGATTTTTGCAGCTTAGCTTGCTCTAATTTTAATTTTGATAGTGTTTGTGTATTTGCCTGGTAAGTTTTTTCTTTTAACTTTAATTGTTCTTCTAATTCTTTTAAATACTTTTGCTGCTTATATATCTCTTCTTTTTGTTCTAAAATCTGTTTTGCATTATCTGCCATCTTTTTATTTAAAGAACTATATGTTTTAGAGAAATTCTTTATTTTTTTAGATGTATTATCTATTTTTTTATCAATATTAGTTTCTGAACTTAATGATAAAAATAGTATTAATAAAACAAATAATGTTCTTATCATACTTCTTCTTTATGACCTAATACTATCATTGTTGCTAAAAATATAGATAAGATTAAAGATACGCCTAATAATAATAGAGAATCGTACACTTGATCAAATATAACAATTTTAATATTGATATTTTCAAATTGTTTTAAAACAAACTCATTTACACTTATATATGAAAAAATTAAAAATATCAAAATGCTTGAAATTATTGCATCTACAATTGAAAGTCTGAAAAGCACAGCTGATCTAAGCCATGTAGGAGCCCCGAACAATCCCATAATATTCATTCTCTCAGAGTGTTTAAACTGCCATATTCTTAACTCTTTTAAAATAAGAAGCATTGTAACTATTGACACTACTATTGCAAAAACCAAAATCACATTTTTAAAAAGCACTAATAACTTATAAGTTATATCATGGTTATTTGAAAAGTCCTCAATCTTTGTAATATTTTTGTTTGTAAAAAGAGCACGTCTAAGTTTTTCTATCTCATTGGGAGATGGAAACTTTTTCAAATGAAGCTTGTAAAACTTTGGTAAAGTCAATTTTAAAAGATTCATATTTTTTTCATCTATATCCGCATCTAAACGCTTAATAACGTTATCAGGCGATAGTTCTTCTACCTCTTTTATTAAACTGTTTAAAGACAACATATCTTTTTCTAATATGTTCTTTTTACTGACTACAACTACTGAATATTTATTAGCTAAATTTTGTTTATATGCATCGATTGAACGATCAACAATAATAAAAATCTGAATAGAAAAAAGGATACTTATAAGTGCTACAATAAGCGAAAGGTGGTTTTTAATTGACTTCACTAATCTCTCCGTATTCTATATGATAATGTTTATAATCAACATTCAATGTAGATGGGATATGGTGAGTTACAACTATAACTGTAGTTTTTAATTGAGTATTTGCCCCTTCTAAAAGGTTCCAAATAAGTTGAGATGAATATTCATCAAGGTTACCTGTCGGCTCATCTGCCAAGATTAGTATCGGATTATGTGCCAATGCTCTTGCCATTGCAACACGCTGTTGCTCACCCCCACTAAGCTCTAGTGGATACTTACCATATTGATGTTTTAGTCTAACATGTTTCAATAGAGATTCCGTCTGGTTGATAGTAACCTCTTTTTCATAACCGTTGATCAACAGTGGCATAGTAATATTTTTCTCAATAGTCCACTCTTTTACAAGTTTATAATCTTGAAAAACAATACCAAGATGTCTTCTTAAGAAATTTAATTTACTTTTTGATACGTTATTTAATTCAACTCCACCTACTATAAGAGAGCCTTGTTTTGGTTTTATGGCACCGTATAGTGATTTTAGAAGCGTTGACTTACCACTACCGCTAGCCCCAGTGATAAATACAAAACTACCGGAGTCAATACTAAAGTTTGCTTGTTTTATGATTGTCTGACTAGAGTCATAACTAAGGGAAACATCTTTAGCAAGAATCACTTTATCCATTTAAAACCCCATTTAAGAATTTATGTGCATTGAGATTACTTTTTGATCTAAGAGGTGTCTGAGGATAGTATGAAATATTCTCATCTCTTATGATCACATATAGATGCTCAGGTCTGTCAAAACTACCCATAGAGACTCTAAGCATTACACCATCTTCTAATGAGTAAGCTCTTTCAAAATGGATAAACCCGCTATCAAATCTTTTTGTAACTCCGCCTAGTTCAAGTAACTTTTGTTCATCACCTTTAAACTCATCAAAATTAAATCCACCCTCTATATTTAAAAGCTCAGATTCTAGATCGTTGATCATAGTTACATCATAGATGTTTTTCTCCATTCTCTTCCATCTGTCTTCATACTTGGAACTGACCTCTATATCGCTGTTTTTTCTAATGTTTAAAGTTATTTTCGGAAAGTTTATAAATGTTTCATAAGAATACGCATAATAGTTTTCACTGTCTGTTCTTAATTCAAGTGTTCCGCCAACTTTTAAAACACGTCTTGCTTCTTCAATAAATGAAGTAGATATTACACGTCTATGAGGTTTTTTATCCCATGGTACAGGAAAGTGAACAAATATTTGACTTACTATATTTGATGGTACTAATTCCATAAAAAGTCTTGCATCATAATCGAGCACTAATAGATTATCAAGTTCCTGAATGCTGATCTGCTTTAACACCTGTTCAATTGATGGGCGATGAATCTCAATACCTATGTATAAAGTCTTTGGATTTTTTTTAGCTTGATGAAGAAGATGTCTTCCTGAGCCAAAACCGACCTCTATTGCTACATCATCAGCTTGGGGAAACTTATCTGCAAAATACTCTATATTTTTAAGAGCGGTTACCTTTTCAAGGTGTATATTTTTTGCAGATGTATGTACATTTGAACTTAGGACATTTAGTTGTGCTTCATTTGCGTATGTTAAAAGGGCATTATGAACTTTTTGTGTAGAAGCTGGACGTGTCAGTTTATCTGTTTTTAAAAGTGTTTTATTCTCATCATCTTTTAAAAGCAAAAAGAAATCTTCATCCTCAACTGTAGTTGAGATAAGAAGTTCGTCATCGTGCTTTACGTTTTGTCCATAAAAATTAAAGCTTACTCCATCTTTTTCAAATGGCAGTTCTAGCTTTTTAAATTCTTCTATATGTAGGTGTGGCATCTATTTTTGTTCTTCTTTTGTTTCTGGAATTTCAATAACAACTTCTATACTAGGCTCTGATGTTATAGAGTTTTTATCTACAGTTAAAACCTTGTAGTAATAAGTAGTTCCCGGAAGTATATCCTCATCTACAAAACTTTCACCTTTAATATCTTTAATCTCATCTATTGTAGATTCAAAAACACCTGTTTTATACTCTTTGATAACAGTATAGCTGTTTGCTCTTAGATCGTTTTTTCTCCACTTTAGAACAATTTTATTATCTTCAAGCTTTGCATCAACTACAGCAGGTGCAAGCGGTTTTGATAAACTTAAACCTTGTGTTGAGTATGGCTGATGTAGAGATTCTAAACCGTCTTTGTCAACTTGAGTTACCATGTAGAAGTATCTAACACCGTCTTCTTGTACTTCATCTTCAAAACTATTATCAATAAGTTTTGCTATAAATTCATAGCTTCCGTCCGGCTTATCTGCTCTATATAGTTTGTAGTAAGAAAAATCTTTATTTTGTGTTTTATCCCAAGAAATTTTTATCTTCTTTGCAACATCTTTTGAAGCTACTAAATTAGTTATAGTTAGAGGTAGTTTCTTAGTAATAGATTTTACAATCTCACTCTGTTTTGATGTAATTCCGTTGTATGTAATCGCACGTACATTGTACAAATATGTGTGGTTATCTTTTAAACCTTCATCTATATACTCTGCACTTAAACGCCCTTGCACTCTAGCTACTACTTTCCATTTTTCTTCGTCTAATGCTCTTCTTTGGATCTCGTAAGCTTTTACTATCTCATTTGTATGCGGTCTCCAAATAATTTTTGTACTTCTAGGCATTGAACTAGCTGCATACACCCATGTTACAGAATTCAGTATAGGTTTTGTAGCAGTTTGATAAACCTCACTTCTCTCCCCTTGTGCATCTTTAGAATAAGTTACGAAAAAATAGTTATATCTATGTTCAGGTTTAACATTGTTGTCTAAATAGTGAGTTGCAAATCTTGTATTTATCGTATCGAAGTACGAATCTTCAGAACTTAAGTTCTCATCTATAGACTCTCTATAGATATAGATACCTTCAACTCTTTTGTCCTTAATTTGCTTCCATTCAAGTGCTATCGATTTCATACCTGATTTTGTAGCATTTTTTGTTAAAGATACTTTTGGAAGGGTTGGATCAATGACAGCCTCTTCTTTTGGTTTTGGTTTTGCCCCACAACCACTAAGAGTTAAGAGAATTAAAACTATCGATAATGAACTTAGGTTCAATAACTTCATATATTTGCTCCGTATCAAATTTTTTATCTATATATTCTTTCATTTTCTGCTCTATTGGAGCTACAAATGAAACCACCTCATTAGTTTTTGGATGGATAAAGTGTAATTCATATGCATGAAGCAAAATTCGTTCCGATTTATCATCTTTTTTAATAGCTCCGTATATGTGATCACCAACTATATGACGGCTTTTTGTCTCAAGATGTACACGAATTTGATGTGTACGTCCCGTAAATAGTTTACAAGCTATTAACTGGTGTTTTTCATCATTACTCAAAAGCAGTTGTTTAAAAGCTGTTTTAGCATCTTTTCCACCTGCTTCACAAGCCATTTTCAAACGATTGTTTGAGCTTCTTTTTATAGGTGCTTCTATAATCGTTATATCATCTTTTAGCGGTGGTTCAATTACTGCCAAATAATGGCGTCCCATACTTTTATCTTGAAGTTGTTCACTTAAAAGCTGGTGTGCTTCATTGTTTTTTGCAACAACCATAACACCGCTTGTACCTTTATCTAATCTATGTACAATACCGTGACGCTCTTCACCGCTAATTGTCGAGAGTCTTATACCCTTGTGCTTTAACCAGTCAACAAGAGTAGCTTCTTTTACGCTGGGTGCGGGATGAACTGTCAACCCGCTAGGTTTGTTTATTACTAAAAGGTCATCATCTTCATGGATAATTTCTACACTAAAATCTATCTCTTGAGGCTCTTCTTCTTTTGCCTCTGGAAGTTCTACTCTAATGTTTTGATTTTCTTTCAGTTTTACACCTGCACGTGAAACTAATTTTTCATCAACATATACACAATCTTTTTTTATAAGTTGTGCTACTTGTGATCTACTTTGGTCTAATTCGTTAGCTAAAAAAGTGTCTAAGCGCTCAGGAATGCTACAAGTAAAGCTTTTAATATTATCCATAATATACCTTTTTATACACCTTTTGTGTTACAATTCTGTAAAAATTTGGAGAAGTGTAGTTTGTGGAGAATTGATAAGCGTATTTTAGCACAATTTGATTTTATTTCCATTATTCTTATCCTGCCTCTGATCATTACATCAAACTGGCTTATAGATGAAGCCGTACCAGCTCTTGCTCAAAAACAAATAGCTTATATTGGTGTAGCAGCTATAGCGTTTTTAGTTGTTTTTTTACTCCCTATTAGAAGAATGAGCTGGCTGATTCCACTTATATACTGGGTAAATATACTTTTGCTTTTAGCCGTTGATTTTTTTGGAACAACACGCGGTATGGGTGCGCAAAGATGGCTAGAACTTCCATTTATAAATGCGACTATTCAACCATCTGAATTTGTAAAACCTGCACTTATTTTAATGCTCGCGTATCTAATACATAAAAATCCACCTCAAAGGAATGGATATAATTTAAAAGAGTTTTTAAAACTAAGCGCGTATATACTACTGCCTTTTATTTTAATTGCAAAAGAACCGGATCTTGGTACAGCACTGGTACTTTTGATAATAGGTTACGGTACACTGTTTTTTATAGGTGTTAATTGGAAAATTTGGGCTGTAATAATCACTACAATATTACTTTCATCCCCTCTTGTATATAAATTTGGTCTGCATGACTATCAAAAAACACGTATAAAAGATTTTATAAGTGAAAAGCCCTCATACCATGTCCAGCAGTCGATCATTGCCATAGGTTCAGGTGGACTTAGCGGGAACTCAAAAGAGGAAGCTACCCAAACACAAATGAAGTTTCTTCCAATTGCTACAAGTGATTTTATATTTGCCTACTTAGTTGAGCGCAGTGGATTTCTAGGCGGGTTAGCTATTATACTGGTATATATTCTACTAATACTGCACTTATTAAGTCTTAGTATTTTCAATACGGATTATTATATAAAAGTTGTGACTATTGCAATATCATTTATGATATTTGTATACATGGGTGTTAATATATCTATGACAATTGGATATGCACCGGTTGTGGGAGTACCACTGCCCATGTTTAGTTACGGGGGCAGCAGTTTTTTAAACTTTATAATACTCTTTGCCATTATGCAGAACCTTATTACTTTTCAGTATAGGGATCTTTATGACGGACGTGGTACTAAAAGCTTTTTATAAATAGGTATTTATTGAGACATCTCTTTTTGTTTCTCTAAATAATCTCTTTTCATCTGTAAACTTGAACCGTTTGCTACATCGTGCAATACAAAAGCAAAAGACATCATGTACAAAAACGAAAATATGCCTATAAAACCTACAACAACATATATATTCAGATATTTTTTTATTTGTTTTTTCATGAAAAACTCCTTTTAAATATCTTGACAATATAAAATATTATTATATTAGACTGACAATAACTAGACTTTTTTTTAGTAGATCTATTTTTTAAGCATAACAATATTTCGATACAATTTCATAAACAATTTAATTAACTTTTATAGGAGGTATATTATGTATTCAATCAAACAATTAACAAAATTAAAAACTAAGTTGGTGACAATTAAATAATATATTTCATAATTGTCACTAAATATATTAATTATTTGGAGACAAAAAATGTACACTCAATTAAAAGAGATTAACAAAAAACCAAAAGCCTTTGAATTTTATACCGCTGATTCTTTATGGACTGATGAGTATAGATCAAAACAGATGCTTTCTTATCATCTAAAAGAAGATATAGATGTAGCTTCAAGAAACATAGACTTCATAAATAGGTCATTAAAGTGGATCATTTCAGAGTTTAATATTTCTGAAAAAAGTAAAACTTGTGACTTTGGATGTGCAGTTGGTTTATACACAACTGGACTAGCTAAAACAGGTGCTAAAGTCACAGGAATAGACTTTTCTAAAAATTCTTTGGAATATGCAAATGAAATTGCTAAAAAAGAAAGTTTAGATATAAAGTATATTAATAAAAATTATCTAGAATATGAGTCAGACGAGAAATACGATTTAATCACAATGATAATGCTTGATTTTTGTGTTTTAAGCCCATATCAAAGAAAAATATTATTAGATAAGTTTTACAATCTGTTGTCAGATGATGGTTCTATTTTACTAGACGTGCAATCACTAAAAGCTTTTGATGAAAAAGAAGAAATTTCTACCTATGAACATAACCAACTATTTAACTTTTGGTCGGCTAATGACTACTATGGGTTTGTAAACACTTTTAAATATGAAGATGAAAAAGTATCTTTGGACAAATATACAATTATCGAGGAATCAAAATCATACGTTGTATATAACTGGTTTCAATACTTTAGTCCTGAAACACTACAAAAAGAGCTTGAAAACTCTGGATTAACTATTAAGTCTATATATAAAGATGTTGCGGGTTCAGTATATGATGAGAACCATACAGAGTTTGCTGTTGTAGCTACTAAAAAGTAATTCAGCTATTAAATATAGGGTTATATAACCCTATATTAGTTTATTTTTTAATATCACTACATCTTTTTATTATCGGATACTCAGCAGGTAATAATTGCTCTTTTAGATATATTTGAAAATCTTTACCCATAAAATGTGTACCTTCACATAAAATCCAAAACGATTTACCCATTTTGTCCATATCCATATAGGTATTGTGTACATCCATATATGAGTTATATAAACTATTTGACTCTGTTTTATCAGGGACAACTATATTTGATCCTTTAAAAATCAGATCAGGGTTCAATACCTTTGAATTATTTGCACTGTAAAGAAGTGGCCAATAACCTTTATCTCCATAAACCTTTAAACCAATAGCAGACAGTGTTTCATTTGCATTGACTGTGTAACTACCTGGATATAGTTTAGTTGCACTTGGAATAGTTGGAGGTATTTGTTTTAACTCTGTCACTACAGGTTGCTCAATAGTTTGTTCTTCTTGAACTTCTATAATTTGCGCTTTTTCAACCTCTTGAACAACTGGTTTAAAAACTTCCACCTCTTTAACTGACTTTACTGTAACTGTTTCATTTGTAGCGGTAGTAAAATAGATTAAAACCCCAACCAATAAAACTAATAATGCTAATAGTAGTTTTGGTAAAAAAGATTTTTCATCCTCTTCATTTATTGCATTTTTTAAAACTTTTGAACTTGCAAAATGTATATGATAGTGTGGAAGAATATCTAAAGGCTGTCCTGTTTGTGGATTTATTCCTCGCTTTGCTTTATACCAGCGAGGCTGAAAACTTCCAAAGTTTCTTAGTTTAACCGAGTTTCCTTTTTTGCTTTCTATAACAATTGTTTCAAACATAGCAGAGAGATAATTTCTTACCGTTTCATTATCATAGCCTGACTCAAGTACTATTTGTTCAACAAAATCATCATAATGTAGTTTTTCATTCATGACTGATACTTTTTCTGTAGTTGGTCTTTATACTCTGAACTAATATGAAAAAAGATAGAGTATTTTTGAGGTGCCATCATGATGGTTTCTTTAACAATATTAAAAAAACGATGTTCCTTACTTTTTCTGACGTCAAAAGTGCCAAAATGTGGAATAGTTAAACTACTTTTTGTACTTAGATGATTTTCTATAACATTGATTGTAGAATCTAGTAAAACCTTTGATTCTGCGTGTGTAAGTGAAGATTTTTCAGCCGCAATATTGATCAACTCTTTCTTAGTCATAGTGATCCTTTATCAGGTTTTCTTATAGAACCATTATATCACAACTGTCAATTGAATATTTTATATAATTTGGAGTACCAAGCCAAAGAGCTTAGTGAAGTAGATTCTTTCTTACAAGTTTATATACTAAACTAAGATTCTTTTTTACACGAGCATAATATGGAGCATTTGAGTAACCTCCGTTATAGCCGCTAACCATATTAAAGTATTTTTTTCTACTGTGTTTTAGTCTTACAAGCAAATGTGCTGCAATTTTTGTAGAAGTTTTTACATCGGTCAGTAGAAGCGATGCTAATTTTTTATCACTTAGTTTTAACAGGTGACTTAGAGACGGTGTCAGCTTTGCAATATGTTTTGCCGTTCTTAACTGGATCTGCATAGCACCAAGTGATGCTTTTGTAATGTCGGTACCCTTTTTTACATCACCAAGTATGTGAACACCGCCACTACTCTCAGTAAGACAAATGGCACTTAATGTGTTTTCGTATGTCTCACCTGTGTTATCTGAAATAGTTTTAGCTATATCTCTTACAGTTTGTAATGTTTCAAGCTGTTTTTGAGAAATGTCTGCAAATAAAAGTTTTCCAACGCTTAACAATAATATTAATCTTAACAAATATACCCTTTTTTTTCGAAAGCGGAATTTTAGTAAAAAAATCATATTTATTCCATAAGCAGATACTACTAATTTAGAAATTTAAGTTTTATAAATAATAAACATAAATTATTTAAATACTTAAAAACATTTTCAAACCGTGTACAATAAAATTTAAACTTAACTTTTATATAATGTAATCAACTTATATACTTTGGGATTAGATCATATGAACAAATCAAAAATAGCTTTATGGACTCTAGGATCGCTTGTTGTTATATACACTTTATCAGGTTTCTTTTTAGCTCCTTATTTTGCAAAAAAAATTGCGACAGAAGAGTTAAAAAAACAATATAGCATCGATTTAAATATTAAAAAGATATATTTTAATCCATATACTTTTTATATAGAAATTGAAGATTTAAACATTTATGAAAAAAATACTCCGCTGATCTCTTTTTCACAACTCAGTGCCAATTTTAATCCGACAAAATATCTTCTAAACACACTTGAGATTTCAGAAGCATCTTTAAGTGGACTAAAGGTTCATCCCGTACTTGAAAAGAATGAAGATTTAAACTTTTTACGTATATTTACTAAAAAAACTAAGAGTAAAACTCAGAACAAAGAGTCTGCTCCGTTAATTTTTAAACTGGATAGTTTTACATTAAGTGATTCTTTCTTACATTTTAAAGATTTAACTCAGGAGAAAGTGTTTGATCTAAATGTAGGTCCTCTTAACCATACATTTACAGGTTTAACAACTAAACCGATGGAAAAATCAGACCATTCACTAGCATTTGATTTAAATGAGTACGGAAAACTTTTAATAAACGGTAAGGTAACTATAAATCCTTTAATAGTTCAAGTAAAAATTGATCATAGTGCTATCAAATTATCAAATACTGATTATATATTTAAAGACCAAAACTTCGCATTCAATAACGGTGTATTTGAATATATGATGGACTTTATTCTTGAATCTAATGGAAAGACTATCATTAAAATTCCAAGCTTTAAAGCAGGTGTTAAAGATCTGGAACTTTTAGTTGATGAAAACAAAACTTTTGAATCAAAAAACATAAACTTAGAACTACTCAATTTAAACTTTATTACAGATACTAAAGAGTTAGAAGTTGAAAAAATAAATACTTTTCTGCATCAGAACAAGATCTATGACAATTTTATCGCTCAAGAAAGCCATTTAGTAGATGACTTAAATATCAGCATTAACAAATTAGATCTAAACAATACATTTGATGCTAATGTAAATGCCATCATTGAAAATACTCAAAAGCTGAAAATAGATTCAAAAATAAATCTGGCACAAAAAGATTTTGAATTTGATATAGGTATAAACAGTTTTGATCTCTCAAACTACAACAAATATTTGAGCAAATATGCAAATATAAGTATGAAATATGGATTTATAAACCTAAGTTCAAAACTAAAAATAAAACCTGAAGATATAGTTGTAGAAAACCTGATTATAGATAAGATGAAACTTTATATTATTATGGATAACACTCAGAAAGATTCTCAAAAGCAGAACATAAAAAAAGAAAATGGAATTGCTAAAACAAATAATGAAAAAACACAAATGAACTTTGAACTAAAAGAGATGAGCCTGAATAATTCAAGTATATCTATAAAAGATAAAGCAGATCTTGAACTGAAAAATATTAATGCAAAACTATCAAATGTTAAACAAGGCACCAATGCCATGCTCTCATTAAAAGCAAACTTCAGTAAACACGAAACGATCTCACTTGATGGAAAGTTCAACCCTTTTAAACCAAAACAATTTTTTCATTTAAACGGTGATATCAAGTCATTTAATATGCAACAGCTATCGCCATATTCTTACGGCTCAATTGGAAGAAACATTTCAAGCGGACGATTAAGTGATTTGTTTTATGTAAATATAGATAAATCTCAACTTGATTCAAATCACAAAGTTATAATTAACAACTTAGATGTAAGTGATCATATAGACGAAAGCGGTGCTGCGACACTTCCTATAAATTTAGCAATAGCACTGCTTCAAGATATGAACCAAGTGATCAATCTAAATATAGATATTCAAAACGATTTGGATGATCCTAGTTTTAAAGCGCATAATATTATTCTTACGGTTTTAACAAACGTAATTGTAAAAACCGTATCATCACCATTTTCTCTTTTAGGTGCTATAGCAGGCTTAAGCGGTGATGACCTATCAGGTGTTACATTTGAAGCAGGAAGTGAAAAACTTACTCAAGAAAACATTGTAAAACTTGATGCTTTGAAAAAAGTGTTTGATGAACGCCCTGAATTATCATTAAAACTATGTTCTGCATACGATGAAGATGATGATATTAAAGTGCTAAAAGAAAAAGCTTTGGAAGCATTAATGAAGACAAATACTGTTGAGCAAATTGCAAAAGAATACACTGTTGAGATCAACAAAGATCAAGAAGTTACAAAAGCGGCTATTTTAAATAAAATACAAATTGATTCTAAGACACTCGAAGATCTAGCAAGTAAACGTGCAAATGGAATTTTAAAGCATCTGTTAAGTCTTAATGTAGATAAAGAAAAACTAACTATATGTCCAGACATAAAAACACAAAGTCTCGATGTTAAGTTTGAGCTAAATGCTAAATAATGATTGTTTGAAAGTGGTGGGTTCAGAGTGACTCGAACACTCGACCACTCCGTTATGAGCGGAGGGCTCTAACCAACTGAGCTATGAACCCACTTTCGTTGTAGGGCGAAATTATAGCCACTATGAGCTTATAATTTTTTTAATTCGCTACTTTTTCTTTACATCTTTTGCAGAGTAGTTTTTATCTGCAATTGACTCTAAGAACACAGTTGCGTAAGAGCCCTTAGGAAGTGTAAAAGATATATTTAGCATAGTCTGCTTTTTTATGTATTTACACTCTATATCTTGAGGATATACAAGAGCTTCACGTCTATAACCTTTCTCTTGTAAAAACTCATCGTCATACTTAGCCTCGATCTCCAAAGCTTCATCACGTGCACGAAATACATCGCGACCGCAGAGTAACCCTGTCGGAGTTAGTTTTTTAGATTCAAAATCTTTTGTAGGGATGACCTTTGGAGTTGAGAGTTTTCCTTTTTTATCCATATAAACATCACCACTTAAAAGCTTAAACACTCCAGAGTTTTCATCTTGAGAGATCTCAACACGCTCGCGAAGCCATTGGTTAAAAAATTCACTTTGATATATAGATATTAAAAAGTTTTTTATTTTAGCATCCTCTATAAATATCTCACCACTGATCATCTCTCTAGCTTGCTTGAAACTGTCGCTGTCACGTCCAAAACGCTGAAAACCGAAATAGTTAGGCAGTCCATTTTTAGATATTTTTCTCGCACATTTTTCTATGCGCCCAGCATCTATATTATCTACCTCGTAAAGATTTATACTAAATCTATTTCCGGCCAAATCCCCAATTCTTATACCTGTAGAGTGACGGGTAATATCTATAACTTCTATTTGTTTATGATAAAACTGCTTGATCATTTTCTCATAAGAAACATCTACAGATATATACTGGGTTGTTGTAGCGTGCTTATCTTTTAAACCTGCATAACCTATTTTTTGAGCAGGGATGCCAAGGTACTCTGAAAATGCAGCAATCATATCCCACGTAGTCATTTCTACTTTTTTCACATGAACTATAAGTGAATTCCCCTTACCTTTAAACTCTATAGATGGGATCTCATCTACTAAAAAATCATCTTGAGTTTGGTAAAACTTAAAACCAATATCGCCAACGCTATCTAAATATTCTCTTTTTCTCATAATTCTAAAAACTTTAATTCTTTTTTAGCGATAGTTATATCACTTTCTATCGCTTTTTTTAACTCTTCAAGCGAGTTAAATTTTTGATTATCTCTTATAAAAGAGACAAAACTAATGCTTGCTTTACTTACTTCGCCAACTTTACCATCAAGCAGATGACTCTCTATCGCAAAACTGCCATCTGTAGTAACACGATGCCCTACAAAACTTACAGATGGATGATAATGTTCTTCATCGTCTATACGTGTTAAAGTTGTATATACACCCTCTTTTGGAACTAAAAACCCCTCTTCTGAAGATATGTTAATCGTAGCTACAAGTTCTTTGCTTCCTATACCTTGCCCAGCCTCTTTTGAACCTCTTATAGTATAGTTATGCCCTAAAAATGCGTTCGCACCTTTTATATCACCTATGCCTAACTTTGCACGAATTTTATGTGAGTGAATTGAATCACCATCAAGACAAACCTCATCAACAACTTTAACTTCTCCATCAAACAACTCTTTTAGATCATCAAAGTTGTATTTTCTATTTTTACCAAAATGAAAATCATACCCTACAACTATTTTTTTCAAACTTGGAAACTTTTCATTTAAAAGTTTTACAAACCCTTCACCGTCTAAATGGCGGATATCATCAAGTTCCAAATAGACTATCGGATAATGAGTAAAGTTCTCACGCTCTTTTTTAGGTGTAAGATTTGCATAGCCAGTTTCAATTACGACAATAGTTCCATGTTCACCAAGTTCATCAAAAAGATGTTGATGCCCTGTATGCATTCCGTCAAATCCGCCTATAGCTATAGCAATACTATTTTTCAAAGTAGTAGCAATATTCAAGATTGCCCTCCTTCCCAGTTATTTTTGAAGGTGATTTTTGTATTAGGTTCCACCCTTTTTCTGAACACTTGTTCTCAAACTTTTCCATAGCTAATTTAATAGCTTTGTCATCCAATACTACACCATGTTTATCACGCTTTACTTCTCGCCCTACTTCAAACTGAGGCTTAAATAAAAGTATGATTTTATCTGATGAGAGTCTATCTACGTCATCTAAAATATTTAGTAGAGATATAAATGATACATCGCTAACAATGAGATCATAAATCTTATCGCTTTTAAACTCTCTAATATCACAGCTCTCATAAGAGTTTACCCTATTATTCTCTAAAAGGGACTTATGAAGTTGACTCTTTCCGACATCAACTGCATCTACACTTTTAACTTCATATTCAAGTAGCACCTGTGTAAAACCGCCAGTAGATGAGCCAATATCTAAGCAAATATTATCTTTTAGGTCAAGTTCCAACTCTTCTAAAAAGTACTTTAGTTTATATGCAGCCCTACTTACATAACTACCATGTTCTGATACTTCTACAACAGAGGCTTCATCTACCTTAAAAGAGCTTTTCTTTACCACTTTATTATCTATGCTGACCAAAGAGTTTTTAATAAGCTCCTGAGCTTTCGTGCGACTATCTGTAAAGCCATTCTCAACCAGATAATTATCTAAGCGCATTAAAATTGAAACTCCAAAGCTACATAAGGGTAGTAGATTCTCATCTTATAGTCTGCAGATGTATTTCCGTTTTCATCGTATCCGAACTCATACATATCGTATGCTACTTTAACACTGATCAGCTCATTGAACCTTATAGATGTTCCAACTCCATATAGTAGACTTGAACCATTTTTAGAATTTTTGGTCACATAACCTGCCCCGAATTTTGCATAAAAATCCCAAATATCATCAAAAAAAGCATAGTGAGCTAAAGCAGAAATATTATAAAGATTATAGCTTACATCTTTTTTTACACCACTGTCTACAACTTTAAACTGCTCATCTTTAATTTTTGCATAACCCAGTTCAACAGATAAGTGTTTATTTATATATGCACCACCATAGTAAAACATATATGGAGCACTTTTGTCTGTTATTTGTTCATATAACCCATCGTCATCATACTCAGCTACACCGTATCCAATCCCAAGATATGGTCCGCCATCACGATCAGCATATACTAAACTAAATAAAAATACTAAAACTAAAAAAATTCTCATAACATCTCTTTCATCTGATCTTCTGTTAAACACTCAACTCCAAGACTCATAGCCTTGTCATACTTACTTCCTGCATCTTCACCATAGATCAAAAAGTCGGTTTTTTTACTTACACTACCGCTTACTTTTGCACCTAAATTTTCAAGCATCTCTTTTATTAGCGGTCTTGGTTGGCTCATAGTACCCGTTAAAACTGCTGTTTTTCCTTTAAAAGGATTATCTTCAGCTTCGGCTTTTTTTACAGGTTCAAGCGGCTTTAAAATATCTTGTAACTCTTGTATTGTATCTCTGTTGACTCTTACAAACTCAAGTACAGATTCAGCCATCTCATCACCTATACCATCACAAGCAATAATATCTTCTTTTGTTGCATCTATGAAGCCGAATCCAAAAGCATCTGAGAGAGTTTTTGAAGCTACTTCCCCAATATGTTCAATCCCTAAAGAGTTTATAAAACGCCAGTATTCACAACCTTTTGCACCCTCTAGTGCATCAAGCAGGTTTTGAGATTTTTTCTCTTTAAAGCTCTCTAATGCCATTAACTGTTCAAACGTTAAAGAGAACAGGTCGATCACATTGTTTACAAGTCCTGCGTTAAAAAGTGCCTCAACTATTTTATTACCTAAACCGTCTATGTTTAAACACGGTTTTGATGCAAAATAGATTATAGAGTTTACAACTCTTGCTTCACATGTAAGATTTTGACACTTAACTAAAACTTCCTCTTGTAAAAGCTCACTTCCACACACAGGACACTGAGTTGGACGCTCAAACTTTTGCTCATTCCCACTACGTTCATGTTCAAGTACTTTAATTATTTTAGGTATAACATCCCCACTTCTAAGGATAATTACCTTATCACCCAGACGGATATCTTTTCTGTCAATCTCATCAAAGTTATGAAGAGTTGCTCTCTCTACTATAACTCCATCAATATCTGTAGGCTCAACTACTGCAACAGGTGTAACGGCACCGCTGCGCCCGACTTGAAGTTTTATCTCTTTAAGCGTAGTTATCTTCTCAACTGCAGGGAATTTATATGCTACAGCCCAGCGTGGATTTTTTACCGTATAACCCATATCTATCTGTGAAGATATCTCGTTAACTTTTATAACCATACCATCAAGCATCATCGCATAATCATCACGCTCGTCTTTCATAACTTCATAGATTTTTTCTATATCGTCAAAGCCTTGACACAATGCACTTTGAGGCGGTTTTTTAAATCCAAGAGAGTATATAAAATTCATTCTCTCACTTAGAAGCTTTTGCTCTAGTGTATTCTCACCTATGCCATATGGTAAAAACACCAAGTTTCTTGAAGCTGTAATAGATGAATCAAGCTGTCTTAAACTTCCTGCAGCTGCATTTCTAGGGTTTGCAAAAACAGCTTCATTATTTTTCATACGATCTTCATTGATCTTCTCAAAATCATCTTTAAAAATAACAACTTCGCCTCTGATCTCAATACGACCTTGATAATCAATGCTAAGAGGAACTGAGCGGATAGTTTTTACATTTACAGTAATATCTTCACCCTCTTCACCGTCACCTCTGGTGATCCCCTGAATTAGTTCACCGTTTTCATAGATAAGGTTTAGCGAAGCCCCATCATACTTCGGTTCACAATAAAAAGAGATATTTTCATCAAGTTTATAGGTCTTTTTTAACCATGCTTCCAAGTCTTCAGCATTAAAAATATCTTCAAGCGACCACATACGTGAGAGATGTTTTGCTTTTACAAACTTCTCTGACACTACATCACCAACTCTAAGTGTCGGGGAGTTACTTAACTTCTCTGTTGGATTATTTGTTTCATAGTCTAAAACTTGATGATATAACTGATCATATACTTCATCCGTCGTTATAGGTTCATCTAAAACATAGTAATGGTACGCATACAGATTTAATTTTTCTACTGCTTCTTTATACTCTTGATTATTCATGAGTGAGATTTTATCTTAAACTTACTAAAAAATATGTTAGGCTTATGTATTTATAAGGTTTTGGGCTTTACCGAAATAAAAACCCTGATACTCATCTACACCATATTCTTTTAATAGTTCAAATATCTCTTCATTTTCTACATATTCAGCTACTGTTTTTATACCAAGTTCTTGTGCAAAATGCACAATACTTTTTACTAAGATTTTCGATTCTTCATCATCTAAAATATTTTGAACCAACGAACCGTCTATTTTTAAATAATCCGGCTTTAGTCGTAATATATGTGAATAGTTTGCATATCCGCTTCCAAAATCATCTACGGCTATTTTAACACCAAGTTTTCTAAACCTTTTTACTATTTTTAAAAGTCTGTTGAAATCTTCTATTTTGTCTTCTTCGGTGATCTCTATAACGATCCTTTTTGGATCACTAAAGCCCTCAACAATCTCTATAAACGTATCTATAACCTTAGGTTGAAAAAAATCACTAGGTAAAAAATTTATAGATATGATCTCTTCTCTATTTGAAAAAAACGACAACGCCTGATTTAAAACCTCTTTAGCTACATCGGAATACAATCCGCCATTGATTGCAATGGATAAAAAATCACCAGGGTATAAAATTTTTTCTTTACCATTTTCAAAATCTATTAAACGAACAAGCGCTTCATACTTGACCACATTTTTATCACGATCCCTGATCTCTTGAAAAAACGGAACGATATTGTTGTTTTTAAGTGCATGTTTAAGTGTTTTTTTCATCTTAATAATTCTGGAAGAGTTTTGTTTTGTATCTATATATTCCGTATAAGCCATAAAAGGCAAAGACTTTTCTTTAGCTTTTTTAAGTGCCATTTGTGATTTTTCAACTAAGTTATCATCTGCACTTCCATTTGAAACACCAAAGTACGGTTCGACTTGCAGTATATCTGAAAATTTTTCTATTTTAATTCTTAGGGAGTGTATGTTTTCATGTAACTCTTCTAAAATTTCTACATAATCATCTTCTGAAAAAGAATCATCATATTTTAAAAATGCAAATTCATCAGAAGATATTCTATATAGCTTTAATGAGTATTTTTTGGCAAACTCTGTTAACTCTTTGGATATTGACACAAGGACATCATTTCCTATACTGATCCCGTAAAGTTCATTAATAAGACTAAACTCTTTTATATTCATCAATATAAGTACGTTTACTTTCTCCTTGGATAATTCATAATCAAGTTTTTGTTTGTTTCCTACTCCAGTTAAAGCATCTGTAAACGTATGTTTTTTAAAGTGATAAAAAACACTGTCAAAGCTTTTTTTTGTAAAAAACAGTATTAATACTGATATAAATAAACCAACTAGTAAAAGTGTGTGTATAAGATTGTTTTGAGATTTTATTAACTCAGAAATATCAAAATGCAAACTTAGATAAGTTACTGGTATAGAGTTATCTGACCTAAATTGTATATTTGTTATCAGGGTTTCGTCTGTGAGTTTGCTTTGAATATAAGAATCATCTTTATTTAAAATATTGATGGACTTAATTTTATATATATTTTTTAGCTCTTTTACAAAAAGTTCTATTTTTATAGATTGCTCAATAAAGCCTATGTACCTGTCTTTATCAAACACGCTTTTTAAAACAAAAAAATAGATACCGTTTTTTGTATTTTTAAAACCTACAGAACTCTCTTTTTTAGTTTTTGTATAGTATGAAACTTCTATGTTTTGTTCTGATGTTTTATCAAGAAAATAACTATTTGAAACTATCTCATCTATTTTTTTTCTGTTTTTACTCTTTAGAGCATCAATAAATTCTTCTTTTAAAACAATATATTCTATATTTTTATCCAGTATCGTTCTATATCTGTCTATGTATATATTGAAAAGTTTCTGCGTAGAAGTGGATATTGTGTCAACTCTTTGCTTAATTTGTTTGTCAAAAACAAAATTTAAAAAGATATATCCAACTATAAAAAGTATTAAGACTAGCAATATCGATGATATAAAAACTTTTTGTTTTGTGTTCTTTAATGTACCCATGTAAATACTCTTATTAAAACATTGTGATACATTATATCACATTTTATATTATGATTAAACTTTAGTATTCAGCCAATCTCTTTTTTGATAAATATACCAGTAAATCATACCTTTTAAAAGTGTTTCAATATTCATAATTATAAATACAGCTAAAATCCCAAATCCCATTTTATAAGCTATATATGATGGAATTACCCTAAAAAACCATAATGAAAACACATTTATTTTAAGTGTAGTTTTTGTAGCTCCTGCACCGCGAAGTGCAGATGAATATACAAACATAATCGCTAAAGGTATCTGTGCAAGTCCGACTAAAATCAAATATTGAGATGCAACTAAAATTGTAGATATATCATTCGTAAAAAGTCCTACAATATGTTCTGGAACAAGGATCATAAACAAACCTACACTTGCCATAAAAGTATATGCAACTCGACCACTTATAATTCCCATTCTATAAGCTTTTTCTTGATTTTTTGCACCTAAGTTTTGTCCAACCAAAGCCATAGCAGCTATAGCAAATCCAAAACCTGGCATGAAAGCTATACCTTCAATTTTAAGACCAACTTGATAACCCGCAAGTTCTACACTTCCATACCAGGCTATAATAGCTACAAAAAATAAAAAACTTAAACTTGATATTCCACGATCCAGTGCAGCACCCCAGCCTACTTTCCAAGCTCTTTTTAAATCAGATAAACGAATGATTGGAATAAGATTTAACTTTGAAGAAGGTCTTTTTAAGATTATCAAATAAACAACTACATTAAAAATATACGATATTACAGTTGCTATAGCTGCACCTTCAATACCTAATTCCGGAGCTCCGAAATGTCCGAAGATCAGTACATAATTTAGAAAAGCATTTATAATCGCAGATACAAGCTTAATGTAGAGGGAGCTTTTTGTATCACCTGCCGCACTTAGAGCATTAAAAAGAAGAGCGTCTAAAAAGATAACCACCATACCAAGTGAGATAATTTCAAAATAAGCACCGCCAAGCCTTACAACCTCATCATCTGCACCTAAAGCAATGTAAAAATATTCACTAAAAGAGTATCCCAAAATAGAGACGATAATTGATAATAAAATAGAAAATATCCCTAGCGAATATAAGAGTGAAGATGCTCTTTTTTTTCTGTTATTTCCTATAAACCTTGAAAATAAAGCATTACCCCCGACTACATAAAGTGTCATAACCACATTTATAATCATCATAAACTGCATAGACACACCCACTGCAGCAAGTGCATAAAAACTTATCATACCAACCATCAACATATCTATAAGTGACTGAAGTATATCTACTAAACTTTTTAGTGCAGCAGGAATTGCTAGAGAAAAAACTCTTTGAGTATCTTTTGAAAAATTTATAAACATATAGCTCTATATTCTTTTTATAAATGTTGTGATTTTTTCATCTTTATCATCATGTATATCTAATTTTAATTTACAGCCATAATCTTTTATATGTTCAGCTGATAATGCATTTTCAAATTTATATAGTACTTTATGGGCATTTTGTACCTCATCAACCATATATACAAGTAAAAACCTATTATCACCCCATCTTACCAACATATCATCTTGTCTGATCATTACTACAAGATCATCAACAAAATTTTTATGGTCGACATCTTCTTTTGTTACTACTATTGATAAAATTGCTACAACTTTTTCATTAAACCTTGCAGCTTCATGGTAAGTTTTTGCAATTTGCTTGAAATACTCTTTAGCATAAGCTCCGCTATGCTGATCTATATTTGCGTTATTTTGGATCATAATTCTTTTGATCAAATCTTGTGTAATATCCTTAAACACGACTACGCTATATCCATTTACACTTTTATCAATGCTAACGCTAAAGGCATGGGGTTCATATGTTTGACTAAGCATACTTACAACTCTGTCATTCTTGTCTAACTTAAAAATAACATCAATCCAATGATCACCTGATGTTACTTTATCTTTATTAAAATAGCTTGGATGCGGTACAAAGTTATTTACAAAATCTCCAAAGTTCTCATTATAATGTTCAGTTGAGGATACATTAAAAAAATTGTTAAACGAGTCGTTTGTAAAAATAACTTTATCGTTTTCAAAAATAACAATAAAATCTTTTTGCAAGTTTGAAACACTTGCTATTAACGACAATGAGGTGTTATCCATTTATTGCCTCCGAAACTTTTTGCATCTCCTCGATTAGTTCATCTTTGGTGTTAAAAACAAGAGTAGTCTTTATCTTTTCCTCTTGTCCTTGAGGGGTAAAATCAAATACTAAAACATAGTTTAAAACTTTTACTTTATCTTCGTTTAGCTCAGTCCATTCTAAACTCATTTCAGCTACATCACCATTTAACTCCACTACAGATGCAGGATAAAGTCTGGTAAGCTTTGATAAATCAAGTTCTCCATCTTTAGTATTATAAATCATCTAAATCTATCCCTTATTTCTAGTTAATCTCTTTTATATTGTGAGTTTTTACAACCCATTTAAAGTATAAACCGCCTAAAATGAAACCAACTCCCATAATAACAGCTACACCTTCTAAAGTGATTCCGCTTTCTATTAAAAAACCTGTCATATATGACGTAAATGCTGCCGTAGTTAAAAACAACATATCATTATAAGCAACAATTCTACCATAATACTTCTCATCTATATTTTTTTGAAGCAATGTATATGTGTATGACCATAGTGTTGTCGAGAAAAACCCTACAAATAAGCTTGCAAGCAATGACAAGTAAAAGTTTTCCATCATATACGCCCAAAACCATATAGCAATGCCTTGAGCTATAAAAATGTAAGTCAAATATCTGTTGTTTGTAAATTTTCCTAAAAGTATTGGTCCAAACACAAGTCCTACCGCACGCGTAGCATGTAAAAGACCTAAAGCTAAAGACGCAGCAATAATATTAGCGTAGTAATGATCAACCATAAGTGCAACAAGTGCGTCAAATGCAGTAAGTCCTATAAACGAGTGAACAAACATCAAGTGCATAGCATGCGGGTATTTTTTAAGATACTTAAACGTTCCGCTCATCATATCTAAAAGTCTCTCTTTTACCCTTATAACTTCTATATCAACCTTAAGTGTATAAAGCAATAAAAAAGCTACAACAAACATAAAAGCATCCAGTATAAAAGCTGCTTTTATTCCCATCCAGTAAACGAAAAACCCACTTACTGCCATGCCTAACGTATAAGATAATGACCAAATGATCGAATGAAGCTCATTTGCACGCTGCAGTTTTGAACCATCTAGTATTTTTGGCAACAATGACATCTCTGTAGTGAAATAAAAACTCGCAGCTGCCATTTTTATAAAAATTAACACATACAAAAAAGTTAAGTCATTAATATTATCTATAAAAATTAATAAAAATGTAGAAATTATCTCAAAACCTATCAAAATCAACATAAGTTTTTTTGGTTTAACACTATCAATTATTGAACCTGAAATTGGAGCCTGAACTACACCTGCTAAAAAATGCAGCATTGCGACAAATGCAATAATTTTAGGATCAGCTTCAAGTTCTATCAGTAAAGTATATATGGCTACATTGCTAAACCATGCGCCAAAATAGGCTATAAGCTGGATAATTGATAAACGTCTAAAAACTTTATGGCTTTTAAGTAGATGTAAATATTGTTTCATAAATGCAAGATTATCATATTTTTTTACATTATTATTAAAGATAATTATTTTAGTGTCGATTTTGTAGTTGATAGCAATATTTTTAATATATTGGACTAAAAAAAAGGAGTACGTCATGGATGGCATAGCAAACGTTGCAAGGCAGCAACAATCTCAAGTTCAAACAAGCGATTCTCAAAATGCAAGAGCACAAGAGGCTAGAGTTCAACAAGTGGATTTAGTAAAAGCTTCTCAAGAGAGAGCTACTAAAGTAGATTCTAAAGAGCAAGTTGAAGACTTAGTAAAAAAATTAAATGATGCTTTAGCACCTATGAAAACGGATCTAAGTTTCGGTGTAGATAAGAATGATATTTTTTACGTAGCTGTAAATGAGACTAAAACTAACAAAATGATTAGAAGATTTCCAGCTGAACAAGCTTTAGAATTTTTACCTAAGATGAAAGAAGTAACAGGTATGTTATTTGATACAAAAGGGTAAAAGTCGACCCTTTTGTATTCTTTTACTCTCTCTCATAATCTTAACAATTTATCTTCATTGAGGTTGCTAACGTTTTTTTAATATCTTTTATTGTATAATCGCCTTCATTATTTTAATATTAAAGGTTTTTTTGTATGAAAAAAGAGGTTAAAAAAGTAGTTCTAGCATATTCTGGGGGACTTGATACTAGTATAATTTTAAAATGGTTACAAGAAGAGTATAAAGCTGAAGTTATTACATTTACTGCAGATCTAGGTCAAGGTGAAGAGGTTGAACCAGCTCGTCAAAAAGCACTAGACAATGGTATAAAACCAGAAAACATTTTTATCCTTGACATTCAAGAAGAGTTCGTAAAAGATTACGTATTCCCAATGTTTAGAGCAAACGCCATCTATGAAGGTGAATATCTTTTAGGGACATCTATCGCAAGACCGTTAATCGCAAAAAAACAGATTGAAATCGCAAAAAAAATGGGTGCTGATGCAGTAAGCCATGGTGCTACTGGTAAAGGAAACGATCAGGTTAGATTTGAACTTGGATACCTTGGACTAAACCCTGATATAACTGTAATCGCTCCTTGGCGTGAATGGGATCTAAACTCTAGAGAAAAACTTTTAGCATACGCTAGAGAGCACGGAATTGAGATCTCTCAAAAACACGTAGACGAAAATGGGAACCCTAAAGTTAGCCCTTACTCTATGGACGCAAACTTACTTCACATCTCATATGAGGGTCTACACTTAGAAAACCCTATGAATGAGCCTGAAGAGGATATGTGGTTATGGACTAACTCACCTGAAAAAGCTCCGGATCAAGCTGAGTACATCACAATAGGTTATAAAAACGGTGACCCTATCTCTATCAACGGTGAAGAGATGTCACCTGCTACACTTTTAAGAACTCTAAATGAATATGGAAACAAACATGGTATCGGTAGAATAGATATTGTTGAAAACCGCTACGTTGGTATGAAAGCTCGTGGATGTTATGAAACTCCAGGTGGAACTATTATGTTAAAGGCTCATAGAGCTATTGAATCAATTTGTCTTGATCGTGAAGAAGCTCACTTAAAAGATGAGATGATGCCTCGTTATGCAAAACTAATCTACAACGGTTTTTGGTTTTCTCCTGAGCGTGAGATGCTTCAAGCTGCAATCGACACTACACAAAAATATGTTCAAGGTAACGTAAGACTAAAACTTTACAAAGGGAATGTTGAAGTAGTTGGACGTGAATCTGACATGTCACTATATTCTGAAGAGCACTCAACTTTTGAAGAGGATGAAGTATACAACCAAAAAGATGCTGAAGGATTTATCCGCCTAAATGCACTTAGAAGAATAATAGCCGGTAAAAAAAGAGGTTAATATGAGTATGATTAGAATTGATATGGACTCTCCTGAATTTAAGGAGAGAATGGAAAAAACTATAAAATTTACTGATAAAGTTTGTGAATCTCGCGGATGGGTATATAACCCGCAAGAGGAAGTAAACGAGGGTGTACAGATGGGTCTTGCAAGAAACAAGATTATGTACAACAAACTTTTTTGTCCATGTTTCATGGTAGAAGAAGTTGATGGAAAACCTCAAAGCGTTGACAATAGAATATGTCCATGTAAACCTGCAATTGAAAAAGAGATTCCTGAAGAGGGAAAATGTCACTGTGGAATTTTTTGTACGCCTGAATATGCTGCTGAAAAAAGAATTGAACTTGGTATGGAAGAAGTTGTACATACTCATTCACGTGGTCTTACAAAAGAGGAATGTGAAGTTCTAGTAAAACAACCGGAACTTGATGGTGATGAGTTAACTGCACTTATTGAGGCTAGAGAACTTGGAATGGTTGAATTTACACTTATAGATGTTCGTGAACACATGGAATGGCAAATGGGTCATATTAAGGGTGCAGACAAGCTTATTCCTACAAGTAGTTTTTATCAAGCGATTGAAGAAGCTAGTTTAGATAAAGATGCTCATAACATCGTTTATTGTCATGTTGGAAGTAGAAGTACACACGTAGCGATGATTATGAAAGATATGGGCTATACACAAGTTGGAAACTTAACTCACGGTATTGTTTCATACGGTGGAGAGATAGAGAGATAATGAAAGTACTTTTAATAAAAGATGTAAAAAGCTTAGGAAAAGCAGGCGAAGTTAAAGAGGTAAAACCTGGTTATGGTCAAAACTTTTTAATAAAAAAAGGTTTTGCAAAAGCTGCAACAGATGAGATAATTGCACAACATAAAGAGGAAGAAGCACAAAAAGCACAAGATCTAAAAGATGAAATTGCTTCACTTCAAGATATGGCTAAAAAACTTGATAAACTTGAAATTGTCATAACTAAAAAAATTGGACAAAATGGACATCTGTTTGGTGCAGTTACAAAAGATGAAATAGCATCAGCACTGCAAGAGCAACACAATATAGAGATCGATAAAAAACACATAACTGACAAAATAGCTATAAAAAGTGTTGGTGAGCATGATGTTGATCTTAAACTAGGTCATGCTATTCATGCTACTCTTCACGTAGATGTACAAGGAGAAGAGTAGTAAATGTTTGACGCTACTACGATACTTGCTTATAAGGGTAAAAACAAAGCTGTTATAGGCGGTGACGGTCAAGTAACATTTGGCAATTCCATACTAAAAGGCAACGCTACTAAAATCAGAAAACTTCATCATGGAAAGATACTTGCAGGTTTTGCAGGTAGCACGGCTGATGCATTCAACCTTTTTGATATGTTTGAAGAGTTTTTAGAAGATAAAAAAGGTGATATTTTAAAAAGCGTTATCGAATTTTCAAAAGCTTGGAGAAAAGATAAAGTACTGCGCCGTTTAGAAGCTATGATGATCGTTTTAAATAAAGATCATATTTTTATACTTACAGGTAACGGTGATGTAGTTGAACCTGAAGATGGAGAGATCGCATCTATAGGAAGCGGTGGAAACTTTGCAATTTCAGCTGCACGCGCACTTAAAAAGCATGCCGATATGGATGAAGAAGATTTAGTAAAAGAATCTTTAATGATCGCAGGTGAGCTTTGTATATACACAAACCAAAATATAAAAACATTAACTTTAGAGGACTAGTGATTGGATTTAACACCTAAAGAGATAGTTGAATATCTAGATAAATATGTAATTAGCCAAAAAGACGCTAAAAAAACTA
This sequence comes from Sulfurimonas sp., assembly GCF_041583195.1. Classification (NCBI taxonomy): domain Bacteria; kingdom Pseudomonadati; phylum Campylobacterota; class Epsilonproteobacteria; order Campylobacterales; family Sulfurimonadaceae; genus Sulfurimonas; species Sulfurimonas sp. The sequence continues at coordinate 250,403 of NZ_JBFHGL010000002.1, forward strand.
TTGCCTTAGCACTTCGTACACGCTACAGACGTATGCAGCTAAGTGATGAACTTCAACATGAAATTACACCTAAAAATATTTTAATGATAGGATCAACCGGTGTAGGAAAAACAGAGATCTCTAGACGCTTGGCAAAAATGATGAAAGTTCCTTTTATAAAAGTTGAAGCCAGTAAATATACAGAAGTTGGATTTGTCGGTCGTGATGTTGAATCTATGGTTCGTGATTTAGTTATAAACTCAGTATCGATCGTAAAGGCTGAGAAAGAGGAAGAAAATAAAGAAAAGATTGAAAACTATGTTATTAATAAAATAGTTGAAAAACTTCTTCCACCACTTCCTGAGAGTGCAAGCGAATCTAAAAAAGATGACTACCAAAGATTACTAGAAGGTATGGAGAAACGTGTTGAATCAGGTGAGATGGATGATAAGATAATTGAGATAGAAGTTGATTCAAATATTCAAGTAGAATTTGCAGACTCAAACCTGCCTCCTGAGATGATCAAGGTTCAAGAATCTTTTACAAAAGTTTTTTCTCAATTAAACAAAGAAGACAAGAAAAAAGAGATAAGTGTAAAAGATGCTAAGATTATGCTGCGAGCAGAAGCAAGTGCAAAACTAATTGATAACAATTCTATAAATGCCGAGGCGCTTAGACGAGCTGAAAACGGTGGTATAATCTTTTTAGATGAGATAGATAAAATCGCACTTAGTGAGAAGTCACAAGGGAGAAACGATCCTTCAAAAGAAGGAGTACAACGTGATCTACTTCCAATTGTTGAAGGAAGTTCTATTACTACAAAATACGGTGTAATTAATACAGATCATATACTTTTTATAGCAGCCGGAGCATTTCATGTAAGTAAGCCTAGTGATCTAATACCAGAATTACAAGGGCGTTTTCCATTAAGAGTTGAGCTTGAGAGTTTAACTGAGGATTCACTATATCAAATACTTACACAAACGAAAAATTCGCTTTTAAAGCAATATCAGGCACTTTTATCAGTTGAAGGTATGGAGCTTATATTTGATGATGAAGCGGTTCGTGCTATTGCTGGGCTTGCACATCGTGCAAATGAAATAACTGAAGATATTGGTGCTAGACGCCTTCATACAGTATTAGAGAAAATCTTAGAAGACATTAGTTTTATTGCTGATGAGTATAAAGATAAAGAATTTGTAGTAACAAAAGAGTTAGTACATGAAAAACTAGATATGGTTGTCGAAGATGATGACCTATCTCGTTATATATTATAAAAAGGGAAAGTATGACAAAAGCAGGATTTGTTTCTTTAATTGGAAGACCAAACGCAGGTAAAAGTACCCTAATGAACTCACTTTTAGGTGAAAAGATTGCTATGGTTAGCCAAAAAGCAAATGCTACTAGGAAAAGATCTAATGCTATTGTTATGCATGGAGACTCACAAATAATCTTTGTAGATACTCCTGGACTTCATGAAAAAGAGAAAGTACTAAACCAATTTATGCTTGACGAAGCTCTAAAAGCTATGGGAGACTGTGACTTAATTGTATATCTTGCACCTGTTACTGATTCAACTGAACACTATGAAAAATTTTTAAAACTTAATGAGAAGAAAGTTAAACACATAATTGTTTTAAGTAAGATAGATCAAGTAAGCCAAGAGAAGTTATTTAAAAAAATTGCTCAATACAACAAATTTTCTGACGAATTTGAAGCTCTTATTCCAACTGCTATTTCACGTCAAGTTGGTCATGATGATCTTCTTGATACTATAAGTAAAAATCTACCTGATTCTCCGTATCTTTATGATCCTGATGATCTAACAAGTGAACTTGTACGTGATATATATGCAGGTTTTATACGCGAAGGAATTTTTGAAAACATAAGTGATGAAATTCCATATGAAAGTGATGTTTTGATAGATAAAATAGAAGAAGACGGAAAAGTTGATCATATTTACGCTTCTATTATCGTTGAAAAAGAGAGCCAAAAAGGTATCATTATTGGAAAAGGCGGTGAAGCTATTAAAAGAATAGGGATTTACTCTAGGAAAAAAATAGAAATACTTAGCGGAAAAAAGGTATTTTTAGATCTGCAGGTAATTGTAAAAAAAGGCTGGTCTAAAGATAAAGAATATTTAAAAGAGATAGGTTATACATCATGAGATTAATTTTTTTAGTATTTATTACACTAGTGCATCTGAATGCAAATACAATTTTAGACAACTACAGATTAAATGGCATTGATAGTATTGAAAAACAGCTTGATCTGGAACTTACTAAAAAAGAGTACTGGGACAGAGTTTTAAAAACTAAAGATACACGTTTTGGTTACTCTGAACTTTATTCTTCTTTTTTAATATGTGATAAAAACAGCTCAACTCTCACCATATACAAACAAGATGCAAACAACACCTACGTACAGAAAAAAGTTTATAATGCTTTTACAGGTAAAGTTAATGGTGATAAGCAAAGAGAAGGTGATCTTAAAACTCCTGTAGGTATCTATTTAATAAATGACAGATTAAGTAAAGAGACTAAACTAGACCCTTTTTATGGTCCACTTGCTTTTGTTACAAACTACCCGAATCTATACGATAGAATGCGTGGTAAAAACGGAAGTGGTATCTGGTTACACGGTCTTCCAATAAATCAAGAACGTGACGATTTTACAAAAGGGTGTATTGCAATTGATAATCAAAGCATTGAATGTTTAGATAGAAATATCAAAATGGATAAGACTGCTATAGTTATTTATCCTAGTAAGCCTAACTTTGCATCTAAAGATAAACTATCCTTTATATTATCTCAACTCTACGAATGGAGATACTCTTGGTTATATAATGATGTAGAAAAATACCTGTCATACTATTCCGATGACTTTACTAGGTTTGATGGTATGCAAATAGATACGTTTAAAAAATATAAAACAAGAGTTTTCAAAAAAGATGAGAAAAAAACTATCATTTTTTCAGATATAAGTGTTATAGCTTATCCTGCAAGTCAAGATGTTTACCAAGTTACTTTTAAAGAGTATTATAAATCAAGAACATTTGAATTTAATGGGGATAAAACGCTTATAGTAAGGCTTGATGATATGAACAAGCTAAAAATCTTTATTGAAAAATAGATGTTGAAATTATTTTTTTTACTAACACTATCTTTCTCCTTAGCCTTATCTGATATTCAACTTCTAAAAAAACAAAATAATGATTCAAATACTACACTTTTAGTAATAGGTGGTATTCACGGCGATGAACCAGGTGGTTATTTCGCTGCTTCGCTTTTAGCTACTAATTATGAAATAACTTCAGGCAATTTATGGATAGTTCCAAATCTAAACAAAAAAAGTATTCAAAAAGACGTTCGTGGAATTAATGGTGATATGAACAGAAAATTTTCCATCATTAATCAGGACGACAAAGATGCTGCAATTATTAAAGAGATAAAAAACATCATACTTTCTAAAGATGTATCCCTTGTTTTAAATCTACACGACGGACACGGGTTTTATAGAAAAGAAGATCAGGGTAGAATTTTCAATCCAAATTCATGGGGTCAAACTTGTGTAATTGATCAATGTCAATTAAGCCAAGACCAACCGTTTGGAAACTTAAACGATATAGCTTTAACTATTAAAAATAGTATGAATAAAAAGCTTATACAATCTCACCATAGTTTTGATGTTAGAAATACTAAGACAAAATTTGAAGATGAAGCTATGCAATTATCTCTTACTTATTTTGCCGTAACAAATAACAAACCTGCATTTGCAATTGAGACTAGTAAAAACTTGTCTTCTCTAGCCCAAAAAGTTTTTTATCAGCTCCTTGCCATTGAAGAATTTATGAAAATAATGGATATAAAATATCAAAGAAACTTTGAATTGACCGTACAAAATGTTGAAAAAACATTAAAAGAATATGGAAATTTAATAATAAATGACAATATTTCATTTAATTTAAACAATATAAAAAAATATTTAAGCTATATTCCGTTAAAATCAAAGCATAATGTATTCGATTTCTCTCATCCTTTAGGTAGTTTCATAAAGGTAGATGATAGATATATCGTACTTATAGGTAATAAAAAAGTCACGACATTAAAAGCTCAGTATTTTGAAAAAGAGCAAAAATGTCCCGAATATTTCAAAATTTCAGTTGATGGAAATGTGAAGAAAATTAAAAAAACTTCAGAATTTTATGTAACTGACGATTTTAAGGTATTACAAAACAATTCAGTGAGAGTTAATGTTATTGGATATAAAAGTAAAAATCCAAAAACTGAAGCTGGAATTGATATTGCTTATAGTTCTATTGAAAAAAGATTTTCTATCGATAATGATGGTAAAATTTTCAGGATTGAACATTATAAAAATAATAAATTTTGTTCCATGAATATGGTTCATTTTAAATAGGATCTTACTTAATGAGTGAAAGTACTGGACAAACATTTACAAATGTAATCTCACTTAATCCTTATGAGGGTGATTACGTTAGCGGTATATCTAGTTTTTTAGCATATGACAATAACATTGCTTTCAAAAAAGATCAATTTAGTATTTCATATATCGATACAAACAGTTATATAAATGCTCAAATAACAATTAGTAAAAATATTCCTGAAGAAGATGTATATGATGCGATACTTAGTAAAACATATGATGAGTTAGCCTTAGATCAAGCGGTATCATATGAAATAGAGTATATAGAACTTTATAATGCTCTAGATGCTGAGAACAAATACTTTAATGTTTTTGTTGTCGATCCTTTGGTTATTGAGGAAAGTTTTGAAGAGAGTATCAAACAAATTAAATATATTGATACTATTATCCCTTCACCATTACTATTTAAATCACTTTACTCTAAAGAATTAATCACAAACTCTGATGCACATGTATTTATATATTTTGAAAAAACAAATGCATTCATAGCTATATATAATGAAAAAGAATTTATCTTCAGTAAAACTATAGAGTATTCATATGAAAATCTTTACGAGCAATTTTGTGAACTTTATGGTGAGCGTATAGAGTTTGAAGACTTTTTAAATTTTATGGAGTTTGAGGACTTAAAAACAACAGACAGTCCATATAAAGAGTTCTTTATAAAATTATACAAAGATGTTTTTTATAATATCAATGATGTATTAACATATGTAAAAAGAGCATATGATATTAAAAAGTTTGAACATATATATATTGGTACTCAACGTCCTACTGCATCAAAACTTGATGAAATATGTGAGTTTGAACTTAATATTAAATCTAGCGTTATAGATTTTGATTTTGGATTTGAAGAAGCTGAAGATGAAAACATAAGCTTACTTCATTCATTAATGCAGCTATATGTAATTCTTCCTGATGAAGAAAAATACATTTGTAACTTTACAAAATATGAAAGACCTCCAAAATTTATTCAAAGAGATAGTGGTAAACTTATACTAATTGCTGCTGCTTCATTAATACTTGGATTTGCTTATCCTGTTGGTAACTGGGTTGCTTCTTATGCCCAACAACTTCAAAAAGATATTTTAAACAACGAATATGTTGAAGTGCATAACAAAAAAATTACAAGACAAGCTACTATTAAAAACAGAAAAGCTGATAAAGAGAAAGTTATAAAACTATTAAATGAAGAAAAAAATGCTTTCTTAGATAAAAAAGGAACATTGATTAAGATACATGACGTAAAAGTTAATTATCTTATGAAAGCAAAAATTTTAACAGCTCTAACTAAAAACCTTAATACTTTTAATGTAAAACTAGAATCAGTCAACTACCTTCAAAAAGATAAAAACAATAAGTTTGAACTAGGTCTGGTATCTTATAGAGATATTAGAATAACCAAGCTTATAAAACATCTTACAAAAGTTCATGAGGGGAGTATAAAATTCTCTATAGACAAAATCATTTATGATGATGAAGAAAAAAAATATTTTAGTACATTAAAGGTGGAAGTATTATGAATATAGAAGATTTATTACATAAAATAGACTCATCTTTAAAAGATAAAAGTGAAAAAGATGTAAAACTGACATATGCAATGGTTGCATTTGCCATCTTTGGATTTGCTTATCTTTTTTGGGATAGTTCGGCAAATGATTTTACTAAAGTTCAAAATGAGATTAAGTCTATACAGTCAAAAATAAATACAGATAAAGCTTATTTAGCTGCAAATCCTCAAGCTGTTATAGTACAACTTGAGAGTGATATCAGAAAAACTCAAACTGAGATGTTAGACTATAAAGATAAAAATAACTATATAAAACATAAGATCGAAACTATTTCATCACTTATATATGATGAGAGAACATGGGGTAAGTATATAAACTCTATAGCATATAATGCGAAGATTTACAATGTTAAGATTAAAGAATTCTCTAATGAATATGTTAATAGCAATGAATCTTTTGGTCATATGCTTAACCTAGACATAAGTCTGACAGGTACTTTCAAAAATACTCTTAAGTTTATTAACTCACTTGAAAAAAGTGAACTCGTTGTAGATATTCATGACTTAGAAATTAAAGCTAAGGATACTTTAGATACAAATATCAAACTTTCTGTATGGGGGATCACTTACTAATGAAAAAAATATATATGCCCTTACTTATACTATCAGCTGTACTATCTGCTAACAATGATGATCTATCATGGGTAGATAAACAAGTAAATGCAATTAAACCACCTAGAGATGGTGAAAGTATGAGAAATATCTCTAGTATTAGAAATCCTTTTGTTTTTTTAAAGAAAAATTTAACTAACAAAGATGATAAAAATACAAAGGCTACTCCAAGAACAATTGTAACTGCAAATAAAGATAAAGACAGTAAAACTAACTCTAGTTTGGAAAAAACACCTGTATTTACTACACATTCATTTATACTTGGTGCTATAATCAATAATACAGCACTGATAAATGGTAAATGGCATAAAATAGGTGAAACTATAAATGGATATAAGATCACTAAAATTAATAAAAAAACAGTTAATTTACAAAGTGGTTCAAAAACTAAGGTGCTCTCAACAGCAACTGAAAATCCAAAACTAAAATTTAAAAAATAGGTAGGTTAAAAATATGAAATTACTACAGAAAATTGCATTCAGTGCTCTACTAAGTACACTCTTGTCACTACAGGTAAATGCTGATTGTTCTTATGAACTTTTTAGTGTTAGCTCTGCTAAAGATACAAAGATTGCAGACTTTATTGATCAACTAAGTGATCAATGTGAATTCAGTGTTATTGTATCAGACCCGCATGCGCAAAAGTTTATGGATACACCATTAAATAAAACACATCTAAAAAATCTAACTATAACAGAAGTGCTAGATATAATATTATTAGAAAACAACCTATCATATAAATTAGAAAACAACCTACTAAAAATTTCATATCTAACTACAAAAGTTTTTCCAATAGACTATATTTTATCACAAAGAAAAGCAACAGCTTCAACTGATGTTACACTTAGTTCATCAAACTCTCAAGCTTCAGGTGGCGGGCAATCAGGTGGTCAAGAAGGAGTTGCAGGTGGTACATCATCTACAGCCCAATCTGGTATTAAAATTGAGACAAATGATGAAGTTAAATTCTGGGAACAACTTGATTTAGAATTACAACAAGTTCTAAACCGCCCTGAAGATCTATATATCGCATCTTCACCAATCATCAATAAAAATGCAGGTCTAATTACAGTAACTGCCACGGCTAAGCAGATGAAAAGGCTTGAATCATATCTTAAAAAATTACAAGAAAAAGTACAATTACAGGTTTTAATCGATGTTCAACTTTTATCTGTAACAATGAGTGAAGGTAAAACTACCGGTGTAGATTGGTCACAACTATATAAATTACAAAATATAGATATATCTCTTGATACTAAACATATAAGAAATGTTACAAAATTTGATCAAGACTCGAATCAGATAACTGAAGGTGCATATAATCTAGGTAAGGATATAGCTAGTATAATTAGTATTGAAGCTGATGTAAGTCTAAATGAAGTTGTAAAATTTTTACAAACTCAGGGTGATGTAAGCTCAATTTCAAATCCTAAAGTTTTAACGCTTAATAATCAGCCGGCTCTTATTACAGCTGGTACTGAGTACTTTTATAAAGTAAAATCATCGACTAACCAACAAGGTTCTGGTGGTGGAGTTGCTGCAACAACGCAAGAAGAGTCTGTGGAATCCGTATTTGCCGGTGTATTATTAAATATTACTCCTGAAATCTCAGACGATGACACAATTACATTAAAAATAAATCCTTCATTATCTGAGACTAGGTCTGATCTTAGTCAAAGCACTTCTGTAGATAGGGTTATGCCACCGGATTTAAATAGACGTCAATTATCATCCGTTGTAACTGTTAAAAGTGGAAACAGAATTATTTTAGGCGGTTTAATAAACACTAGAAATAACCAAGATTCAAACAAAGTTCCTATATTAGGTGATATCCCTGGTTTATCTTATCTATTTAGATATGAATCTAGTTCTAAACAAGTGGAAGAGCTTGTAATTGTTATCGAAACTCATATTATTGAAAAATCAAACAATGATCTATCTCTTGCAGACCTTGGATATCAAGGTATTACAAACGAACTTGTTAATGATAGTAGAAAATCAATAACTAAAGAGATTGATTCTTTAGAAAAAGAAGAAAATGAAATCTAGCATTTACAGTAACTCTAAAGATGTTTTTCTTGATACTGTAAATCCTAAGGATTACGTTCAACTAGATCGCGTATCTACGATTTATCAGTCACTAAAAAACTCCGTTAAAAAGCCTCTTAAGATGATCTTATTATACGGAAAACCGGGGACTGGTAAAAGTATGTTTCTATCAAAACTTTACCAAGACCTCTCAAAAACTCAAGAGATCCATTTTTATCAAACACCAATCGTAGATGAGAGTGAATTTTATAGAGTTTTAGCTCATGATCTGTATGGTTTTAATGAAGAAAAAGAGTTAAACTTCACACAGATGATGAAAATAATTCAAACAAAAGAATCAGAGGAAGTTCCACTAATTCTACTTGATGAAGCACAACTTTACTCAGACCCTTTGATGGAAAAAATCAGGCTGTTATCAGACACTAGAAAAGTAAAGTTTGTAATAGCGCTACATAAAACTCAAACAGAAGATCTTATAGCAAAAGAACATTTTCAAACTAGAATATGGGAATCAATAGAGCTAAAAAATGCTTCTTTAGCTGAGATAAAAATATATATTCAAAAAAAACTAATGAAAGCAAACTGCTTTGATACGGCGAATATGTTTCATAATAATTCCGTTAAACTAATCTACAACCTAACTAATGGTAACTATAGAGATACAAACAAATTACTTTATAGTGTGTTTGAAATATATGATCATTACTATAATAATAATATGTCAAAAATAAGCATGGATAAGGTATCCAATAAAATTATAGAGATGTCTGCAATACATACAGGACTTATTGATGCATAATATTCATGAACTAGAACAAAGATGGTTAAAGTATAAAATTAAGTTTTTTCTACCTTATTTTATAACTGTATTTTTCTTAATAATTTTAGCAATTACTTTATATTTTATATTTGATTCTAAAAAAGAAAACAATATTTTAACTAAACAGGAAATCAAAAAAGAGGAACCATTACTAACAGTTAAAAAAGAGATTACAGAAACAATAAAAGAAGTACCAGTACAAAATATTCAAGTTAAACTACAAGAACCTACTCTGATAACAGAACCTACTAAAATTGAAGAAAAAACAACTTCTAATAAAAATATAATTCTAACACCATCTCTGGATTTTATGAAAAAGCTTAGAACAGATTCCTTTAATTCATATAACGATCAAGTTGATAGGGAATATCAACAAAGTTCACAGAAAATATATAAAAACAAAGAAGACCTGATTGAAGAAGACAATCTAGAAATTGAACAAAATACAGAAAAACCAAAAATCAGCATTACAAGACAAGAAGATCATAATGATATAAAAGATGTTATTAAAAGGTTCAAAAAAAACAACAACCCTACACTTAGTTTATTTGTAGCTAAGAAATATTATAAACTTGGTGAGTATCAAAAAGCTTATAATTATGCATTAATTACGAATGAAATAAACAATGAAATAGAAGATAGTTGGATAATATTTGCGAAATCTTTAGTAAAATTAAACAAAAGAGACAAAGCTATACAAACATTAACAAAGTATGTAAACCATTCTGGTTCAGGTAATGCAAAAGTATTACTAGATGATATAAAAGCGGGAAAATTTAAATGAAAATAATTTATTTACTATTACTATCAACTATATTATTTGCAGATGTTAAAGATGACATGTTTAATCTATATCAAAATGAAAAGTATGAAGATGTGTGTAATTTAGGTCACTCTTGGTTAGACAGTAATATCAGAGATGAAGAGTTTGTATCTTTATATGCATTTAGTTGTCTAAAATCTGACTATATAGATAGGCTCTCTATTCCTATTTCAGTGCTAAAATTTTCAAAAGAATCAAGATCAAATTCGGCATATTTTTCTGTTATATTGATGCAGAAAAAACTACTATATCACGCTCTAGTTGATAACTATGATCTATCAAAATTGCATCTTCCTAGTACAGACTATATACTATCAAAAGTATTTGATCTATATTCTAAACTAGGTACACATGAAAGAAGAAATGTATATTTTTTTAATGATGAGGAGAATCCAAGAGTAAACTACAAACTCTATCTTGTACAAGATGATAAACTTAGTAAAATTGTAATTGAAGAGTTTTTTGATAAAATATCAATACAACGTCATGTTTATTGGTAATGGAGTGAACTAAATGGATAGGATAACTAAAGATTTACTAGAAAGTGGTCTTATAATGAAAGGCCAAGTTGACAGACTTAAGGCCAAAGGTGTTACTTCAACTCTAATTTTAAAACATATTACACAGTCTGGTTTTATGACTATGGATAGGCTTGTGCGCTATATAGTAGATAAAATTAGAAAAGGTGTGTATGACCTTTCTATAATTTCAGATTATGATTATATTCGTGAAGATGTAGTGTTAAAAAAACTATCAGAGGGATTAGGTTTAGAGTTTATAGATCTGGATAATATAGATGTTGATCACGATTTAACAAATAAAATACCACTTCATCAGTTGCAAAAATATCATGCACTACCATTGTATCAAGATGATCTAAATGTATATATAGCTATTAATGATCCATTAGATATTGAAGCCAAAGAATCACTTCAAAGACTATTTCCAAGAAAGCCTATTAAATTAAAAGTTGCAGTTAACAAACAGATACAAAACAACTTATTTAAAGTTGAGTTAAAAGATAAAGAAAAAGTACTTGTTAAAAAAGTAAGAGATGAATTAAACTCTATAAGTTCTATTGAAGAACAACAAGAAGCTTCATCTATCTTACTTTTAATTGACGTAATTTTAAATGCATGTATTAAAGGTCGTGCAAGTGATATTCATATTGAACCTAGTGAGAGAAACTGTTCGGTACGCGGTCGTATAGATGGTAAACTGTCTGAAATATTTATTTTTCCAAAAGATATTTTTGCACCGCTCACTTCTCGTTTAAAACTACTGGCAAACCTAGATATAGCAGAGAAAAGAAAACCACAAGATGGTCGTTTTTCTACTGAAGTAGGAAAACTAGAATACGATTTTCGTATCTCAACCCTACCTACACTTTACGGTGAATCTATTGTTATGCGTGTACTTGATAAACAAAAAGCCCTTGTAAAGCTTGAAGAAGCTGGTATGGATAGTGAAAGCTATCACAAACTTCTTAAAGGCCTGGCTGCACCGTATGGTATTATATTGGTAACTGGTCCAACGGGAAGTGGTAAGACAACAACTCTTTACGGTGCACTTAATGAACTAAAAGATCCTGCCGATAAAGTAATTACGGTTGAGGATCCTGTTGAGTATAGAATGAACTTAATTCAGCAAGTTCAGGTAAATGCTAAAGTTGGTTTAGGATTTGCCGATGCTCTTCGTTCAATACTTCGTCAAGATCCTGATAAAATTATGATTGGTGAGATTCGCGATCAGGAAACGTTAGAAATTGCAATCAAAGCGGCCCTTACTGGTCACTTAGTAATCTCAACACTCCACACTAATGATTCAATTTCGGCAATTCCTCGTATGGCAGATATGGGTATACAACACTATTTAATATCTGGTGCATTGGTTGCTATTCAGGCACAAAGACTTGTTAGAAAAATATGTCCAAACTGTAAAGTGGAAGAGGAAATATCTGCTTCAACACTTGAAGAATTACACGAATTTATTCCTGAAGGATCTAAATTTTATACAGGTGCCGGATGTAAGGAGTGTAATGAAACGGGATATTCTGGTAGAGAGATGATTTGTGAAGTATTAAATATTAGTGAGGAGTTATCTTCTCTAATTGCAAAAGGTGCTTCAAAAGACGACATGACAAGACAAGCTGAAGAAGATGGTTTTATTAGTATATTTGAAAACGGTATACAAAAAGCATTATCAGGTATAACAAGTCTTGGAGAAATATTAAGGGTGGCAAAATAATGGAATTCTTTCAAGCTACGGTACTTACACAAGGTAAAAAGAAAACTCATGGTTTTTATGCAAAAGACAGAAAAGATGCTTCCGATATAGCTAAAATTAAATACTCAGGCCTTTTAATAAAAGTTGAAGAAGCTACAGAACCAATTGATCTTAAATTTAAAAGAATTAAGACAGAACTTCTTCAAAATGTTAAAAAGCGTAAAGTTAAACCAGATGCACTTATTGCAGCAATTAGACAGATGGCAGTTATGACAAATGCCGGTATATCTATTCACGATTCTATTACAGAAGTTGCTGCTTCAACGCCTGATGAAAATCTTCAATATGTTCTTGATAAACTTGCAGATGATATAAATGCAGGTAATGCTCTTTCAAAAGCAATGGAGAATTTTAGATTTGAGCTTGGTAATCTTACAATTGCCATGGTAAAACTTGGAGAGAAAACTGGTAACCTTGATGACGCACTAAATTCATTAGCAGAGATGTTAGAAGAGATTAGATCAAATGTTGTTAAATTTAAAAAAGCAATGGCATACCCAAGAAACGTTATGATAGCCATGGCTATTGCTTTTACAGTTTTAATATCTTATGTTGTACCACAATTTAAAGATATTTTTGAAAGTTTAAATGCAGAATTACCAATGCCTACTCAAATATTATTAACACTTGAGTATGTTTTTAATAATTACGGTCCATATGTATTAGCTATCTTAGCTATATCTTTTTTTACACTAAACTATCTAATAAATAACTATAAACACATACGATTTGGTTGGCATAAACTACTTCTAAGAACTTATCTAATAAAAAATATTATCAAATATGCTACACTTAATAGGTTTACACTAGTATTTTCAGAACTTGTTCGTGCGGGTATTCCTATCGCTGAAGCCTTAGATACAGCAATAGATATGATTGACAACCTACCTTTAAAAACAAAGCTAGCACAGGTTAGGATATCTGTTGAAAAAGGTGCTATGCTTAATGATGGTCTGCGTGAAACAGAACTTTTTGAAAGTATGATTACTCAAATGGTTAAAGCAGGTGAAGATGGTGGTGCTCTTGATAAGATGATGGAGAAAGTTGCAGATTATTATAAGATGCGTTTCGATGCTATTATTGACAACTTATCATCTGCAATTGAGCCTATTATGCTTTTATTAATAGCTGGTATGGTTATTCTCTTAGCACTTGGTATATTCTTACCTATGTGGGATATGGGTAATGCTGTTCAAGGTAGACATTAATTAATTAATTATTAGTCTATCTGCTTTATTAAAAAAATCATCTAAGTTTTTCTTAGTTGATTTTATTCTAAATTTTGCATCTTTCTCAAATTCTTTATCAATTATTTTTATATCGTATTCAGAACATAAATGTTCAATTTTTCCTATATTAGCATAGCTTAAAGTGATCTCTTTAAGTATTTCATCTTTATACTCAAGTTTTTCCGCTTCATCAAGTACTAAATTTACGGCATCACTGTAAGCTCGAACTAAACCACCTGTTCCAAGTTTTGTTCCTCCAAAATATCTTACAACGATAACACCTATATTCACTATATCAGCACCTTGAAGCACCATTAAAGATGGTTTTCCTGATGTTCCTTTTGGTTCACCGTCATCACTAGAAGACTCTACTATTTGATTGTATTCATTTAGATACCTTGATGCAGTTACAAAATGTCTTGCTTTTGGATGTTGCTGTTTAAGCGATGCAAGAGTTTTTTCAAACTCTGCATATGGAGTAAGGTAAGTTATAAACTTAGATTGTTTAACTTCTAAAGTGTTTGTATATATTTTGTTTATATATTGCATCTAAGCTATATTTGTAAATACCTTTTGAACATCTTCATCATCTTCAAGACGCTCTAAAATTTTATCTACATCGGCTTGCTGCTCTTCAGTAATAGATACTGGTGAATTAGCCATACGCTCTAATGTAGCTTTTTTGATCTCTACACCCATACCTTCTAGGGCTTCATTTAGAGTTCCAAAACTTGTGTAATCAGCTGTAACTAAAACCTCACCGTCTTCTACTTCAATCTCTTCAAGACCTGCATCTATTAATTCTAACTCTAACTCTTCAGGATCCATATCCTCTTTTAAGTCAAATTCAAAAAGTGCTTTTCTGTCAAACATAAACTCTAACGATCCGTTTGTCAGCATTTCGCCATTATTTTTATTTAAAATACTTTTTACGTTTGCAACTGTACGTGTGTTGTTATCTGTAGCACATTCTATAAAAAGAAGTACACCATGAGGAGCTTTACCTTCAAAAGTAACTTCTGCCATGTCTGCAACATTTTTCTCAGTAGCTCTTTTAATAGCAGCTTCAATATTATCTTTTGGCATATTTTCAGCTTTTGCATTTAATATAGCCGTACGAAGTTTAGGGTTTAGATCAGGGTCCCCTCCTCCTTCTTTTGCTGCCATAGTAATAACTTTTCCAAGTTTTGGAAACAACTTAGACATTGCTCCCCATCTTTTTAATTTTGATGCTTTTCTATATTCAAACGCTCTACCCATAAATTTCTCCTAACTAACTTGTATAATGCTTATTGCATCATCTTCACTATAATCTACTTTTATTTCACTTACATTATCATCTTTGATCAATTTTAAATTTAATTCTCTCTCATTAATTGATATCATACTTTTTAATTCAACACTATAACCATCTAGTACTCCATCAAGTGCATCTACTATTTTTACACTTAACTTTAACCAATGACGCTTTAGTGTATCTTCTTCTTCAGCATACATACCACTTTCATCATATTCTAACTCATCAGCTTGATTAGCCACATTATTTAACTTGTTAAATAATCTTTGAGAATCAATAAAACTCATCTTTAACTTTTCGTAATCTTCTTCAATTAACATATGATCTCTTAAGTAAAAATTTAATCGTATAATACCATAAGAATATTATAGCTAGCATTTTTTCTGCTATAATATTCAAAAAAATTAATAAGTGCATATATGGATAACTACAAAGATCAATTTATCTCACATATGGTAGATGAGCTGCAAACTCCCCTAAAAGCTATTTTAAAATTTTCAGATACATTGATTAAAAACAAAAGCGATATTGCCTCACAGGAAAAGTATTTAAAACTAATCCATCTTAGTGCTAAAAATTTAGAAAATATAATAAAAGATGTATCTGATATGTCAAACCTTCAAAACAATACAATTTCCATAGAATTAAATAAAGTCAATCTTAGAGATTTATTATCACAAAACTTTGAAATATTTCGCTCCAAAGCTAGAGAAAAAACAATCCGTTACTCTATTACATTTGGAAAAAATCTCCCAAAATTTATAGAAACAGATGGAAATAGACTATCTCAGGTTATATCAAACTTACTTAGCAATGCTATTAAGTTTACACCAAAAGACGGCGCTGTAAAACTAGAAGTCATATTTGATCAAGACAAATCTGTCTTAAAAGTTTTTGTAGATGACAATGGCCCTGGAATACCGGATTCAAAAAAAGCAGATATCTTTAAACCGTTTATTAAAGATAAAACAAACGTTACCTTTGAAGATACTAGAACTGGTCTAGGACTATCAATATCATTATCTATTATAGAGTTATTAAATGGTAAAATAACGTTTGAGTCTTCAGAAGAAAAAGGAAGTACCTTTAATTTTGAAATACCTGTAAAAACATATGATGATTAGGTTAAAATAATGGCTATACTATCAAGTTTTAAACATAAGTTTTTTAGTGCTTTTCGTGAAATATTTGTACATCACCATGGTTCTTTAGAATTCAGAGCTAAAATATTTGCTTTAGTTATCGCTTCTTTTGAGAATAAAATGGATGATAATAAAGAGTTCTTCAAAATAGTAAAAGAGTATGGATTAGAATTATATAAAGATGAACATAGAGCCCATCTGTTAACTATAACTACTCAGGAACTAGTAAAAAAAGTTTATGATAATAACGGTTTGGATATTGATATATTAATAACGAATATCCAAAAAGAATTAAAAATAGTACCTAGATATGCAAAAAAAATAGATGTAGATGCTCTTAGACCACTACTTTCATTTACACAAGACCCAGAACTGCTATCTTATCAAGAAAATATACTGGAATTTTTAGAAAACCTAAAGAATGAAACTATTAAAACTCAACAGAATAAGATAGAAAAATCTGAAGAAAACATAGTCTCAAAATATACTTCTAGATAGAAAATTTTTCCTTGTCAAAAAAACTATCATATGATATGTTTTTAAATGCGGCATTTAAAGATGTAAAAAGCTGAGGGTGTTCTTTCTCCATATTTCTTAACATCTCTTTTGTGTTAGCTCTAGCATGTGGCATTTTTACATCAAATCTCATTGCAGGACAAGCTTCATCACCAATAGCATTTAATTCATTGTCATCAACAAATGCACGTAGTTGACGCTCACGCATCTGAATTAGCGGACGGATAACAATAAGACCATTTTCAGCTTTATATTTTGGTGCTAAACTTCTCATTTGACCGTTATATATAAAGTTCATAAAAAAGCTCTCAGCGGCATCATCCATATGATGACCAAGTGCTACTTTATTACAACCTCTCTCTAACGCAGCTGTATACAAATACCCTCTTCTCATACGTGAAAAGAAACTACAAAAAGATGAATTTTTACGAATTTTGTCTTTTGCTAATTCATATGTTTGAGTATCAACAACTTCGTAAGGTATATCATATTCTTTACAGTGCTGTGCTAACTCACTATAGTCCTCACCCATACCGTAAGAGATCGTTACAGCTAAAAATTCAAACTTAAATGGAGCGCGGCGTTGCTGTTCTTTCATAGCATGGATCATAGTTAGTGAATCTTTTCCGCCACTTAATCCTACAAGTATTTTATCACCCTCTTCTATAAGTTCAAACTCGGCATTAGTCTTACCAAGTTTAGACATTATTTTTTTAGAAGGTACTATAGATTTACTCATTTTAACTCTTTACTTTTTAATAAGTTCATCTACCATATTCATAACAAATTCAGCAGATATAATAGCACTTGACTCTAAAAACTCATCAAAAGAAAAACTTGCATCCATATCTGCTGCATCACTTATTGAACGAAGGATGAAAAAAGGTACATTTAGCGCATTACATACAACAGCAACAGAACCACCTTCCATCTCCAATGCCGATGCATTAAATGTATCTAGTATCCAATTTTTACGCTCTTCATTTGCAACAAACTGATCACCTGTAGCTATAATTCCCTCTTTAACGCTCTTATCCATTTTAGAAGCTACTTTTTTCGATAGCTCTATCATATCTTTATCAGCTTCTACAAAAACAGAACCTTCAGGCACATATCCATATGGATGACCAAAAGCAGTAATATCTAAATCATGTTGAGAAAGCTTTGTAGCAACAACAAGATCACCAACTTTAAGATCAGGTGAAACAGCTCCTGCTACACCTGAGAACAGAAGTCTATCACATCCAAAATGCTCAATCATAGTAGTAGCAGTTAATGTAGAAAATACTTTACCAATCTTTGAATAAGCTACAACTACATCAACACCGTTATATGTAGCTTCATAATATTTATTCCCTGCATATTCAGTAGTTTTATAAGAACCTAGTTTTTCTAAAATCGGAGCCACTTCTTCTGGCATTGCACCCATAATTGCTATCTTACTCATATTATTTTCCCTATATATTAAATGTTTTTATTTCTTCTTTAAAAAGCGATAATTTTTCTGTTATCTTGCCATGGTTATCTACTAAACAAGAGCCACCCCAAAACCCTAGTCCGTCTTCAAATCCAACACGATTAACGAATACAACTTTTGCGTTACATTCTAATGATACTTTATTTAAAATATCGTACCACTTCTCCTCTATTGCTAAACCATCATCGCTAAATCCGCGTGCAGGTGAAGCAACTAATGCTATAACATAATCTGGGTTTTCATTTTTCAAACCCTTATGTACATTTTCATGCCACATATCTTCGCAAACTATCATAGATACTTTGCCAAATTTTGATTTAAAACTCTCAAAAACATCACCCGCTTCAAAATAACGAGCTTCTTCAAACATACCATAGTTTGGTAAGTGAACTTTATTATGTTGAGATAACAGTTCACCTTTTGAGAAATAAAGTCCTGCGTTTCTAAAAAAACTTCCATCTCTCATAGCTGCACCAACAACAATATCTACATCTGTACTCAAACTTTTTAATCGTTCTAACTCATCTATATCCCAAGCATCTTCATATAGTTTATCTTGTAATAGATACCCATTTAATGCCAATTCTGGAAAAACAATAATGTCACTATGCTCTTTATTGCTTTCTACTATAGATATGATATCATCGAGGTTAGTTCTATTTAACTTGGGTGATATTTGAGCTAAAGTAACTCTCATTTAGATGCAGATTTCCTCTTTAACTTTATCAAGTGAAGCCATATCAGAGATATTTAATGTTTTCATATCTTTAGCAATTCTACGGTTTAGTCCTTTTAATACTACACCTTGCCCAAATTCTATAGCCATATCAACTTCACCAGCAATCGCTTCTATAGACTGCTTATATTTTACAGGCTTGATTAATTGATCTTTTAATAGTGCTACAGCATCACCCTTTGATGAATATTTATCAGTAGTTACGTTTGATACAATAGGTGCTTCAAAAGTGTCATTAACCATGCTTGACATCAACTCTGCTAGAGGCTCTTGAGCCGAAGCTAATAGTTCACAGTGTGAAGCTACTGACATATTTAAAAGTAATGCTCTTTTAGCACCAGCTTCTTTGAATGTATCTTCTAAAGATACTAAATCAGCTTTCATACCAGCTACAACTAATTGACCATCTTGGTTATAGTTAGCAGGCCATACTTTTTTACCCGCAGCTTGTGCATCTGCACATATTTTCTCAACAGACTCATCATCAAGACCAACAATAGCCATCATACCAGCTTCTATAGACTCACAAGCTCCTTGCATAAATGCACCACGTTTGTGTACTAATTCAACTGCATCTACATAATCAATAGCACCAGATGCACAAAGAGCTGAA
Source organism: Sulfurimonas sp. (assembly GCF_041583195.1). Lineage (NCBI taxonomy): Bacteria > Pseudomonadati > Campylobacterota > Epsilonproteobacteria > Campylobacterales > Sulfurimonadaceae > Sulfurimonas > Sulfurimonas sp. Next base: position 269,998 of record NZ_JBFHGL010000002.1, read on the forward strand.
AATTCACCTAAAGAGTGTCCTAAAAAAAGTTCTGCTTTAACACCTGGGCAAGCATCTTTAAATAGCTTATAAGCTATCATTTGCACAAGTAGAATTGCTGGTTGAGTGAAAGCAGTTTGACCTAATTTTTCATTCTCTTCAAACATTAACTCTTTAAAGTCAACACCTATTCTCTCACCCGCTTTTTCAAACATCTCACGTGCAACTTCAGAATTTTCGTAAAAATCTTTTCCCATTCCTACAGCTTGAGAACCTTGCCCTGCAAATATCATTGCTATTTTATTCATTGTTTTCCTTTAAATATTATTTATTATCTGCTATTTTTTTTCTTAAAGTATTTCTATTTAACCCTAATCTATCAGCTAATTGTAATTGAGATTTAAACTTCTCTAAACCAGCTTCAATCAAAGGTACTTCGTAAAGATGTAGAAACTTTCTATAGTCATTGTTTGAGCCAAGTCTATCTGCAAGATAATTATGCATAATACTCATAAGTTCATCCTCACTAATATCAGCAAAAAGTGAACTGATAATTATTTGTCTTTTTAAAGAGTTTGAGTTTGTAGAGAGATCAGGCTTAAAACTATCAAAATTTATTTTATTGGATGTATTAAATAATTTTGATGCTTCATCTGCATAAATCTTAATTAGTTCATTTACATCTTCTGGTCTTTGACTTAATGGCGGTATATCAAACTTTATACTACATACTTCATCAATATACTCACTATAAAAAGAGCTTTTAGCCGTAGCTATTAATCTAATTGATTTTTCTACAATTTTATCTAAAACTATTTTTATATTAGGTACATTTTCTAAATTTACAATTATTATTTGATTTGTACTTTCTAGTGTAGATAAAATATCTTCGTAATCTTTGCCATCAAGGATTGGAGCATCATTTAATATATATCTAGCTAACGTTTTTTTACCAACACCAACTTCACCACTTATTAGGGCATTTACATTAAGTGTTTTTAATAATGTAGCTGTTTTATATGCCTGTGCACTAGATGCACAAGCAGTTACGAAATTAGTGGCATCCACAGCCAGAGCCGCCGCCAGAACCACAACAACCATCATCAGACGGTTTGTTTTCAGCCGGTATTCCTGTCATTGCTTCTTCAGCTGTTGCTTCACGTACGTTATTGATTGTAACAGTAAACATTAAATCTTTTCCAGCTAAAGGGTGATTAAAATCGATAATTACACTTTCAGCACCGATCTCATTTACAACAACTTGAACAGTTCCTCCATCTTCACCTTGACCATATAGAGTCATACCAACTTCTAAATCAATTCCTGCAAACTGCTCTTTTGGAACTTCTTGTTTAGCTTCAGCATTGTACTCACCGTAAGCATCTGCTGCTTTTACAAGTACATCACCTTTTTCTCCAATAGCCATCTCTTTAATTCCATTCTCTAAACCTGGAATTATTTGACCTTTTCCAAACATAAATACAAGTGGAGCTCCACCTACATTTCCATCAACTAATTTTTCACCATCACGTACTTCGTATTCAATAGATACGATTTGATTTGCTTCAATTGCCATATTACTTTCCTTATTTTGTTATTGCGATTTTATCATCTTAATCTTACTACTTGATTAACTCAACTTGTTTCTTAGCTTCTGAAATATATTTTGAATTTGGATACTTTGTAATTAAAGCCCTAAAAAATGTCTTAGCATTCTTATTATCACCTGTATATTTCATTGCAAATGCAGTATGATACATAAGTGTAGGCATATACGAAGCTTTTGAATATAACTCAGCACTTTTTTTAAAGTATGCTATAGCATCAGAATAGTTTTTTCTATAGTATTTCATCTCACCAATCATATAATGTGCATACGCTGGTTTATAATTTTTTTCTATTAAATATGTATACATATTTATAGCTTTTGTATAATACTTTTTGTCATAATTCTTTTTTGCGTCTTTTGCCACTTGTGCATTGCTTTGTGATCTAAAATCATCAGTTTTAGTATTGTTTTTATTTGTAACTTTAAGTTCTTTTGATACCAAATCTTTAAAAGAATTTACATTTTTAACTAAAGTATTGAATTCATTTTTAGTGACATAATTTTTATTAATTTCATCAATTAGTGCGCTTAACTCTTTAATAATCAGTTTTAAATTTTCTATCTCTTTTTGATTTTGACTAGAGATATCCAATAAGCGATTTTCAAACTCTTTTGAGCTGTTTTGTTCATCTTCGTTTAACTTATTTAACTTATTTAAATCTATCGTGTTTTCATGCGATTTACGACTCAAATTTTCTATAATAGTTTGAATCCCATCAATCCTGTCTCTTAAAGACTCAAGCTCATTTGACTGATTATTACTTTTTACTGTAACTTTTTTAAGTTTTTGATTATTTTGTAGAAGAAGTTGTTCCTCTTTTGTTAGGCCGTAAGGAGAAGGATTATTTAGATCTCCAGCTCCAAATGCAGATGGTTCATCTGCATTTAAAACTAAAGTAAATAAGAAAGTAGTTAAAGATAATACTAGTAATCTATCTTTCATATATTTTTTGTTAGATTATGGAAGTAGTTTGTAATCTACACGACGGTTTTTAGCCCAGCAGTCTTTTGTTTTATCAGTACATACTGGATTAGATTCACCATAACTTACCATTGTAATACGGTTAGCATCTACACCTTCAGCTACTAATGCTTTTTTAACAGCGTCAGCACGTTTAAGACCTAGTGCAAAGTTGTACTCATCACTACCCCACTCATCACAATTACCTTCTAACTTGATCATATATGAGCTTGCAGATGAATTAGCAGTTGAAGCATTTTTTGAAATGCTATCTTTTGCTTCAGCATCTAAACTATACTGATCAAATGCAAAATAAGCAGAAGTTAATTCACCTTCTAATGAAGCAATATTCATCTCATTAGTGTCAGCTATGTTTGAAGCATTTTCACTCATTGCATTTTCACCTGCAACATTTGCTTTGTCTTCAGATACTGTTTCAGTTTTAACTGCTTCTACCTCTTTAGCATCTTTATTAGTTTCATCAACTTGAGGCTCTCCCGAACCGCTACAACCACTTAAAATAAGTGCTAATATTGCACCAGAAAGAATTGCTTTTTTCATCATCTTACCTTTTATGAATTTTTATAACCATGATTGTAGCAAAATAATATTAATAATATATTATGCTACCAATCCATTGCTTGTAGTTTTCCGTATTTTAACGGGAAAAGATAGTTTTTATTGTGATTTAATCTTATGATACCAATTGAACTTTGGTTTTTATAGTTTTTTATAAAAAGTACAGCGTCTGAATCTTTTGAGAATCTTGGAAATTCGTTTACACCGCTAGCTGTTAAGCGTCTAATAAAATCTGTTTTAGTTGATATCATATGTAAATTAAATGTATTTCTTGAAAAAGCATTTGAACTCTCACGTGCCTTGTAAATCACATATTCACCGTTTGCACTACATGCAGAGTTGTTTTTACCATAATATACCATTTGTTCCACATAGCCTGTTTTTAAATCTTTGGAAAAAATGTTTGGATACCCTAGTCTATTAGAAACAAAAGCAACTTTATCGTTACCCATAAACTGTGCACCTACATCGATACCTTTAAAGTTAGTTAGTTTAGAATATATTTTAGTTGCAACATCATATATATAAATATCAGGTTGAGAATCAGGTGCCATTGTTAAAAGAAGTTTAGAACCGTCTAAACTAACATCAGAACATGTCATCATACCTTCTGAAGATATAATATTTTTTATTGAGCCTTTTCTTATATCAACATATTTTAATGTAGGTTTTTCTTCATTTAAAGAAGTATAATAAAATCCATTTTGTTCTTGAGAAGCCCATTTTGGGAATAGATTAAATCCGCCTTTAATAACTATATGCTGATAATTTAAAGTATAATCAGCAATCACTATTTCACTTCTTTTAGGTCCCACAACGCGAGAAAAAACAACTTTCTTCTTCATCCATTCTATTGATGGTTGTCCCATAAATTCATTTATTTCATAAGCGATCGTATGTGCAACAAACATGTACTTTTTAGAATCACTGATTTTATATTTTTTCCCTAAAACAATATTTTCTTTTTCAATTAGCTTCATCTCTAGAAAGAAGCCCTCATCACTATCTTCAATGTTATACTTTAAAACATAATTCATATCTTTATTTCTTACATCTACAGTATTAGTTTCATAATCAGTTATTACATGATGTCTATCTACATTAAAAATTGAAAGTACATTTAGATCAGCTATTAATGTTTTAAAAAACTTTAGTTTAAATGTTTCATCTTCATGTTCTGAAGAGTCCTCAACAGCTAATGTAGGCAATGAATCAACTTTTTTAATAACCTCAATTGTTGCATCACTTGCAAATAAAAATGTTATCGATATTAATATAGAAAATAGTATTTTCAACTTTACTCCTTGTCAGATATTATATATGTTCTTAACGTATAGTTTTTGTTATTTGGATTTTTCGGAAAAACTACGTTTTTCAATCTATTTTTTATTTTTTTTAGCTCATTATTAAAACTAACGTTATCTGAAAATTTTAATATTCTAAAATCTATCATTTTACCTATTGCACTTAACTCAATAATAACCTCTGCAGATTTTCCTTGAGTATTTTGAGGTGGTTCAAAATGATTATATATTGTAGCTTGAATTTTAGCTAAATATTCATTAACTTCATCAGCACCAGAATCTGAAGAACTTTTATCAGAGTTGTTTGAAGAGTCGATACTTTTTATTTTTTCACGAATAGATTCAACTTCGTTTATTTTAGAAGTTTTTACTTTTTTTGCTATCTCGTTGTATCTTTTATTATCCGTTTTTTCTTTAATTTTTTTAGGTTTTGAAATATTTTTTGTCCAAACATCACTAAAGAGATCATCTATATTTACATTTTCTTCAATCTTATCAGGCATAGTAATATCTTGTGTCTGTGCAGGTTTAACTTTAAATTTCGAGATATCTGTACTTAGAGAAACAGATATAAAATCTTTTTTATTTAAAGCATAAGATTTTATATCTGAAGCACTAAATAACATATAGGAGAAACTTAGCGTTACAACTAAAAAAAGGAAAAGTGATATAGCACCACTTATATAGAAGTAGTAATCGTTTTTAACCATTTGTAGCTAATGATACTTCAGTAAATCCTGACTGTTTAACAGCACCTAATACACTCATTACAACTCCATAATCCAAACTTTTATCTGCACTTATTAAAACTGTAGCTTTAAGATCTAATTTTCTTGAATATTTATAAAAATTGTCTTCAAATGAGTTTATGTCAAAATTGTCTTTATTAACTTTTAGAGTCAAATCTTTTCTTATAGTTATATGTATAGGTGGAATACTCTCTAGCTGTTTAGAAGTTGAGCCCTGAGGTAGCTTTATATTTTCCTCAAATACTATATTGGGTGCTATAACCATTAATATAGCTAGTAACACAAGCATTATATCAACTAAAGGAGTTATATTTAACTCTGGTTTTTCTTCCCAATCATAGTACATAATTAATCTTTTTTCGAAAGTAGTGCATCACTCTGCATCTGCAAAAAATTTATAATCTCATAAGATTTTCTCTTTAAGATTTGATGATAAGTATAAGCAAAAATAGCTACAAATATACCAGCAGCTGTAGCAATAAGTGCATCTGATACACCACTACTTATTATTGACATACTACCGCTACTTTGACCAATATGTGTAAAAGTATCTAAAATTGACACAACAGTACCAAAAAGTCCTATAAATGGCGTAGTAGATGAAAATACTGATAATATTGCCAAACCTTTTGTGGCTTTTTTTGTAGCAGATAGCAAACCTAGTTGCAATACTTCTTTTTTTGTTGAAGATGATATTCTTAAAAATTTATACAGATAAGAGGATTCACTTACAGTTGATGAGCCTAGTAACAACGCTTCAAAAGATTCGTTTTCATTTTTCAGCCAACTATCAAGTGTAAAATAACGATAAAAAAACACCCAATTAAGTACAATGAAGTATATAGCAAGAATTGCTAATACCCCAAGTGTAACTGGATGGCTTTTTAGATAAAAATCTAATATTTCATTAAACATTATATTTTTTATCTATAAAAGTTTTTGAGCTGCGTTCTCAAGCTTAGCTGATACAGTTGCAATAGCTGCACCTGAATCTTCAATACTTTTAACAAGTTCTTTAGCATCTTCAAGAGCTTTTGCAACATCACTTTCGCTTTCACCACGAATAGCAACTGCACCCTCTACTAAAACAACTACTTTTTCTTCATCAACATTTACCACACCCCAGTTGATTAATACTGATTCAACATTTTTGTTTGTTTTTTCAATATCAACTACACCAGCATCAAGTAAAGTTGAGATAGAAGAGTGACCAGCTAAAACACCAAATTCACCCTCTTGTCCCGGTAAAGTAACACTTAAAGCCTCATCTGAGAAGATAAGACCGTTAGGAGTTACAATTTCTAATTTGAACGTATCCATTAGAGTCCTTTATTTAGGCTTATTTGCTTTTTTCAGCTTTAGCAATAGCCTCATCCATACCACCAACCATATAGAATGCACTTTCTGGCATGTGGTCATAATCACCTTCTAAGATACCTTTGAAACCTTTAATTGTGTCTTCAAGAGATACATATTTACCAGGAGCACCTGTAAATACTTCTGCAACGAAGAAAGGCTGAGAAAGGAATTTCTCAATTTTACGAGCACGTTCAACAACATTTTTGTCGTCTTCTGAAAGCTCATCCATACCAAGAATCGCAATGATATCTTGAAGATCTTTATATTTTTGAAGTGTTTGTTGAACACCACGAGCTACATTATAGTGCTCTTCACCTAAAATTTGTGGATCAAGTAATCTTGAAGTTGAATCTAGTGGATCAACTGCAGGATAGATACCTTTCTCAGCAATTTTACGGTTAAGTACTGTAGTTGCATCTAAGTGAGCAAAAACAGAAGCTGGAGCCGGGTCAGTTAAGTCATCCGCTGGTACATATACAGCTTGAACTGAAGTAATTGAACCGTTAGTTGTAGATGTAATACGATCTTGAAGTGCAGACATCTCACGAGCAAGAGTTGGTTGGTAACCAACAGCTGATGGGATACGACCAAGAAGTGCTGACATCTCAGAACCTGATTGAGCAAAACGGAAGATGTTATCGATGAACATAAGTACATCAAGTTTCTTCTCATCACGGAAGTACTCAGCCATAGTAAGACCAGTTAAAGCGATACGGTTACGTGCTCCAGGAGGCTCACTCATTTGACCGTAGCACAGTGCAACTTTGTCAAGTACATTTGATTCTTTCATCTCGTAGTAAAGGTCATTACCTTCACGTGTACGCTCACCAACACCAGCAAATACTGATAAACCATCGTGACCGTGTGCAACGTTGTGGATAAGTTCCATAATAATAACTGTTTTACCAACACCAGCACCACCGAATAGACCAACTTTACCACCTTTTGCATAAGGAGCTAGTAAGTCAACAACTTTGATACCAGTTTCAAACATCTCTGTTTTAGTTGATTGATCAACTAATGCAGGTGGCTCACGGTGGATTGACCAAGTATCAGAATCTGTAACTTGCTCACCACCATCAATAGTTTCACCGATTACGTTGAAAATACGTCCAAGAACTTTTTCACCAACTGGTACTTTAATTGGAGCACCAGTAGCTTTACATTCCATACCACGAACTAAACCTTCAGACATATCCATAGCAATTGTACGAACACGACCATCACCTAAGTGTGCAGCAACCTCTAAAACTAAACGGTGCTCACTACCTTCTACATTAACTTGTACTTCGATTGCTTCGTTGATTACCGGAAGATATCCGTCAAAATCAACATCAACAACAGGACCCATAACTTGGCTAATTTTACCTATCATATTTCTCTCCATTATTTCATAGACTCTACACCACTAATAATCTCTATTAGCTCTGTAGTAATAGCAGCTTGACGCGCTTTATTAAACTCAACATTTAACGATTTAACCATCTCTTTAGCATTATTAGTTGCTGCATCCATTGCTTGCATACGAGCAGAATGTTCAGCTGCAACTGAATCAATTAGTGAGTAATACATAGCGTACTCAACATATTTGTTAACTAAAGAATCTAGCATAATCTCTTCATCTTGTGCTTCGATCTCTAACATTGATGATTTTTCAGCTTCTTCACAATCAAATTGTTCAGTGTCAACCGGTAAAATCTTATTAACATGTAACTCTTGAGTGATCATGTTTTTATAACCGTTGTAAACAATATGTACTGCATCAACTTTTCCATCTTTAAAATCTTCAATAGAAGTAGAGATGAAATCATCAGAAGCTTTCTTATCAGGTTTTGAACTTAAACCTACAACAGACTCAAATAGTTCAGTCTCATTGTATTTAAAGAACTCAATACCTTTTTTACCGACACCACTTAAACGTACTTTTACATTTTTCTCTTTGTACTCAGCTAAAAGTTTGTTTACAGCTTTAATAGTTTGAATATTAAAACCACCACAAAGACCTTTATCAGCTGTTACAAAAATAATATCTACAGTTTTTGGGTTTTCAATATCTGTAAAACATCTATTACCATCTAACCCACCAACTTTATGACATTTAATACGTCCAGCTATTTCGGCAAGAACCTGATTAAGCTTATCAGAATAAAGACGTGAGCGTTTTGCAAGCTCTTCTGCACGACGAAGCTTTGCAGTTGATACAAGCTTCATTGCACGAGTCGTCTTTTGAGTATTAGAAACACTCTTTATCTTTCTTTGAATATCTTTCAAGTTTGCCATAAAAAATTCCTTACGCTACTACGAAAGAAGCTTTGAACTCTTCAAGTGCTTTTAACATAAGTGCTTTAGTATCATCATCAACTTTAGACGCACTTCTAATGTTTTCAAAAATTTGAGGGTAAGAAGCCTCAATAAATGGATATAACTCATTCTCAAATCTTACAACGTTTGAAGCATCCATATCATCTAGGAAACCTTCGTTACCAGCGAAGATGATAAGAACTTGTTTCTCAGCAGAAAGTGGAGAGAAAGGCCCTTGTTTTAGAACTTCTACCATTCTTTGACCACGCTCTAGTTGTTTACGAGAAACTTCATCAAGATCAGATGCGAACTGAGCAAACGCTTGAAGCTCACGGTATTGTGCAAGATCAAGACGTAAAGTACCAGCAACTTGCTTAGTAGCTTTGATCTGAGCAGCACCACCAACACGAGATACTGAAAGACCAACGTTAATTGCTGGACGAACACCTGAGTTGAATAGGTCAGTTTCTAGGAAGATTTGACCATCAGTAATAGAGATAACGTTTGTTGGAATATACGCAGCAACGTCACCAGCTTGAGTTTCAATGATTGGTAATGCAGTTAAAGAACCAGCACCGTTTTCATCACTTAACTTAGCTGCACGCTCTAAAAGACGAGAGTGAACATAGAAAACATCACCTGGGTATGCTTCACGACCTGGAGGACGACGAAGAATAAGTGACATCTCACGGTAAGCTACCGCATGTTTAGATAAATCATCATATACGATTAGACCATGTCTAGCGTTGTCACGGAAGTACTCACCCATAGTAACACCAGTATATGGAGCTAAGAATTGAAGTGCAGCAGCTTCAGCACCACTTGCAGATACAACGATAGTATTCTCCATTGCACCGTGTTCTTCTAAACGACGAACAACTTGTGCTACAGTTGATTCTTTTTGACCAACAGCAACATATATAGATACAACACCGTTACCTTTTTGGTTGATAATAGTATCTAGTGCAACAGTTGTTTTACCAGTTTGTCTATCACCAATGATAAGCTCACGTTGACCACGACCGATTGGCACTAGTGCATCAATAGATTTGATACCAGTTGCTAATGGTTCATGTACAGATTTACGCTCCATAATACCAGGTGCTTTTTCTTCAACGAAACGAGTCTCAGTTGTTTCAATTGGACCTTTACCATCGATAGGCTCACCTAGTGCATTTACAACACGACCTAAAAGAGCATCACCAACTGGTACACGTAAAAGTTTACCAAGTCTTTTTACACTCATACCTTCTTTAAGTCCTGTACCAGAACCAAGAATAACGATACCAGCACTTGCTTCTTCAAGGTTCATTGCTAAACCTTTAGTACCCTCTTCAAATTCTACCATCTCACCAGCCATGATATTGCTTAGTCCGTAAACTTGTGCAACACCATCAGCGTAAGAAACGATCTTACCAGTTTCATTAATATCAACATTTAATTCAAAATTATCGATACGTTCTTTAATTATTGAGCTAATTTCATCAGCTTGTATTTTTGCTACCACTACTTATCTCCTCTCGAAAATTATATTGCTTTTACAATATGTTCTATAATTTGGTCGTTGATTCTTGATTTTGAGAAGTTAATCTCAATACCTAAATCTTCAACATCTACTTTAACACCATCAAAATCACTTTTTACAAAATCCAGTGTGATTTGTGAATCATACTTTTTACCTAATCCATCACCTAAATTTTTAACAACAGAAGCGTCAATATCATTATCACTGTAAACTACACCGTGATATGTTTTTGTGCTTTGTGCAATATCTTTTTTAAGTGCTACTGATAAAGATGGAATAACATTTAAACGTTTATTCTCACCAAGTAGTTTTATAAAATTGTTAACTTTATCAGATTTTGCCGATTTAACTGCGTCTAATAAAATATTTGTTTTATCTGAATCAGAAATACTTGGATTTGAAATAACATTTTTAAAGTTTTCATCTTTAAAAGATAAAGCTAATTCTGAAAATATTTCACTTAAACTTATTAAAGAATCATTATCTAAATCACTCTTTAGAGCTTTTATATATCTTTTAGCTACTAATTCACTCATCTATGCAACCTTCTTTAAGATAACGTTAGCCATAGCTTCTTTATCAAAGTCACTGCTTGAATCAGAAAGTAATTTAGTAATTGTATTTTCTACAACTTCTCTTACCATTTTGCGTTGTTCAAATTCCATGTGAGTTTTTTGAGATTTAGCTAAATTAACTAAATCTTTCTCACATTGTGCCATGATACTATCATTTAAGACTTTATTCTCTTTTTTAGATGATTCTTGCAGGTCAGCAGCAAATTTCTCTGCTTCTTTAACTTTTGCAAGTGCCTCTTTTTTAAGTTCATCAGACTCTTTTAATCTGTCCTTAACTTTTTGCAATTCATCTGCAATTCCCTGACTTCTTCCCTTAAAGAAAGCTTTTGCAGGTTCTGCAATTAAATACCAAATAAGTCCAGCGAATAAAGCAAAGTTTACAGTTCTTTGAACTATATCTGTGCCACCTTCACCACCACCAGATGCTAATGCGTAAGTTGATACCATTAGCGATAACAGTAAAATTTTAATCACATCACATCCTTATAGTTGACTAAATTTTGCATTTAGTGAATCTTTAAAAATTGGCATTTGAGAATCTAAATCTTTCCCTAATACCTCTTTAGCCTCATCTAAAGTTTTCTCAAACTCTAAATATTCATTAGCCAATTCGGCTCTCTTAGCTTCTAACTTACTTTCAGCTAACTCTTTAGCATCTGCAATTACTTTTTCTCTTAAAGCTGCAGCTTCCAGTTTAGCATCCATAACTATTTTTTCAGCTTTAGCATGTAATTCGTTGATTTCATTATCATTAGTACCTGCTTTTTGCATGTCTTTTTTAATGTCATCATCTCTTTTGTTCATGTAAGCGAATAATGGGTTATATAGCCAACTGTTAAGAGTAGCGATTAGTGTAAGAAATACAACCAACGTAGCTATTAGCAATATTGGATTAACATCTAACATAGCACCTCCTAAAAGTTGCGCCATTATACAATGATAAAATTGAAATAATTGTTAAAGTAGAGAAAAATTTATAATTTTTATTGATTATCTAAATATGTGAGTAATTTTGCTATATCTTCTTCGTCTTCAAATTCGATAGTTAGCTTATTTTGAGAGGTTTTTACATTGAATCCAAGATCATAAAATCTTGTCTGAATATTAGCAAAATCAAGCTTTTTTGATTTTTCTTTGCTTATTGTATCATCAGTCAATTGCTTATTTTTTAAGCTTTTTATCATAGATTCTACTTCACGTACGCTTAGTTTTTGACCAATTATAGAATTTACAATCAGCTGCTGTTGGCGATCATCTAATCCTACTAAAACTTTTGCATGGCCTGCTGTTATCTTTCCATCTATCAAAGCTTTTTGTGTTTTTGATGATAATTGAAGCAGTCTTAAAGTGTTTGTAATATGTGTACGACTTTTATGAATTTTTCCTGCAAGTTCTTCTTGAGTTATTTTATGTAACTTTATAAGTTCACTATATGCATTAGCTAGTTCAATTGCATTTAACTCTTGACGTTGAATGTTCTCAATAAGTGCGAACTGACGCATTTTCTGTTCATCAGAATGTTGAATGATCGCACGTATAGTTTTTAGTTTTGCTAATTTAGTAGCACGGAATCTTCTCTCACCAGCTATTATTATATAACCATCTACATCTTCTGTAACAACAATTGGCTGAATAAGTCCATCATGCTTTATAGAATCAGATAATTCTGCAAGTGATTCATCATCAAAATGTTTTCTAGGCTGGTATGGATTAGGACGTATATTCTTTACATCTAGCTCTACAACAGTATCTTTGTAAGAACCTTCATTATCATATGCTTCATCTATCTCACCAAGAAGAGCATCTAAACCGCGACCTAACTTCTGTGATTTCATTATGCAATAACCGCCTGAGCTAGGTCTTGATATGCTATAGAACCTGCTGATTTTACATCGTATAAAATAGCAGGTTTTCCAAATGATGGTGATTCTGCAAGCTTTACATTTCTAGGAACTACAATTATCTTATCTTCTAAGTCACGGAATAGCTTCGTTTTAAAATGTTGTCTAAGATCAGCAAACACCTGTTTTGAAAGGTTGTTTTGAGAAGAAAACATAGTTGGTACGAAACCTTTTATACTTAACTTAGGGTTTATAGACTTTCTAACAAGCTTAACTGTGTTTAAAAGTTGCGCTAAACCTTCTAGTGCAAAAAATTCACATTGAATAGGAATAATTACAGAGTTTGAAGCCGATAGTGCATTAATTGTCATTGGTCCAAGTGCCGGAGGCGAATCAATAATAATATAGTCATAATCTTTTTTTACATTAGCTATAGCATTTTTTAAAACAAGCTCACGACCTTTTGTTTTATCAACATCGTAATACTCTTTCTCAATACCAACTAGACCTATATTTGAAGGTGCTAAGTGAAGTGTAGGAAGATCTGATTTTAAAATTATGTCTTTAAGTTTTTTGGTACCGATAAGGACATGATAAATATTAAACTCATAATCATTTCTATGAAACCCTAAAGATGTAGTTGCATTTGCTTGAGGATCTGAGTCTATTAAGAGAACTTTTTTTTCTGCAACAGCAAGTGAGGCAGCAAGGTTCACGGCAGTAGTTGTTTTACCTACACCACCCTTTTGATTGGCTATTACTATTACTTCGCTCATCTTAGACTATATATCCTTTCTCCGTCTATTTCTATAGACCCATCATCTAGAAGTTCTGCTTTAGATAACGAAATCTTATCATTCTCATTGTGTGTAAAAAAGTTTTGATTACGATAAAATTCTAACTTATATTTTCTAAAAATTTGCTTCCATGATGAAAAATTTTCAATATTTTTAAAATATTTATTTAGTAGTGTACTTTTAGAAATATCTATATCTAACGTATTAAAATTTGTTGGTGATTTTACTAAGTTAATTCCAACTCCACAAATAAGAATATCTGATACAATATTAGTAATCATACCGCCTATTTTTTCATCACCTACATAAAAATCATTTGGCCATTTTAACCAAACATTAGATTTCTCTTTTTCTAGAGTTTCTTTTAAAATATATGCAAAATAGATAGATGCGGACTCTAATTTTAAATCTTTGGGCAAATCTTTTAACTTTATAGCAAAAGATAAAAAAAGATTACCTTTATACCCGATCCATGAATTATTACGACTTCCAAGTCCATCAGTTTGCAGATCCGCACTTACGGCATGTGGAAGTTCTATAGATGAGTTTTTTATAAGATTTTTTAAATAGGTTTGTGTTGAATCAACACTATCAAGATAAGTGATCTTCAAGTGATAGTCTTTTACCGTTTATATATGATAGTACATCCATCTCTTTTTTAGACTGTGGCTGAACTTTGTAAATTCGAATTATACCAACTGAACAAGAGACATCTATGCTGTCTTTATTTACAGATAAGATTTTTCCAGCCTCTCCAGCTTTTTCTTCATCAACTAACGATATATTTTTGATTTTAAGTCCGCTATCTAAGTATATTCCAGGCCATGGTGTATACGCACGATATTTATTATATAAACCTCGTGCATTATCAAACTCTACTAAACCGTTTGATTTTGTAATCTTAGTACAATGTGTAGCACAAGAGTCATCTTGTTTTACAGGTGTATATGAATTAAAGTTTTTTAATACATCTACAGTAAGCTCAGCAGCAACAGTTGTTAATGCTTCAAAAAGCTCACCAACTATCATATCTTTAGGAATTGTGAATTCTTCTATCTTTATAATATCACCTGTGTCTAAACCTACATCCATAAGCATTGCAGTAACACCTGTTTTATTATCATTATTTAAAAGTGACTGCTGAATAGGGCTTGCACCGCGATAATCTGGGAGTATTGAAGCATGAAGGTTTATACAGGGAGCATGATCTAACACGGCTTTTGGTAAGATCTGACCGTATGCAGCTACTACTATATAGTCACATTTAATCTTTAAAAGCTCAGTTACTACATCTTCATCACGAAGTCTATCTGGCTGATATACATCTATATTATTCTTTAATGCCAAAGTTTTTACAACAGGAGGAGTTAAAATTTTTTTACGCCCAACAGGTTTATCAGGCTGAGTATAAACAGCAACTACATCAATATTTTCAGTATTAAGAAGTTTATCTAAAATAGCTTGGGCATAATCGGGTGTCCCCATAAAGATTACGCGCATTAATAAGTCTTTCTGTCACTTTGAACTAGATCAAATAAAGCGTGTTTAAGTGCATCTATATTTTTATGTGTAGCAGAAGATATTGGTGCTATGAAATAAGGTAGAGTTTTATCAAATCCTAAAGTCTCATCTGCACTTTCTTGAATGTAATATGGAATATTTTCGTC
The DNA here is from genome assembly GCF_041583195.1 of Sulfurimonas sp. Taxonomy (NCBI): domain Bacteria; kingdom Pseudomonadati; phylum Campylobacterota; class Epsilonproteobacteria; order Campylobacterales; family Sulfurimonadaceae; genus Sulfurimonas; species Sulfurimonas sp. Next base: position 285,244 of record NZ_JBFHGL010000002.1, read on the forward strand.
AAAGTTAAAATCACTCTTAGTATTTGCTTTAACACCCATAATATCTAAAAAGCTCTGAACCAAGTCATTTAACTCCTCAGGATTTATAATATCTGTACGAGTAAGAGCAATAGCGTATTTTGACTCTCCAAGTTTTTGGGAGAAAGATGCAACTTCATCTTTAAGAACTTCTATCTGTTCTTTTAAATCCCTGTATGAAGCTAGGTCTATCATAAAAAGCAAAGTTTTTGTACGTTCAATATGTCTTAAAAATTTAATTCCAAGACCCTTACCTTCATGTGCCCCACCAATTATTCCAGGAATGTCAGCCATAATGAAAGATTCATAATCACCTATGTTTACCTGACCAAGTTTTGGAGTAAGAGTTGTAAACTCGTAGTTAGCAATTTCTGGACGTGCATTTGATACTGTTGAGATCAAAGTAGATTTTCCTACATTTGGAAAACCTACCAAACCTACATCTGCGATCAGTTTAAGATCAAGCTTTATCTCTCTTGTTTCACCCTTCTGACCAGGCTGTGCATAAGTCGGACGTTGTTTAGTAGAGCTTTTAAAGTGGGGGTTTCCAAGTCCACCCTTTCCACCTTCTAAAAACTTCTCTTCCTGACCGTCTTTTACCATATCAAAAAGAACTTCACCAGTCTCCATATCGATGATCTGAGTTCCTGGAGGAACGATGATAACTTTTTTCTTTCCAGACTTACCGGTCATATTCGAACCTTCACCCGGCATACCGTTATCTGCTTTTATATGCATCTTGCGTTGGAAAGCTGAAAGAGTATGTGTGTTATTGTCACATTTAAAGTAGATGTCGCCGCCTTTGCCGCCATCACCTCCGTTTGGACCACCATTTAATACAAATTTTTCTCTACGAAACGATACACACCCTGCGCCGCCTTTACCTGATGAAACTTTTAATTCGACACTGTCAGTAAACATTGTATATCCTTGATATGAAAAATTTTTAGTAAATAGTGTAAGAGATTATACTCTAAATATTGAAAGAAAAATATTTGGGAAAAACCCAAATATTAAATGTATGAAGAATTATGCAGCAGGAATGATTGAAACTTGTTGACGTTTTTTATCTTTACGCTCAAATTTCACTTCACCATCAACAAGAGCAAAAATAGTATGATCTTTACCCATACCAACATTTTTACCTGGGTGAACTTTTGTCCCACGCTGACGAATAATGATGTTACCAGCTACTACTGACTCACCACCATATTTCTTAACACCAAGTCTTCTACCAGCTGAATCACGATTATTCTGTGTACTACCTTGACCTTTCTTATGTGCCATTTTGTTTCTCCTTTATTTTATTTGCGACTTACGCAGCAATTTTCGTGATACGAACACGAGTGAAGTCTCTTCTGAAACCTCTTTTAACTTTTGAGTCTTTACGACGACGTTTTTTGAAAATTACAACTTTCTTATCACGACCTTCATTAATAACCTCAGCAGTAACTTTAGCACCATCTACATATGGAGCTCCAACTTTAAGCTCTCCAGCGTTAACTGCAAGAACTTCTTCGATTTCGATAGTAGCTTTTGGCTCTAAAGACATTTTATCTAATAATAAGATATCGCCCTCTTCAACCTTATATTGCTTACCACCATTTTTGATAATTGCGTACATTACAATTCCTTGTCAATTCATAATTCTATTTTAAAAAGTTCGGAATTATACCCAAATAAGCTTTAAGTTTTATTTAATCAGCTATTCTAATTCAAGTTGCATTAGATACATATCTTCGCCGTCAATGATTTTTAGATCATCACTTTTACAACTAGGACATAGATATTCAAGTTTTTTCAGCTCACTCTCTTTGGAACAATCATTACAGATTATTTTAATTGCTTGTATGTTCATGACAAACTCCGCCTGGGCACAAATGCTCTCTTCCTTAAAAGTATCAAATGCAGTTTTTAAAAGATCCGGCTCAACTCCACTCATTACACCAATTTTTACAACTACCTTTGTAACTTTATTAGCATCGTTTTGTTTCGCATAATCTTCGCAACTATCTAATAAAGCCTGTACTATTGAATATTCATGCATCTAACATATCCTTGGAAGAAGCTCACCGGTAGGTGTATCTAAAAATCTTTTTGTACCCCACGAACTCTTTAGTATAACTTTTTGAATATGCTCATCTGAAACTTGTGCAATCTTAGACGCCATAGAATTATCTTTAAAACTTTTTAATACTTCTAAAGCTTTATCGGCATCATCTTTTTTAATTGCCAAAACAAATGTTCCCTCATTTGCCAAAGATGTAGCTTCAAATCCAAGAATCTCACATACGCCCTTAACCTCATCACTGATGGGAATAGAATCTTCTTCTACTTCTATACATATGTTTGACTGTTTTGCCCACTCATTTAAAACAGCTCCAACTCCACCGCGTGTAGCATCACGCATAGCTGTAATTTTAATACCGGCATCTATTAAAGCCTGCACTTGAGGATAAAGAGATTTGCAGTCACTTTTTAAAGACGACTCCATCTCAATACCTTCACGTGCTATAAAAATTGTAGCGCCATGCGCTCCTATGTCACGACTTACCAAAATTACATCATCGCTAGAAATATTGTTTGAACTGATCCCTTTTGTTTGGATCTCGCCTATACCTGTTGTATTTATAATTATTTTATCTACAGAGCCTTTTGGCATAACCTTTGTATCTCCGCTTACAACTACAGCCCCGTTTAATTCCAGCTCTTTTTTCATAGATGAAACTATGGTTTCTAGCTGTTCTGTCTCAAAACCCTCTTCTATGATTACGCTGCAAGTTAAATACTTAGGCTTAGCACCCATCATAGCAAGATCGTTACAAGTACCGCATACTGCTAATTTTCCTATATCAGCACCGTTAAAAAAAATAGGGCTTACAGTAAAACTGTCAGTTGAGAACGCAAGTTCACCGCCGTGTATAACAGCAGCATCTTCACTTTTTTCCAGTATCTCATTTTTAAATGCCTTGTAAAAAACTTTTGAGATCAGTTCATTGTTCTCAACTCCGCCATTTCCCTGTGCTAAAGTTATTGTTTTGTTCATCTTTACCCCATCGGATACATTATATCGCTTTGGATATCTTGTATCTCTTTCATCGTTTCTTCACTTAAGTGCATATCTATTGCTGCAAATGATTCGTCCAACTGTGAAGCAGTTCTAGCCCCTATTATAGTAGATGCCACAAAATCAAACTGTTTTGAGTAAGCTACAGCCAAAGTTACTGGCGAGATTTCAAGTTTTTTTGCAAGCTCCATATATTTTGCTGTAGCTGCTAATGTTTTTTCATTCACAAATCTCGTACCCTGAGCCTTTATGCGAGAATTACTGCTTTTTAAATAATCAGAAAACCTTGCTACACTTGGCAAAAACTCGCCATTATACTTACCGCTTAAAACTCCTCCTGCTATTGGAGAGTAAGGTAAAAGTGATATATTTTCTTTTCTACATACATTTGCAAGCTCATCTAAAAACCTAGGATTGTTTAAAGAAAAATTGTTTTGAATAGATTCAAATCTTGCAATCCCAAGTCTTTTTGAAGTCTCGTTTGCTTTTGTAAGACCGTATGCCGTGTCATTAGATGTACCAAGATATCTAACTTTTCCCTCTTTAACTAACTCGTCAAAAGCTTTTAAAGACTCCTCAATTGGTACTACGGTATCGGGCCAGTGCATCTGATAGAGATCTATATAATCAGTTCCTAAACGTTTAAGACTTCCTTCAATTGCAGTTTTTATATGAAAAGAATCAATTGCAGTCATACCGTTACGAATAGGCGGGACAAACCATCCGTTTGCAGCTCCTGCTACTTTTGAAGCTATGATAAGATTTTCTCTTTTTTTACCCTTTAACCATTTTCCTATTATATGTTCAGTCTCACCTGCATATTCTGCCTTTGGAGGTATAGGATAAAGTTCTGCCGTATCGAAAAAATTTATACCAAAATCTACTGCTTTATCCATGATTTTGTAAGATTCTTTCTCATCACTCCATGAACCAAAGCTCATAGTTCCAAGACAGATTGGCGTTACTCTTAAACCTGTTTTTCCTATATATCTATACTGCATCTGTTTTTTGACCTTATCTGTTTCTTAAATATATATCAGGAACCTGATAATATTTGAAAATTTTTGTATCAAATACTTTTGAGAGGTTAATTCCAAAACCGACAAATGTATTTCTCTCTTTTTTAGCACCGATCTTAGCATAACCTCTTGAATAATACCCAACATAAAGTTCTAAATATTTTAAATATTCATAATCTTCGAATATATCAAATCCGTCTGCTTTAAATGCCAGTAAATATTTCATATTTTCATAATCTGTTACAAAGTCTCCGCTAAGTTCACTCTTGTCTATTTTATATTCTGTTCTATAGTCTATTTTTCTGCCAATACTAGGATACTTGTATGTTACATATCCTAAAAAAGTCCCTAATACGTTTGCTGTCATATCTTCATATGAGAAACCATAATCACTAAAAGAATCCCCTACTTCCATTAGTCCAGTTAAAAACAAAGATGAGAACGCTCCGTATAAAGGCACATCATCACCTTCATATCCGATCTCTTTATAAAAATATGAAAACAGATGTGTAAGTCCATAACTTATATACATATGCCCAAACTTATCAGAACCTCCCTCATCCGTATCATGTTGAAACCAACCCTCAGATTCAGTGTGCATATCGTTATCTATACTATAATCCCAATGAAGAACACCCCACGTAATAATACCTAAGCCTACGGCACTGTTTAACATGACTGCTTTTTCTTCTTTTGAAAACTCTGAAGTATCTGTTATTGTTGAATTGTTATCGTTTGCATAAACAACCTGAAACATTAAAACTAATAGCAAAATCAACTTTTTCACAAAATCAACTTTTTTTAGGATAATCATACGAGACAAACTTGGCATTCTCGCTACCGATCTCGCCCCACTTGTCACACTCAAACTCTATCTCTAAAATTCCACATGTAACTATATTTTCATTAAAACCTATATAATCTGATGCAAGCATATTTAATTCTGGATTATGACCTATAACAAAAGCAGTGTTATGCTTATTCTTTATTTTTTTTATTTTTGAGTGTAGTTTGCTTGGCAGTACATCGTATAAAGAATCTTCAAATTTTACCTTTTTAGAAAACCCTATTACATCAGCAATAATCTTTGCAGTTTTTTTAGCACGCTTCGCACTACTTGATAAAATAACATCAGGTATAACGCCTCTATCTTTAAGGCGTAATGCCATCATAGGTGCATCTAAACGACCGCGTTTGTTTAAACCTCTGTCAAAATCATCAATTCCCATATCACTCCAAGATGATTTAGCATGTCTTATGATATATAATCGCTTCATCACTCTACTTCCTTGTTAAAAGTTTTAAACTTATCAAAAAGTATACCATTTTGCTTTTTTGTATATATATCTATATCTTCTAAAACACTCTCATCTATATTATATGTTTGTAACCTCTTAAAGCCGTTACTATTATCGTTTATATTTCCTAAAATATCTTTTATATCGGTTAAAAGCTTTATCTTCTTTTTATTTAGCGGATAGCTATTTTTCTCTTTAAAGAGTCTTTTCTTTATATAGATCCTGTACTTATGCAACTCTTTTGGATTGAATTCTAGATCATCTATTTTAGACTTATCAAACTCTTTTTCTTCATATTTGAAATTTACACTCTCTGGAATATCTAAAAACATTTTCAAGTAAGTATGAAGTTTCTCTATATTTTCTACTCTTATTAAATTATTGTATCTCTCAATAGTTTTCAAATCAAGTTTTTTAATTAGTTTTTTTGGTAGTGACTGAATATATTCTTCATAAAACACATCAAGATCCCTTACTTTATTACTAAGTTTAATAACTTTTTTAATACGTTTAAAAAAAGGATCTTCATGGTCTATTAGTGAAAATAGTTCCCTGCTTTTTAATCTGAGCTTATGTATATCTTCAACGCCATTTTTATTTTGCAGCGTAAACTCTTTGACAAACTTTTTATACTTTTTCAGTTTATCTCTTAGAGACACAGTATCCATAATACTAGCCTATATTAGGTTCCCATATTTATAATATGCCGCACAGGCACCTTCACTACTTACCATACAACTTCCAACCGGACTTGAAGGTTTACATGCAGTTCCAAAGATACTACATTCAGGAGGATTTGCAAGCCCTTTTAAAATATCACCACATATACAAAGCTTATGATCATCTATTGTCTCTGAAAGCAGTATTTCTTTGTAGATGACCTCAGCATCATACTCTTTATATTCATCCTTTAATTTTAAAGCAGATTTTGGAATATCTCCAAGTCCTCGCCATCTAAAGTGTGAACGTTGTTCAAAATATTTTTCATTTAGATTTTGCGCTTTTATATTCCCATCATGACTTACAAGCCTGTTATACTCTATCTCTAGTTCACATCTGTTCTCTATAAACTGTTTAACGATCATGCTTATAGACTGCATAACATCAACTGGTTCAAAACCTGATACTACTACAGGCTTATTATAATCTCTTGGAAACTCTTCATATATTTTACTACCGCTTATTACACTTACGTGAGATGGTCCTAAAAAAGCATCTATCTTGGAATTTTCATCCGAGATTAAAAGAGACATAGCTTCAGGAACAGTTACATGATTTATATGAAAAAATATGTTTTTTATGCCCTTCTTTACAACAACATCTAGTAAAGCAGCAGTCATTGGTGTCGTAGTTTCAAAACCAATAGCAAAAAATATAATTTTTTTATCTTGATTTTCACTTGCTATTTTTAAACACTCCATCGGAGAGTATACAAATCTTACATCCGCCCCTTTACTTCTAGCATCTTGAAGGCTGCCGTTACTTCCGGGAACTTTGATCATATCACCTAGTGTTACAAGTATTACATCTTCTTCCATTGAGAGCATATATGCATGATCAATCCTCTCTTTTGGCATTATACAAACTGGACAACCAGGACCGTGTATAAAATTTATGTTATTAGGTAAAAGCTGCGGTATGCCATATTTCATAATCGTGTGGGTATGTCCACCACAAACTTCCATAATGTTTATAGGTTTTGTGAGCCCCTTTGCATCTTCGTTGATGATCTTCTGATAAGCTTTTATTGTATCTGCATTGCGAAAGTCATCATATAGATTTTTTAGCTCTAATCCCATTACAAAGTCCTATTTTCACACTCATCAGCTTCAAGTATAGCTTTTTGTTTTTCCTCTTCATCCATAAGACTTATTATCTCTTTATAGGTATCTATAGATGCAAGTGCGTCCTCTTCATCTATTTTATTCATAATAAAACCGATATGAAGCAGTACATAATCACCTATTTTTACATCGCCATCTTCCATAAGATCAAGTGATGCATCACGTTTAATACCCATAGTATCTACAGTTGCAACATTTTGTTCTTTATCTATTTCAACAACTTTAGATGGAATTGAAAGACACATTATCTCATCTCCATTTTGAACTTGATCCAAGATGCAACTTTTTTAAGTGAGTCTTCATCTTTAGTACTAACTTCTAAAATATCTACATTTGGTTTTAGTTTTCTGGCTACTTCTTTCTCTTTCTCAATATCGTATTCAAAGTAAGGAAGGAGATCTGTTTTAGTAAATAAAATCAAGTCAGCCTTACGAAACATTACAGGGTATTTTGCAATTTTATCTTCACCCTCAGGTACTGATACTAAAACAATATTTAGATGGCTTCCAACATCGTATGAAGCTGGACATACTAGGTTTCCTACATTTTCAACAAAACACACATCGATCTTTTCAAGATCCATATGGTGAAGAGCTTTATGAACCATAAACGCATCCAAATGACAAGCTGAACCTGTTTGAATTTGATGAGCTTCAATTCCTTTGGCTTTTAATCTATCTGCGTCACGACTAGTCTCCAGATCACCTTCAACTACGCCGAATTTAAAATCAACTACATCTGCTAAATGCTCTAAAAGTGTTGTTTTTCCACTTCCCGGAGAGCTCATTAGATTTATACTAAGTACATTGTTTTTGTCAAAATGGGCTCTGTTATGAGAAGCCTCGTGATCATTCTTATCTAAAATTTTTGTAATAACATCTATAGTTTTTTTATCATTTAGTTGTGGGTTATCATGTAAATGTGCATGAGCATGCTGATGCTCCTCACTGCTACCATGAGTATGAGCTACCGCTACTCCCGAATCTGTTATACTACAACCACAATCTGCACACATTAATTATTTCCTTTTTTCAAATTTTCTATTTCAAACCAATTATCGTTCACTCTATCTTCCTTTGTAGCTATGTTTGCTTTATTTTCACTTTGCCAAAGAGCCTCGCTCGGTTTTGGGCAAGCTCTTACACACTCTCCACAATATATGCAAAGCCATGGATTGTACTCATATTTTTGAGACTTTTTATTTTTCTCATTATCACTTGGATTATCTGTAGGAACAAAAAGTATTGCACCTGGTGGACAAGCTTTTTCACATTTTAAACAATAGATACAATCTGGCTCTGAGTATTCAATTAAACCACGATAATTTTTTGGCTTTTTAATCTCACTTACAGGATAAGATATAGTTTGAGGTTTTTTAAAAAGATTTGTAAATGCTTTTTTCAATGACTCGAACATATTATACCTTTATTTAGCCGTACACGACATACACGGATCAAAAGAAGCAAGAATTGCCGGAGCGTCTGCATATTCCTGACCTTCAAATATGTGCATAAAAGCTGGTATTGATGAAAATGTCGGTGTTTTTATTCTAACTCTATCGAGTATCGGCTTACCACTGCCTTTAACATAATACATCAATTCTCCGCGAGGGGCTTCAAGACGAGTTACGATCTCACCGCTAGGCTTACCTTTTAGTTTTGTAAATATTTCACCCTCAGGCATAGCATCTATAATATTTTCACACATGCTTATTGAATTTAACATCTCATATAAACGCACCATGTTTCTAGCATATATGTCACCGCCATCTTTTGTTACCATCTCAAAACCTATATCACCATAAGGCAGCATTGAGCTCTCAGCCCTTACATCTGTTTTTATCCCAGTTGCACGTGCTAGTGGACCGATAGTATTAAACCTATATGCATCTTCTTGGCTTAGTGCACCAATCCCTTTGTATCTTAGTGATAAACTCCAGTTGTTTTCAAATTCAGATATATAATCCTCTACTTTTAAACGCAGTTCTTTGAGAGTCTCTTTGACTTTAACTGCAACATCGCTCTCTATATCGCGATTAACTCCTCCGATACTTACATAATCAAACTGCACACGATTTCCACTGAGGGCTTCTTGCAGATCCATTACTGGCTCACGATCACCCATTATACGCATAAACATTGCTTCAAAACCTGCATTTTCACTAACATGAGATAGACACAACATATGTGAATGTAAACGATCAAGCTCAACCATAAGCACTCTTAAATATTGTGCCCTTTTACTAACTTCACCTTCTAACATTGACTCAACAGCCATAGTATAAGAGAGTGAATGTGTTATTGCACAAAGCCCGCATATTCTGGCTACTACATAGCCGATTGCATCAAATTTAAACTTACTTGCACACGCCTTTTCAACCCCGCGATGTACAAAGCCTACATCGCTGTCAATACCTATTATCTTTTCATTCTCACACGTAAACTTAAAACGGATAGGTTCTAGCAGTGAAATATGTTGTGAACCAAGAGGGATATTTACAGTTTTTTTACTCATAACGCACATCCAAAACTTAGTGGTTTTTGCAGAGAATCTTCATCAAGATATAATCCCCTCTCACTATCTTCAACTTTGAGACCAAACATATCTACAATTTCACGCTGAGATATAATGGCTGAAGGAATAACCTCAACTATTGATGGAATTACATCATCTTCAGTTACATCCACATAAAACACTATGATCTCGTCTTGTTTACCATATTCTGAAAAGATCCACTGAATCTCTGTAGTTTTTTCATCTATGGCAAGACCGTTTAATGTTAAGAAGTGATGTTTCTCAGGCTTGTAAAACTCACGTATTACATTGACTACATTTTTTAGTGTTACTTCAATCTTCTTCATCTTCACCAACCTTTAATGCACTATCTCTAAGGTTTAATACACCCTCTTTTTCTGTAGGTTTTTTATACAGTTTTTTCGCATCTTCAAGCTCCTTAGTTTTATTCTCTAAAATATCTAAAGCCTGTACAACTCCGTCTATGATCAGCTCTGGAGTAACAGCACATCCTGGTATGTAAACATCTACCGGTATATATCTGTCTATGCCGTCTTCTACATTATACATCTCACGAAAAACACCACCTGTACATGTACAAGATCCGACTGCAACAACAACTTTAGGTGAGGGCATCTGAGTGTAGAGCTCTACAAGTCTCTCACGCGAGCGATAAGTAACCGGTCCGGTTACTAAAAATATATCTGATTGTTTTGGATTTCCGGTATTTATAACCCCGAATCTCTCAAGGTCGTATTTTGGTGATAGTGCTGCAAGAATTTCGATATCACATCCATTACAGCTACCTGCATTGTAATGAAGTATCCAAGGAGATTTTTTTCTGTATTTTTTTAGATCAAACATAACTAAGTCCTAGAATATTTAAACACGAAAGTGTTAATCCAATACCCATTATTATCTTTATAGTTTGTACAATATTTACCCTTGAAGTTGAATTATCAACTAAGTTTACAATTAAAAAAACAGCAATAGCCAAGAAAACACCTAAGAGTATATTGTTTCCTGCAAAAAGTAAAAGGATCATATATACAAAAACATACTCAATCCATTTAGCCATATATAAAAATTCAAAATATATTCCACTGTACTCTATCTCTACACCACCCACTATCTCTTGGTGAGCTTCACAAGCATCAAAAGGCGATTTTTTAAGTTTAAGCGGCACCGTAAGTAAGAATGCTGCAAACAAAAGTATCATAGATAATATCTGAGTATCTTCTTGACGAATTAAAGATATATCGTAAGAGCCGTTTATCATATAAAACCCGGTAGCTATGAGTATAAAAATAGGCTCATATGCGAGCATAGCTAAAAGTTCACGGTTAGAACCTACATGTGAGTAAACTGAGCGAACGCTAAACCCTGCTAGAATTATAAATATAGTAGCTAAAAGATGTAAGAATATGACATATAAAAAGTTATACCCTAAAATCATTAATGCCACTACAGCCCACAAAGTTATAAAGTGAAGTATTGCCAGCACTATATGCATTGGATGCACTATTGATGAATTTTTATCTATAAGTTTATACATGTCGTAAAACGGTTGCAGAACAGGTGGACCTTGACGGTTTTGCATACGTGCGCGTACAACTCTTTCAAAACCGTAAAGCACTCCTCCAAATACAGGAGCCAGAACTATTAAAATATATTCGATCATTTTAATATACCCCCCCCTATTGCCAGATGCAGAACAATCATAAAAATAGATATATACATCATTTTTTGGATTACATTTGAGCTTAGAGCATAATTATATACACCGACTTCAAAATCACCTTTTTCACCGCAGTTATACTCTTTTACCCTAGGTGCACTTTTAAAACTAAAGTACTTAAGTAAAAACGGACTTATGAAGATCAGAATCACAGGTATCAATACCTCAACTACATTAAGGGCACTAACTAAAAATATACCTATAAATAGTGATATAAATAATATATTTGAGCCTAGTTTGTATTTAAAAGCTAATTTTTCTTTTAGAATATTTTTAAACGGCTCTTTAGTTAAAAGCTTCGTAATAATTTTAAAATATAAAATTACTAAAAATACACTACCAACAATAAGTCCCAAAAGAGTAAATATATAAAGAGGGTTTTGTGAGATGGCTTGAGTTATAGCTTCAATACCTAAAAATTTTCCTATAAATGCACCAAAAGGAGGAAGTGTTAGTGAAGCGAAACCTATAATAATAAAAAATACCGTTCTAGGGGCATGGTCAACCAGGTTGTCTATATCGCTTATATATTTTAGATGATAAACTTTTTCTAAAATTCCAGCCTGTAAAAATAGAAGTGCTTTTGATATAGCATGAAAAACTAAAAGAAGTATAGCTGTGTATCTAGCTTCTTCACTTGGTAGAGAAGCAAGTGCCATCATAAGAGATAATAGAGCTATTGTTGATAAACCCAAAATCTCTTTAAAAAAATCACGATTTAGTGCCATTATAGATGCACCTACAAAAACAAAACTTGCAAATATAGACACCATAACACTTAAACTTGGACTAAAAGCAGTCGATAATTTCAATACGATAAAAGGAGCTATTTTCACCATAGTAGCACTATGCAGTATAGCACTCACTGGTGTTGGAGCCACCATAGCCCCAAGCAACCAGTTTTGAAACGGAAATGCCGCACCTTTTACATAAGCAGCTATAACTAAAAAAATTATTGGTATTAAAAAGCTATCATCTACTACTTTTAAAAGTTCAGAAAAATAGACAGTATTGTATGTGCTTATTGAGAATACTAAAGCCAGAAGTATTGCTACACCTCCGACTTGGTTCATCCATAAAGCTTTTAAAGAGTTTTTAACTGCTATATCATCACCGCGATAACGGATTAAAAGATATGAACAAAGTGTAGTTAATTCAAATAATAAGAAGAAGATCTCTATATTGTTTGTACTTACAATGGCATTCATAACACCTAAAAAGAAGAGTAAAAGTGCTATAAACGAGTTCTTTTTCAAACGTGAAAAATTTTCCGCTTCAATATATTCAAGAGCGTATATTATAATAGCTCCGCCGACTACATTTATAACAAGGTACATAACACGTGAGAGTTCATCACTTAACAGATCTATACCATGCATAGAAGGTGCCAAGTATATAATACCAAGATATAAAATAAGTTGAACAAAAGCCAATGCATATACTAATTTACTTCTATATTTAATACCCTGAGCTAAAAAATATACTAGTAAAACAATATCTGCAACACATAAAAAAGTATGTATATCATGTGATAAAGTCAGAGAATACAGACGATCGTCTAAAAAAGTGGATATAGAAAACAAAGATAAAAGAACAACAAAAGATATGACAATCAGGTTTCTAATTTTAATTCCCGATACCGGGACTATAAGTGCCAGCAATAAAGGTAGAAAAATTAAAAGTTCCATAATGTTCACGCTAACTTAAAATCATGTTTGAACCAACCACTAAGGATATAACTCCTGCGGTTGCAAATACTCTTCTTATATTTTGTTTTGAATTTAGTAAGTTCTTATTTATATAAAGAATAATACCACCAAATCCTACAAAAATAACCATTACACCTAAAGTAAAAGCTCCAACTAACATAAAGTCTACATTTTGGCTCTCAACGACACCTAAAGTAATAAGCATTCCGCGGACTCCGCCAATACCCATAAGAATCCCAATACTAAATGCACTTGCACTGTCTTTTGAATCGTGCTTATGTTTATGTCCAAACCATATGTGAATATGCTCTTTATTGTCGTGCACGTGTTTTTTCAAATGTATCTTATCCGCAAATACCATATAGATAAGATATACACCCATACTTAATATTACAATAGAGGAGATTGTATCTCCATATCCAAGAACTGCATCACTAATATTATATGTTTGAAGTATTTTTGCAAATAAAAAGAGTGTAAGCCCATGCCCTATAGCGAAAAGCGTAGTTACGGTCATTGTTTTTTTCTTTGATTTACCGATTGAGAAATCAGCTATAGCTGTTAAATGATCAGGCCCAAAGGCATGTAGAATTCCGTACCAAAATATAATAGCCAAACCATATGTTTCCATAATGCGGATCCTTTAAATAAACAATCTTTTACATTTTATAACTTTATATTAAAAATGAGTTTAAAGTGAATATATTATTTTGTCTCTACCGCTATTTTTTGCTTCATATAAAGCCAGATCGGCAACCTTAAAAGCATCTGCAAAACTTTCTTGCTCATCAGGTCTTTTATTTACACCGATAGATGTCGTAACTTGTATATATTCTTCTTCATCTATATAGAACTTATGATTTTGAATCGTTTCAAAAATACGTTCAACTATACGAATGGCAATTTCTGAATTTTCAGATTTAGTTTTTATTAAAAGTACAAACTCTTCACCACCGTAACGTATTGCCAAATCATCATCTAAACGTAATATATTAGTAAAAATCAGACCTAACTCTTTTAAAATCTTATCTCCTGCATCATGTCCGTACTTATCATTTATACCTTTAAAATGATCGATATCGAGTACTAATAAAATATATTCTGAAAGTTCTAAGCTATTTTCTATCTCGTGTAAATAGTTTCTATTATAAATATTTGTCAGCCTGTCGGTAAAAGATGATTTTTTCATATGCTTATATCTAAATAACTGAAAAACTAAAGTAAGTAAACTCAGAAAAATTATCAGAAGAATTAAAACTACAGCTGTTTTCATCATAACTATTATATTGTTAATGTCTGATATCTTATCTACGGAAAAATCTATGGCTAATATAAGTTCAACGTTTTGTTTATTTATAATCGGTACTAAGTAGCTTATAGATAATTTTTGCAAAATATTATGTTTTATAACCACAGGCTCTTTTGTTGTATATACATCAAACCAACCGTTATTTGCAATATCGAATTTTTGACCTAAAAAAGATTTTTCATCATCCTCTGAACCGTCTATCAAAAATCTGAAAACATCGTTTTTATCTTTGTATAGTATATATGCATATTTTATATTGTCCGTTAAAAGATTTTTTACATTTTCTTCAAGTTGTTTTCTAAGAGCAGAATCAGATTTCACTTCATCTATATAGCTCTGGCTAGAACCTAAAATAGTTTTTATGTATGATGCTTTATGCTGAGTTATTTGAAAGATATCGGTAGTCGATATTTTAAAAATATCTTCTTCTATATTTTCTTCATATCTAAAAATAAGTATTAGTAAAAATACTAAAGAAAATACTATAACAGAGCCAAATATGCTTAAAAAGAATCTGTGTTTTAATATATTTTTAATCATTGAAATCTTCTATATACTGATTGTATTCGTTAGACAGATTAACACCGTTTTGTTTTAATCTACGTTTTACAAATACTATATTAGGTCTGCTTTTATTCCAAAAAAATGCACCGATATACCTAGAATTTGATACAAGTTTCTTATAATTATTCGTAAAATAAACTTTTTGCTTTAAACCACAATCATTTCCATCTAAACCTTTTTTATCGAAAATAAAATTTGCACTTTTACAGTTATTGCTTACATTACAGTATTTAGAATAGATCGCTTTCTCTTTTGCAGATATGTCAGGTATGTAAATATTTGGTTTTTCACCTAGCGAATCACTAGCTATTTTTGACACTATTTTGGCTTCTAATTCTACTTCTTTATCGTATTTATCCAGCATAAATACATTCTGTTTAGAATACATTAGTGAACAAAGCATTAGAAGCGATATAAGTATCTTCATCAAAATACCCACTCTGTGCTAAGAGTTATCTCTGGTTCATTGTCTTCTAGAGTAAAGTTACCTATGCTAGCATCAGCATTAATACCTTCTTTATATAAAGACTTTGTAGAATCATCCAAAATGTTTTCAGCTTTTACACTTACAGAAATATCTTTAGTAACCTTATAAGTTACTCCGACATTTAAGTTATAACTACCATCCACATATTCATTGTAGTATTCGTAAGAGTTTCTATAAATTAACGATGAAAAATACTCAAATTTATCATATTCACCTGTAACTTTTACAAAACCACCTTTATTTGAATTATTAAGGTGCTCAGTAAGATTAGTTGTAAAATAATTAAGATGCAGTGTGTGTTTGTCAAAAAAATCATATTTTAGATCAAAAACCCAGTTATCTACTTCTATTGTATGGTTTACATTTATAAAACCGATAGGGGTATAATATATAAAGTCTTCTATTTTTATATTGTTAAAAAGTACACTTAACCTTAGGTCATCATCTGCATACACACTTTCAATATAGTAATACTTATATTTTTGATTTTTTAATTCAGGCGCAGATTTACTTGAAAAATCCACATTATAAAAAGAAGGCATAATACTTGTTTTTGTATAAAAAGTTTTAAAACCTATATTATCATTTGCAGTATATATAGCGCCAACTCTATAGTGTTCATTTTTTAATTTTACTAAATTACTATCTCTATCATATTTATCACGTTTTAAATTTAACACAACTAAAAAATTATCAGCTATTCTATAATCGTCCTGCAGAAATGCACTGTATCTTTTCTCAGATTTGAAATTTGATAATTTATCTATATAATTTATGTTGTTTAAAAAGTTTACACTATAACTGTTATCTAGACTATATTTTTTGTATTGTGTATTTAATCCAATAAGAAGATTATTGTTTTGTGTAGAAAAACTCTTTGAAACTAAAGCACTGCTTTTATTCACTTTAATATCACTATGATACTCTTTTGGTATTGTTAAACCTGCATTGGCAAAGTCAATTACAGGTATTAATGCTAAACCTTCATTGTTAAGTTCATCGTAATTTAGCCTGTTTAAATCATATGATAGATTTAACTTTAGTGAATTATCATCTAAAAAAGAACTTGAAAAATCTACAAACATATCTTCAGATAGATACTTTGCATCATCAGGATTTGCATCTAAAGACATACCTGCAAAATTATCTTTATCAACATATCCGTATCCTATATTTAATGCTGTACTTTCTTTCTCTAAATTTACATAAAGATATTTGGAATCTGAATCGTTTTTAAATTTTTTAAAATTGTAATTTCTATCATCGTTTACCTTTACATTACTAGCATAGGCTAAGTATGACCAGCCATTTTCTAAAATATCTGAATGAGCTACA
The DNA here is from genome assembly GCF_041583195.1 of Sulfurimonas sp. Taxonomy (NCBI): domain Bacteria; kingdom Pseudomonadati; phylum Campylobacterota; class Epsilonproteobacteria; order Campylobacterales; family Sulfurimonadaceae; genus Sulfurimonas; species Sulfurimonas sp. Next base: position 302,146 of record NZ_JBFHGL010000002.1, read on the forward strand.
GCCTCTGCATTAGATCCTTTATCTGTAACATGTGCAAAGAGCTTGGAAGAATTTTCTTTTGAACCTTTTTTAGTATAAATCCTTATAAAAAATATACCGTTTCCGCTACCTAAAGAAAAAGAGCTGTTTCCTCTATAAATCTCCACATAATCTACAATATCCATAGGAAACTCCATCCATGGAGCAGATGGACTCATTGTATAGTTTGAACTTAATTCATGTCCATTTATAAATATTCTGAAAAAACCGCTTACATCTGTTTTACTTCCCGGTAGTGACAAGTTCGATACACCGAATCTATTTTTATTTAGATTACTAATAGGGATCTCTTTAAGCAGATCGCTTAAAGTCGTATATTGCATAAATTGAATCTCTTTTTGGGAATATATGGTTACGTTTCCAAGCTTTTCATCAACTGTATTTAGAGATTTTTTCGTAGTAGTTTCATATTCTTGAAGAAGAACGTCTATATCTTGTGCAATTAATAAGTTTGTGATAAATAAACATATAACAATATATATTTTCAAACAACTATCCTTATTAATTTTTGTAAATTATAATTAAATTAACTTTAAAATATAATAATATATTTGTCCTAGTGATATACCTCCATCATTGATAGGTGTATCTTGTTGATAATAATATTTTATTTTTTCTTTTTTAAGCCCCTTAATTATTAGTTCTAATAATGTTTTATTTTGAAATACTCCACCGCTTAATATTACATCTAATTTTTCTTTTTTAGATATATCTATCACAATTTTTACAAGTGTATTTATAAATTTTGAAACGAGATTTTCATCAAAAAAATCATACTCAATCTCAATTGCACCATTATCATCTATATTGTATTTAAAACTTTCATCTACATTTTGATCATAATTCATCTCACATATAAGTCCTGCTTCACCCTCATATGACTGAACTTGAATCAGATCAGCCAAAGAAGCGAGCCCGTCAAACAACCTTCCTACAGATGAACTAGTCGGTGCATTTAAATTTTTTACATAACTTTGATGAAGCATTTTAATATTTGATGACGAAAATTCTTTAACACATGCTAAATCTAATTCTAGAACTTCATCCAAATCATACTTCTGGAAAAGCAAACTCAATGCGATGCGTCTAGGTTCTTTAACAGCTTTTTCACCGCCTAAAAGTTTTATCGGTTTAAAATAATACTTTCTCAGATCACCTACAAAAATCTCCCCACCCCAAAGGTTTCTGTCGTCTCCAAAACCTGTTCCGTCAAAACTAAATCCTAAATACTCTTCATCTAATCCAAACTCTGCCTTTGCAGCATATATATGTGATAGATGATGGGATGCTTCAACAAGCTCTATACCTTGCTGTTTAGCCCATTTTGTACTCTCATAAGACGGGTGTTTATCATGAATTATAATATCAGGTTTAAAATCGTAAAAACGCTTAAATGTTTCTATTGTTCTATTGAAATATTCTAAACTCATTAAAGAGTCTAAATCTCCAATATGTGCAGATACAATAATAGTATCATCAAAACAAATCGATATCGTACTTTTTTGATTTGCCCCTACTGCCAAAATCTTTTTATTTACTTTGAATGGTAATTTTATAACTTTTGGTGCGTAAGAGCGAGCAAGCCTTAAAATTTGCTCATAATCATCTACAACTTGAATAACAGAATCATCTACAGCATTTACAATTTCCCTGTTGAAATCCAATATAAAATCTATAAATGGGAGTTTCTCTTCTATAATCTCCTTTGTAGTGATTATGGGTTCTCCTCCAAGATTTGCACTTGTAGCTACTATTGGAGAGTCTAGATGTTCAAATAATACATAATGCAAAGGTGTATAAGGCAACATACATCCTATTCTGTCTATATTTGGAGCTATACTCTCAGATACCAGTGTATTTTTCTTTTTGTTTAAAACTATAATTGGTCTCTTGTTAGACTCTAACAGTTCTCTTTCCTTATTACTTACAAAAGCTAAACTTTCAATTTGCTCTAAATCTTTACACATAATGGCAAAAGGTTTTGAAGGACGATTCTTAAATTGACGAAGTTTACTTACAGCCTCAAAATTACTTGCATCACAAACTATATGAAAACCGCCTATACCTTTAATAGCTATGATATTTCCGGCTTTTATATGCTTGATTGTATCTTCTATTGTTTCACTAAGTTGTGGACCGCAATTTTTACATGAAATTGGTTGTGCATGATAGCGTCTATTTAAAGGATCGTTGTAATCTTTTTCACACTCATCACACATTTTAAATTCACTCATTGATGTATTTTGTCTATCATATGGAAGTGTATTTATTATGGAGTATCTAGGTCCGCAGTTTGTACAATTTGTAGCAAAATAATCTCTAAATCTACCATGTTTAAGATCATCTAAACAATCATCACATACAGCTATATCAGGAGAAATAAGTGTTGTTATTTGCTCGTTATTTTCACTTTGAATAATTTCAAATTCTTTATTATTTTGTATAGTTTTTATATGTAAAGATTCTATCTTATCTACATGGGCTAGAGGTGGAAAATTTTCTAAAAATATTTTATCAAATTCCTTAATAGTTTCTATACAGCCTTGAAGTTCAATCTCAACCCCTTTAGGAGTGTTTTTGACAAAACCTGCAAGTCCTAAGGATACAGCTATTTTATATACAAAAGGTCGAAATCCAACACCTTGGATCACACCCTCTATAAAATACCTTTTTCTAATCATCTAAAGCAAAAGCCTTAGAGAAGTATGGATTAGATTGTGAAAATTTTGACATTATACGACTATGTAATACTGAGTTCTCAAACATACTACCCATCATAATAAAGTTACTTATTTTGTGTTTGTCTTTTAACTGATTCATTACAGAGATACTCATATCACCAAGTGCTTCAAATATAGAATATGCAATATAATGATCCTCAGCACCAGCTAATTTAAAACTCATAACAGAACCTAAAAATGACATATAATCAAATCCGTCTTCTTTAAAAAAGGTATCTATTGTAAGTCCGCCGTTTCCATGAAACTCTAAGGACTTATCACTCACACTCTGATAACTTCTACCATTTAGTTGCAGTATAACCGAGAGAGATTCAAAAAGCGTATACTCTGGATTTTCTTCAAACTCTTTTATAATATCAGGATATGCTTTTTGAAAGTTTTCTAAAAGTTTTTGCTTCTTAGCATCATTTTTCATACTCTTTAATACATCTCCAAGTATAAAAAAACCAAGTCTTAAAACAGTTGATGTCTCACCTTTATCTGTAGCTAAAAATGTAATACCGTTATCTACACTTAGGTTAACGCCTATAGCTCTACTTATACCTGCTTCTTTTGCTATGTTTAGGAACCTGTTTTTAACTCTGTCTTGATGTAGTTCGTCTAATATATTAGATATGTTTAGAGTATCTTTTATAATTAGAATTTGATTTTGAATAGTACTTACTTTAAAACTTTCTTCTTCTTTGAAAAATAGATATTCTAACCCACTCTCTTTTGCATTTAAAGCGCTTAATGTAGCTTTCATACTACTTGGAGATTTTATGTTTATAAAGTTTTTACCAGTTATATTTTTTAACTCTTCATCTTTAATAGTTACTTTTATTGTAGGTTTTTCAATAGATAGAAGTGCTTTTATCTCATCTTCTGTTACTAAAAAAAGTTTATTTATTTTTGAACTGTCTACTACTAAAACCGCATCGCCTTCACTGTAGTTAGCTGAATATGTATGATTGTCTTCTATTTTTAGAGTATCTTCATTGGAATAATGATCACAAACTATAGAATCATCCAAATAGGACTGGCTTGAAGGATTAGTAAGATTATTCAAGCACTGTGGACACAGCGATATTTTGTAGCTTTTAGATTTTAATGTTTTTTTTTGAACTATATCATCTACACTTTGAGTATCTATATCACCTAAAAATATTGAATGAGGTAAATACTTTTGGGTATTTTGAGAAAATCTCTCAAGTGCTTCTAAATCTGAATCATCCAACATTAGTGTCAGATTATTCTTTCCAATACTAACATATGCGTCAAGTTCACTTATATCTATAATATGTTGTAAAAAACCTGCAAAATACTCAGAATCTGAGTTATAATTGATAGTTTGCTTGATGGCCATTTTTGTACTCACTTTGCGGATTTGAATAAGATAATATGATATCTTCTAAAGGATACTCTTCATCTTTTCTTTTGTATTTTATTCCTGCTCGATCTAGTTCTGCCATAGCTGCATCTACAAACTGAAAAAACTTCTCTTTCATTTTATCACTCAAACCTATATGAACACTTATTATGTCTTCTGGAATAATACCTATAATATTAACTTCTGCCATCTTTTCAAGAACTGAACAGATCTCAAGCATCTCAACGATCTCAACCTCATGGGCTGTTTGTTTGTAACTTCCAAGACCAAGCATCTCATTTGCGGGAAGATTGTATATAGAACCTACTTCATCTTCCATGGTAATAGTGTCAAGAATCAAGACTTTATCATAGTCTTGATAATATGTCATAAGCTGAAATCCTAGAACTCCGCCATCAACTAGAGTTACATCGCTTTCAAACTCATAATTATTATCAATATATTTTTGAGCATAAACACCGACACCTTCATCTTTAAAGATGATTGTACCGGCACCTACAATGGCAACTCTCATTATTTGTCTTCTTTCACAAACTTACTTCCGCCAACTACGATATTAATATCACCCTCTTGCCAGAACATTGTACGCCATATTTGATAGTACACATGAAACATAACCCAACCGATTAATAAATACATCGTTTGGTGGTGAGATATTCTCACATCCATATATGTACCGCCAGTTACAACAACTGTCCAGTCAGTAGCAAAGTGTAGTAACCACGGCCACCAAGTACCAATAGAACTTTGTCCATGCGCTAATCCATGTACATATAACTGCAGTCCTGTAAGTAACATCCAAATTAACAATAGATGGAATATTAAAAAGAACACAGAGTTATAACTGTCTGCATGTTCTGAACTAAAGTTTTTAGTACGATTTAATGTAATTAAATTCTTAAAAACTTCAAAAAACTCTTTTATATTTTGCTGGTTTGGTATAACTTTTTTATATGCTTTATCAAATCTTGAAAAATAATAAAGATACGCAATCACTATACTACTAACATCAAATATGATAGCCACCATAAGGTGACCCCATCTGTTCCAAGCCATAACATACTTGTCTACCGCAGGATCAGCTATAAATGTTTGATAGTAAGGATGAGCTATGTATAGCCCCGTTGCAATTGCTGCAATCATACAAAAAACATTTAGCCAATGGTTCCAACGCATCCATATCGTCATACGTCTTATTCTTTTATAACTCATAACTGACCCCTTAAATAGAACAGCTTGTATTTACTTTGAACTTGCTAAGCTCTTTACCTTTTGTATCTACTATATGAACTGCACATGCTATACATGGATCAAAACTGTGTACAGTTTTTAAAATCTCAATCGGTTGATTTACATCTGCAACTTTAGTACCGATTAGTGCTGCTTCATATGCACCCATTCTGTTTTTATGATCTCTTGGTGCCGCATTCCAAGTTGAAGGAACTACCGCTTGATAGTTCTCAATCTTACCATCTTTGATTTTCACCCAGTGACCAAGACCTCCACGTGGAGCCTCAGCTAAACCGTGACCTTTAGCATCTTTACTTACTTTGTCAAAATCAAACTCTGTCCAAGTACTTAAATCACCTGAAGCAACATTTGCAGCTAATTCATCTACCCATTCAATCATAACATCAGCCATAAGCTCAGTCTCAATAGCACGAGCAGCTGTACGCCCTACGGTAGAGAAAAGAGCAGCAGTAGGAGCTGGTTTACCAAGTCCTAGTTTATCACCTAAAAGTGCTAAGAAGTTAGTAACGTATTTAGTAATACGCTCATCACCTGCAGCTACACCGACAACCATACGTGCTAATGGTCCAACCTCAACACGGTTGTCATCGTAGATTGGAGACTTGATCCAAGAGTATTTTTCATCAGGTTTTATATATGCAAAACCATCAGCTTTTTTCTCTAAACCAGTATAGTTAGGATTAGTTTCACCATCATAAGGGTGTAGAGGCTTATCACCTGTATACCAAGAGTGAGTTACATCTTCTGCAACTTTACTTTGGTCAAACGGGTGAAGTGTACTTAAATCACCGTTTAAAACTACACCTGCAGGAAATAGTAACTTAGAATTGTAAAAACCTGTATCATCAAGTCTAAAGTCACCGTAAGTCATAAAGTTTTTAAGTCCAGCTCCTGTACCATCAAGTGCTTCATCAACATACTTAACACCAGCCATTGCTAAATCTGGTAGATATGCAGTTTTAATAAAGTGTGTAAACTTTTTAAGAAGAGTTTTAAACTGAGCTATACGAGCAGGGTTTTGAATATCTTGAACACAAGTTACACCACCAACTACAAGTGACTGTGGGTGAGGCATCTTACCACCGAAAATCGCCATAAGTTTTGCAGCATCACGTTGAAGATCAAGTGCCTGAAGGTAGTGAGCAGTTGCAATAAGGTTTTGCTCAGGTGTTAGTTTATAAGCTTTGCTTCCCCAATATGCGTTTGAGAAAATCCCTAAACGACCTTGTTTTACAAACTTAGTTAAACGCTCTTTTACTTGAATTAGGTCTGATTCACTAACACCGTATGGAGTTTTACACCATTTAAAAGACTCTTCTTGTGCTTTTTTAGGGTCACCTTTTAGTGCATCAACTAAATCAACCCAGTCAAGACCATGAAGGTGATAAAAGTGTACAACGTGGTCATGGATATAAAGAGCACCCTGGATCAGGTTTCTTACAAGTCTAGCATTTTTAGGAATAGTAATATCAAAAGCATCTTCAACGGCTTCTATACTTCTTTGATAGTGTGTACCTGTACAAACACCACAAATACGCATAGCTAAAAGACCAGCGTCACGTGGATCACGACCTTTTAAAATTGTCTCAATCCCTCTAAACATTGTAGAAGATGCGTATGCATCTGTAATAATATTGTTCTCATCAATTACAGCTTCAACTCTTAAGTGTCCTTCAATCCTAGTAATAGGATCAACTATTATATGTTGTTTTGACATTACTCAGCTCCTTCTTTACATTCTTCTTTTTTACCACCAACTGCACTAGCAACTGCATGAATACCTATACCAACACCTGCTGCTGTTAATAAACCAAGACCAAATTCATCTACTGTTTTTTCAACTCCACCAGTTGGTGCTTTGATATTTGCATCTGCCATTGGACGCTCATATGCATATTTATCCCAGAACTGAGGCTCAGAACATCCGATACAACCATGCCCTGCACCAATCGGCCAGTTAACACCCTCGTTGTATCTAACTATAGAACAGTTGTTAAACGTCATAGGACCTTTACATCCCATTTTATATAAACAGAAATTGTTTTGAGCACCTATATCACCCCACTCTTCAACAAATTCACCTGCATCAAAGTGAGCACGTCTTTCACAGTTATCATGAATTCTGTATCCAAATGCAAATTTTGGACGGTTTAGATGATCAAGTTCAGGAATTTGACCAGTTAATACAAAGTGTAAGATAGTACCAGTAATGTTTGCAGGGTTTGCAGGACATGCAGGGATATTAATTACAGGTTTACCTGTAATTACATCTTGAACACCAACAGCACCAGTTGGGTTTGGAGCAGCTGCCGGAACACCACCGAATGTAGCACAAGTACCAACTGCAACTAATGCAGCAGCATTATGAGACACATGTTTTAAATGTTCTTCAAAAGTTTCACCTTTAGCTCCAATTGTACACCACTCACGTCCTGGACCTACAGGAATAGAACCTTCAACAACACATAAGTATCTACCCTTAAATGTTTTCATAGCTTCTTCTAAATGCTCTTCAGCCTGATGACCGGCTGCAACCATAATTGTTTCGTTAAATTCTAGTGAAATTACTTCTAGGATAAGTTCATCGATAGTAGGTGCATCACTTCTTAGAATTGCTTCGGAGTTTCCGGCACAATCTTGAAGTTCAAGCCAAATAACAGGAACACGGTTCATAAGTTCCGCTGCTTTTGCTACAAGTGGAGTAAAGTTAGAAGGAAGCATTAATGCTGCACAGGTAGCACTTGCCCATTTCATAAAATCTCTTCTAGTAAGACCCTCTGCTTCTAAAACATTCGCTATTGAATTTTTAGTAGCAACCTCAGTTTGTTCAAGTTCATTAAGTCTTTTAGTCATTGTATCAAATAAAGAATCATAATACTCAGCCCCACGGTTAGTATTAACTTTAGATCCCTTAGCTGTAAACATTTTTGCTAAAGCTTCTCTTCTTTCAACCATAATCCACCCTTTCAGATTTTTTAACTATCCTAAACTAGAATAATCTTTAAAGTGATTTTAAGACAATAAAACTTTAATATAACTTATGTTTATACTATGTTACAAAATTGAAACATTGAGATTATGGTTTTATAAAAATTACACTATTGCAATTGCGTCAATTTCTACGAGTGCATTTTTTGGTAAAGTTTTTACAGCTACGGTTGAGCGAGCAGGCTTATGTTCTCCAAAAGCTTCAGCATACATACCATTCACAGTTGTAAAATCATCCATACATGATAAAAATATAGTAGTCTTAATTACCTTATCCATTGAACTGCCTGAAGCTTCTAAAACAGCTTTTAAATTTTCTAAAACCTGTTTTGTTTGTGGAGCAACTCCGTCTTTTAAAAGATCTTCACTACCATCTGGTAATAATGCTATTTGACCTGAAGTATATACCATACCATTTACAACTACTGCTTGAGAGTATGGTCCTATTGCTGATGGTGCTTTCTCTGTTTGAGTTAATTTCATCATTTTATTAATCCTTTTTTCTTTTTATCAATATATTGCCAATCTACATCATTTAAATAAGAAGTAAAATCTTCTACATTCCAATAACCTAAAAATGTATAGATCACTTGAGCATCAGGTGTTAATATATAATGTCTAGGTACTCTTTTTGATTTATACGTTGAAGGCAGGTAATCTTTATCTCTGTCTAAATGTAAAAGAAGATAGTCTTCAAGTTTTTCAGCTACTGTCCAGTCAGTAAGAGTTTCATTTTCAAACTTTCTACACCAACCGCAAGAACTGCTAGTTATAAGCATATATACACGCCTGTTTTCCTTTTTTGCCTGAGCCATAATCTTTTTATAGTCATTTGAAAAATTTAAGTCGCCAATCTGTTCAGCAAAAAGTGAACTTACAAACAACAAAACTATTAATATATTTTTCATCTTACTCCCAATTCTCTATAAGTTTTTTAAACACTCTGTATAAACCTTCAACTTCTTTAGCCGAGGTTCTTTCATTTACTGCGTGTATAGTATCATTTTTTACCCCAAACTCTATAACATCTACGCCAAACTGAGCGACAAAGCGGGCATCACTTGTTCCGCCTGCAGTTGAGTGTTTAGGATTAATTCCAGTTACTTCTTTAATAGCATTACCTATATTTTTTACAATCTTTGTATCTGTATCTGTACAAAAAGGGTATGAGCCTTGTGTCAGCTTTAGTTCATAATCAAATTCTTTAAGCTGTGCATCTACAAATTCACGAACCTCTTTTTGAGTAGTGAGTGTAGTGTTGCGTACATTAAACATCATTTTAAGCTCATTAGGAGTTACATTTGTAACCTGCATACCGCTTCTTATGTCTGTTACTACAAACTTTGAGGGGCTGAAGAACTCATCACCCTCATCAATGTTTACACCTGCTAAATTATGTAGTACAGAAGCTATGTTATGAATAGGATTAATAGCTTTTTCAGGATATGCCGCATGACCCTGCTTACCTTTTAGTGTAATGTATCCGTTTATAGAACCGCGGCGTCCAACTTTGATCGCATCTCCAAATTCATCTTCACAAGTTGGTTCTGCTACTACTACAGAATTAGGCAGAAAATCTATCTCTTTAAGATATTCAAGAACTTTGATAGTTCCATATGTAGCTTCACCCTCTTCATCACTTGTTAGTAAAAGCGATAGAGTCCCGTTAAACTCTTTTGTTTCACTTACAGCTTGTACAAATGCAGCAACTCCGCTTTTCATATCTTGAGTACCGCGGCCGTAAAGATAACCGTCTTTCTCTGTCAAGGTATATGGATCACTATCCCAGCCCTCACCTGCAGGTACTACATCTACATGTCCTGCAAAACATAGATGATCACCTTCACCAAACTTTTTATATATAAATAAATTTTTAGTATCCTCTATATCGATTCTTTTTGCAGTAAAGCCAGGTAGATAAGATTCTATAAAATCTAAAAGTCCTCCATCATCCGGTGTTTCACTTTTTGATTCTACAAGTTTTTTAAAAAGATCTAATATTTGCATAAAAAATTAACCTCTTGGATTGTCGTAAAATATATATGGCGTAGCATAATCGCTGATCTCAAAATATAGTTTTTTCTCACCCGGATCTACTTTAAAGTTTTGGTTTTCATCCAACACTCCATATCCGTAACGATAATTTCTTGCTACATCTCCTTGAGTAGACTGTGCAGTTGATAGTTTGTCTATTTTTATAAATCTTTGTACGAGTTTACCACCCATATATATATCCAATACACCGTTTGTACCAGTCCAGTTTTGGATAGAACGTCCAATTTTATTTTGAGTTTCTTGAGTACACCCGCTAAAAAATAATGCAAAAGATAAAGTAGTTAAAATAAAAATTTTTTTCATAATATTTCCTTCTTAAAGAGTAGCATTATACATACAATTATTTAATATAAATATTTAATTATATTAAACAAGGAAAAAATTGTTATCATATAACTTTTAAAAATAAGTGAGTAGTTTTATGTTCAAATCATTTATAGGAAAATTTATATTTTTCTTTTGGCTTTTTTTCTTTATTGTCACCGTACCTATATATTATTTTAGTAATTATCAGTTTAAAGAGATTATAAAAAAATCTGAACAAGAAAAAATAACAATTACACTAAAAACACTTAAACCTATAATTTCAATACATATTTTTTTAGATCAGAAGAAACAACTACATGAACTTTTAAACAATATGTTTGAACACGATGATATTAAGTCTATAAAACTTTTGTCTAAAAACGGAGATGAACTTTTTAATAAAAGTCTAGACGATATTTGCCTTAATAAACTATCAGAACACAAAACTACAATTCTAGATACTATTTCTAATACAAAAGTAGCTGATCTATATATTTACTATTCAAACAAACATATGCAACATTTCAATGATAGAATAGTAATTATTTTAGCAACTACTTTTCTATCTTCTCTTCTAGTTTTTTTACTGGTCTTCTTCTATATACGTTACGATTTGGTAGCTCTAAAAAATATAGCCAATGCACTAAAGGAATATTCAAAAACAAAAACTACGAAAAAAATATTACAATCTAGTAGAAGTATCGAGATCTCAACAATAGCAAATGTTGCAAATGAGATGTTTATCAATATAGCGGAGTATCTAAAGCAATTAGAATCTTTTAATATCAAACTTGAAAAAAGAGTTAAAGAAGAGATAGAAAAACAGCAAAACCAAGAAAAAATGATGATCCATCAATCACGTCAAGCTGCAATGGGAGAGATGATTGAGTCTATTGCACATCAATGGAGACAACCTTTAAATATAATTGGACTTGCTACTGTTAATCTGGAAACTCAATATGCACTTGGACAAATTGATGATAAAAACTTTCATGAAAAAATGGATGTTATTTCAAAAAATATAAACTATATGTCAGATACAATTGATGATTTCAGAGATTTTTTAAACCCTAAAAAAACAATGAGCAACTTTGAAGCTACAAACAGTATAGAAGATGTTTTGGGTATATTAGACGCGCAATTAAAAAATTATAATATTAAATATATTCTTAACAATGGAAGCAAAATACATTTTAAAGGTGTTGAAAACGAGTTTAAACAGGTAATTATAATTTTATTAAACAACTCAAAAGATGCGATAAAATTACAACGAAAACAACAACATGATTTTGAGGGAAGAATAAATATTCAAATTACATCTCAAAATAACTTCGGGATAATAAAAATCTGTGATAATGGAGGCGGGATAGAAAGTGATATTATTGAGTCAATTTTCAACCCTTATTTTTCAACCAAGCACAATGCAAACGGAACAGGCATAGGTTTATATATAGCAAAAAATATTATAGAGTCAAGAATGAAAGGTAATATCTGGGTTAAAAATACAAATGACGGTTGTTGTTTTACTATATCAATACCGTTAAATAATGAATCTTAATCCCAATCATCTAGTACAAAACCTTTAGGTTCTGTGTTTTCCTTTTTTTCTACCTTTTGGTTTTCATTTATTTCAGGATCGTCAACTTTCTTCTGTAGAGGCTTTTTCATCTGCTCTTCATATTTTAGTGCGAGTCCGTTTGATGTCATAACAAAACCATCAACACGGATTTTTCCATCATGTATCTCTCTGTGATGATCTTTACAAAGTGGAACCAAGTTATGTTTTGAATCTTTATGAAAGTGATCGATAAATCCGGCCTGATTTGCAAGACTTTGGTTATTAATATGATGAACGTCTTCTGCCATGGCTCCACAGATTACACACTTAGTAACGTATAAATCTTTATTGTATTTAGATGTTTTTTTCTTTACAAGAAGTTCAAGCTCGTCAAAATCTTTTGCAAGACGTTTTCTGATCTTATTTGCAGTATCTAAGAACTCATCATCCATATGTAAAGATTTTGCAAATTCAAGTCCGTATATACTGCTACCGCTTCCAGACTGCAATACCCTGTTAAATACAAGGGCATCTTTTTCTTCATCATATTCCACACTCAGATGCAGATCTACTACATTATCAAGTGAAGTAATCTCTTTCATGGTTGAGAGTTGATGAAGGTGTGTTGCAAATAAGAAAAGTGAGCGGATTTTAGCCAGCTTCATTATTGCAGACGCTACTATAGATACACCTGATAGTGTCTCTGTACCGTGACTAATCTCATCACCCAAAACAAGTGATCGCAGTGTTGCACGATTAAATATGTTTTTCATCTCAAGCATCTCTACCGCAAAAGTTGAAAGTCCCTTTGCCAAATTATCCTTAGATACTATACGCGTGAAAAGTGAATCAAACAAAGAAAACTTCATTACTGAAGCCGAGACAAAAAATCCGCTTTGAGCCATAAGTACAGCAATACCTATACTTTTCATCAATGAACTTTTACCGCTAGAGTTTATACCGTATAACAGTACACCGTTAACATCATGTCCGTCGTGTACACTCACGTCAAGCATAACCGTTGTCGGGTGTGGAAGATCCAAATAATCCCTATTTCCCATAACTACATCGTTTGGCACATAAAGTCCGCCTCTTTCTTGAAGCTCAATAAGTGGGTGACGAAGCTGCATTAACTGCATAAAATTCTCATCATCCTTTACATCTACTATCATAGGGCGGGCATGGTTATAATCTTGTGCTACTTTTGATGAACTCACACCAACATCCAAGTCAGCTACATACGATATTATACGATCAAATAAAAGTGCATAACGGCGCTCATACAAACTTTGAAGCTGAATGTATCTTTCTTTTACAAGAGAGATAATCTTACGTCTGTTTTTCATTATCTGGTCAGATAAGTTATCTGTAAATTCAGAACTTATTTTTACATTATTTGTAAGTTTTTTTACATTAAATTTACTAAACTCTTCATCTTTTTTAAATTCAGTCTCGATCATAGAAAAACGTGTTTTTGAGAGTGAAATATAATAACCCTCTTTCTCTAAAAGTCCCAAAGTTACAAGACGATTTGAACTAGATGCATTTGCTTCTTTTAACATCCCCTCTATTTTAGACATAATATCATCAAAAGCTATAAGCATTACAGAATTTTCTTTTACGAGCGTGTCGATCGCTTCATCAACTCCGTTCATTAAAAAATTCTCATCTACCGTTGCATTTGTAAAACGGCGTGATACGTCCAAATCTATACTTTTTTCAATATCTCGTAAGAACTCATCTATCTCAAATTCGGAAAAAGGTGTTTTTTGAATCTTATGCTTTTTAACATAAGCCATCAACTCTTTTACACATAAAACAGAATCATATATATGGTTCATCTCAAAAGGGTGAAGTCTACTTAGATTTAGTCTTCTTGCAAGCCTTTCAAGATCATATATTCCACGCATAGTTTCATCCAAAAATCTCACATGTGAATTTACTCTGTCGATCAAATTATATCTACGTTCTAACTCTTCACGCTCCATTATAGGATTTAGTAGTCTCTCTTTTAACAGACGTCGCCCTATTGCCGTTGAGCTTTTGTCCATCATCTTTAGAAGTGTAAACTCACGTCTATCTTTAGAGATGATCCCCATCTGCTCAAGCGCATTATTTCCAAGATACATAAAACGTCGGTTGTCAATAGTTTTTGGCATTGATAGTTTTTGAACTATATGATAATCATGCTCTATTACAAAGTTAATTAAAATAGCCAAAGACTCTGTAATCATTGGTGAGCGTTCTAGATCTAAATGCTCGATTGGTGATAAAAGAGACTGTATCTGATAAACCTCTTTAAAAAGTTCATTTTGAAAATCTATTTTAACCCTATTGTTGTTTACACTATAGTGGTAATGTTCAGAGATCTCCAGGTACTGCATAACATGGCGCTGATCATCTATACCATCTAAAAATGTTATAACAATCTCACTTGTTCTATATACATTCAAAAGGTTAAATATCTCATCTAATGCATAAGACGGGTCTTCACTGGTACCGTGTGTTTCATACAGCCATGTTTTTCCGGTTGTTACGTCTATAGCTGAATAACCAACCGTATATATATCACGATGTTTATCAATTAAAAGCGATACTATATAGTTATCATCATTATCTACAATATAATCAAAATTAGTCCCAGGTGATACTATTTGTGAAATATAACGAGATATTTTAGGTGGATTTCCCTTTTGTTTTACAACTATAATCGTATATTTTTGCTCACTTATTAGGCGGGATAAATACCTTTCAAATGAAACAGCAGGCACACCGGCTAAAAGTGGATTTTTTTCAGAGTTTTCTACTATGTTTTTATTTTTTTTGGTAAGTTGAATATTTAGAAGTTCAGCTATCTCTTTTGCTTTACCGATCTGTACATCGTCGTTATTTACTTCATATACTTCAAAAAAAGTACCAATCTCCATAAATACTACAGTATCTGTGCCATATTTATTTTCAAAAAATTCTTGAAGTTCAAAATATGTCTGAGTTAACAAATTATCTTTATTATTTAAAATTTTTTCAACTTCTGAATGCTTCATTGTCTATTTTGCCCATTTATTACATTTTTGTGATAAAAAATCATATTTAAGTAATTTTATAAAAACTTAAAAAAATTAACCATTTATATCACATTTTTGTTATGCATTTTCTATACAAATTTCGCGATTATAACATAAAAAGCTTTGCAATTTCGCCGATTATAGATATAATTTAACCATCTTTAACTTAAAAAAAATAATTAATAGGGAAATTAAAAATATGAAAACTAAAGCAAGCTTTTTAATCGCTTTATTATTAACTCTGCCTTTAACTGCAGAGGAGATAACACAAGCAAATGAAGTCGTAAG
The DNA here is from genome assembly GCF_041583195.1 of Sulfurimonas sp. Taxonomy (NCBI): domain Bacteria; kingdom Pseudomonadati; phylum Campylobacterota; class Epsilonproteobacteria; order Campylobacterales; family Sulfurimonadaceae; genus Sulfurimonas; species Sulfurimonas sp. The sequence goes on from NZ_JBFHGL010000002.1 coordinate 317,806, forward strand.
TGAATACCAATTTGTTAAACCTATTGCAATTGAAGAAGCACCTGTTGAAAAAATCGCTGAACTTGAATCTACTGATAAAGACGGTGACGGTGTTTTGGATGAAGTTGACAGATGTCCTAATACTAAAGACGGTGAAGAAGTTGATGAATTTGGTTGTCTGATCAAACCTGATGCAGATAAAGACGGTGTACCTGATGCTGATGATAAATGTCCAAATACCCTTGAAGGACAAAAAGTAGACTACAGAGGTTGTGAGTTAGATAGTGATGATGATGGTATACCTGATTCAAAAGATCAGTGTCCTGATACATCTAAAGATTTTGTGGTTGATGGTTACGGATGTCCTCAAACAGCAACTATTAACGTTACTTTTAAATCAGGAAGATGGGATATAGATCAAAAACTGATTGATGATCTTCAAAATTTTGCGTTGTTCCTAAAAGAAAACAAAGGTTACGATGTAATTATATATGGATATACTGACAGTTTAGGAAAAGCAGCAGCAAATAAAACTTTATCTCAAAACAGAGCGAACTCTGTAAAAGAAGCACTAACACGTTATGGCATTAGTGAAACCAGACTTACTGCTATAGGTAAAGGTGAGTTAAATCCAATAGGTGACAATGCAACTAAAGAAGGCCGTGCACTAAACCGCCGCATAGAAGTTGAACTTCTTCAATAACAAGGAAAGGGAAGCAATGAATAAAAAATCAATCTTCTTAGCTTTAGGTGTAGCTTCTACACTTTTAGCACAAGATATGAAAACGAGTGTAGCAGAAGTAATAGAGACAAACCCAACTGTACTTGAGCGTTTAAAAAACTATAACGTTACTAAAGAAGATATAGCTATAGCAAAAGCAGGATATTATCCGACACTAGATCTTTCTATTGGTATCGGTATTGAGAAAAACCAAAAAAGAACTGATTATGCAGGAACAACTACATTAAGAGAAAGTGGTAATCTTAAAGATAGTACAAGTTTTAGTGTATATCAAAATTCACTTACATACACTCAGAATATTTTTAACGGCTTTTCTACAACACACCAAATTGATACACAAGAACATGCTACTGTATCTGCAGCATATAGCTATATAGAAAATGCAAATGATATGGCTTTTAAAATGGTAGACACTTATCTGCAAGTTATGCGTAATCGAGATCTTCTTGAAAATGCACAGGCAAATGTAGACATTAATGAAGAGATATTTAAAAAAGTTCAAAAACTATATGATGCTGGTTTAACAACATTATCTGAAGTAAATAAAATAGAATCATCATTATCTTTGGCAAAGTCTAACTATGTAGTTCAGGAAAACACTCTTTTAGATGTTACATATAATATGCAAAGGGTATTGGGACGTTATTTAGATGTTGAAAAAATGAGTAAACCTGTACTAAACGTGGCTCTTCCAGGATCATTAGAAGATGCTGCACAATATGCTTTAAAAAACAACCCTTCCCTTTTGGTAGCTGCTTATAATGTTAAAATGGCACAGTCTCAATATAAAGAGTCAAAATCTTCATACTATCCATCATTAGATATTGAAATATCTCAGCAAATGAATAAAAATCTTTCAGGTACAGAGGGTAAAGATGAAAGACTTAGCGCTATGGCTTATCTCAAATATAACTTCTTTAACGGTTTTTCAGACAAAGCATCGATCCAACAAAACGTTTCAAAGATACATCAAGAGATTGAAAGTAAAAATGATCTGAGAAGACAAGTCTTAGAGGGGATGAACCTTTCTTGGGCTGCTAATGAAAAACTAGGTGATCAGCTAGAACATCTGAATGAATATAAAAAGTTCGCACTTAAAACATTAACACTTTATTCAAAAGAATATGATTTAGGTCGTCGTTCATTACTTGATCTGCTTTCTGCTCAAAGTGATTTTATAAGTGCAAAACAACAAATAATAAATACAGAATATGCAATGTTATTTGCAAAATATAGAATTCTAGATGCTATGGGAACACTTGTTCAAACTGTTCTTGGAGATACTGATATAGTATATTCTAAAGTTGGACTGTTAGGTCAGGCACCTGAAAATATGGATACGCTACCTGTACATTATGACAAAGATTTAGATTTAGTAGTTGATGAATACGATCTATGTAGCAACTCTTTAAAAAATGAGATGAGAAATATTTACGGATGTAAATTCACATTTGAAGACACTGCTAAGATTGAGAGATATTCAGGTTTTTACTTCAATGATACCGATAGTGACAACGCCGCTTCACTAAGTGAAGAAGGTTCTTTAAAACTAGATGGGCTTGTTAAACAATTAACACCATATGGGTTTAGCTATCTAAAATTTGATGTTATGGGTAATGTTGATGATGAAGAGATGAGTGATGTTGACAAACTTGAGCTTTCAAAACAAAGAGCGATATATGTAAGAGATATGTTGATCCAAGCTGGTGCAAAAGAGGAAAACATAACTATTCATGCAAACTCTGATAAAGCACCTATGTATAGTAGAGAGTCAGACGAATCAATTGATAAAAACAATCGTGCTGATATAGTAGTTAAAAAACTACACAAGCAATAAGTTACTAAAGGAAAATAATGCTAATAGCAGAAGCTGAAAATCTAAGAATGGATTCCCTCTTAGATTGTTTAGTACTATTTACAAAACTCTATCATAAACCATTTTCAGCTGAAGCCCTATCGGCTGGGCTTCCAACAGAACCTGGGCATGAGACACCTGAACTTTTTTCCATTAATAATGCAAAAGGTTTATTCTCTCGTGCAGCTGAACGTGCAGGACTAAAGTCATCACTAACCAACCGTCCTCTATCACAGATTTCACCTTTACAGTTACCAATGATCATTTTGCTCTCAAACCAAACTGCATGTATTTTAGAAAAATTCAGCGAGGATGATGAGCAGGCAAAAATTATTATGCCGGGTGAAGATGCTGTTGAGCAATGGGTAGATATAGATGTACTTGAGGATGAGTATATCGGCTTTGGTTTTATGGTAAAAAAAGCATATGAATATACAGATGATAATTCCCGGACCCTTCATTTAACACAAAAGCATTGGTTTTGGAGCACGTTAAAACTTTCACTTCCAATATATAAAGATGTACTGTATGCTTCTTTACTAATCAATATGTTTGTACTTGCGGCACCTTTATTTACGATGAATGTTTACGACAGAGTTATACCAAATAATGCAATTGAAACTTTATGGGTTTTTGCTATCGGTGTGGCAATAGTATATATTATAGACACTTCACTCAAATTTACACGTTCCTTCTTACTAGAGAGTGCTGCTAAAAAGAGTGACATAATTATGTCCTCTATTATATTTGAAAAAGTATTAGATTTAAAAATGGCTCACCACCCTGCTTCGGTTGGTTCATTTTCATCTAACTTAAAAGATTTTGATTCTATCAGAAGCTTTTTAACAAATGCCACTATGGCAGCTGTTGTCGATCTACCATTTACAATTATATTTTTACTTGTTATTTTATATATTGGAGGGAGTATAGTTTTAATACCTATGCTTACTATGGGACTTATTTTACTATATGCATTTTTAATTAAAAACCCTCTAAAAAAGAGTATTGAAAGTACACATGAGGCTAGTGCTAAAAAGAACTCCATACTAATTGAGACTTTAAACAATATAGAGACCCTCAAAACACTAGGTACTTTAAACCAAGTTCAGTACAAATGGGAAGAGTCTACTGGTGAGATAGCACAAAGAAGTCTAAGATCACGTCTTTTATCATCGTCTATTCCGACGATCACTCAGCTTCTAATTCAGTTAAATACGGTCATGATCATTATATACGGTGTTTATCTAATACAAGATTTTGAACTATCTATGGGTGGATTGATTGCAATTGTAATTTTAACATCACGTACACTGGCACCAATGGGACAAGTGGCAGCACTTTTAACAAACTATGAAGATACTAAAACATCTTATGAGACACTAAATGAAATTTTATCAAAACCTGCTGAGCGTCCAAGCGGTAAAAAATTTGTTGAGAGACCTGAATTCAGTGGTCATATTGAGTTCGTAGATGTAACGTTTACATACCCTCATACTGAGATTCCTGCACTTAAAAACGTTTCATTTGAGATTCAGCCTGGTGAAAAAGTTGCCTTCATTGGTCGTATCGGTAGTGGTAAAAGTACTATTCAAAAACTATTACTTGGACTCTATGAGCCTGATTCTGGTCAAATATTAATAGATGGTATAGATATAAAACAGATTGATCCGGCTGATCTTAGAAAAAATATGGGTTATGTATCTCAAGATGTAATGCTATTTCGTGGTACTGTTAAAGACAATATTATTTTTAGAGCATCACATGCTAGTGATGTATCCATGATTAGAGCAGCTGAGATAAGTGGAACATCAGAGTTTATAAAAAAACACCCTCAAGGTTATGAGATGCCAGTTGGTGAGCGTGGACAAGGTCTCTCAGGTGGACAAAGACAAAGTATAGGTATTGCCCGTGCATTTTTACTTGATGCACCGATTATGCTTATGGATGAGCCTAGTAATGCTATGGACCAAATTACAGAAGCAAAATTACTTGACAAATTAGAAGAAAACCTTAAAGAGAAAACATCAATTTTAGTTACACAAAAAATGGCACTACTTAGAATTGTAGAAAGAGTAATAGTTATGAATGAAGGTAAGCTCTTTATCGATGCTCCAAAAGAGGAAGCATTACTAAAACTACAAGGGGGAGGTAAAAAAGTTGAGCAGAAATAATAAACAACCTATAGAGTACAACAATAAAGACTTTGAATTTATGCAGAGTCTTAGCTCTGCTATACTTGAACAGACCCCGACAAAAGTAAGTCGTGTTATAAAAATATGGTTGGTAACCATACTGCTTGCAGTTATTTGGGCATCTTTGGCAGAGATAGATGAAATTACACGTGGCGATGGAGACGTAGTACCTTATGGACAAAACCAAAAAATACAAAACCTTGAAGGTGGTATAGTTGAATCAATCTTAGTTCATGAGGGCCAGATGATCAAAAAAGGTGATGTGATTTTAAAGATCAACAATGCCCAATCGATCTCAAAATCAGAAACAAATAAAATTAAATATGAAGAACTTTTAGCTAAAAAATACCGCCTAGAAGCTCAAGCGAATCAAACTGAGTTTATAAGTGAAGAAACTGACAATCCGGAGCTTGTAAAACATATAAAAATGGCCAAAGATCTATATAGATCAAACAAAATAGAGTTTATGGCAAAAGACAATGCTCTTTTACAACAAGTTGAACAAAAAAAGCAAGAATACAAAGAAGCCGCAGCAAATATCAAGTCACTATCTAAATCTTTAGAATATGTATCTCAAGAAATAGAGATGACAGCACCAATGGTAAGACAAGGTGTTAAAAGTAAAGTTGACTTTTTAAAACTAAAACGTGAAGCCAACGGAATTGAAAATGATATTGAAGCTGCCAAACTTTCACTGCCAAGACTAAAAGCTGCCATTAGAGAAGCTAGACAAAAACGAATAGAAAATAAGCAGCTGTTTATAAATACCGCTAAAAAAGAGCTTAACGAAGTTAGTGCTGAACTGTTAAGGTTAAAAACTCAACAAGTTGCATATAGTGACGAGGTACAAAGAACTATTGTTACTTCACCGGTAGACGGTATTGTTCAAAAACTATATGTAAACACTTTAGGCGGTGTTATAAAACCTGGTGCAGATCTGGTAGAAATAGTACCGACAAACGAAAAACTTTATTTAGAGGTTAAAATAAAGCCTAGTGACATAGCATTTATTCACCCTGGAGCAGAAGCAAAAGTTAAAATCTCAGCTTACGATTATGCAATTCACGGTGGTCTAATTGGAAAAGTTGTAAATATTTCTCCTGATACTATTACAGATAAAGAAGACAATACTTTTTATCTTATATATATAGAAACGGAAAAAAATTATTTAGGAACTAAAGAAAACCCTATGAAAATTATTCCGGGTATGACTGTAAATGTAGATATTGTAACTGGTAAGAAAACTGTTATGCAATATATTTTAAAGCCGATATTAAAGTCTAAACAATATGTTTTTTCTGAAAGGTAAATGATGAAGATAATTTTATTTAGCTCAGATACTAATACTATAAATGAATGGATTGAAAAATACAGCTTAGATGCAGCATCAGAGTGTTATGATTTAGAGTCTTATGAAAATGAAATTTCTAATCTAGAGAAGTTTATATTAGTATGTGACTATGATAGTGTAGCTAATAGTTTAAATACTCTCATATCTTCAAAAAAGCTACCTAACTATACGGTTGTTTTAGAGAGATCACCTGCTATTGCTACAGGTAAAATCCTTATTAAAAACGGTATTAGAGCGTATGGTAATTCTAAAATGCTTGCTAAACACTTTACTCAGTTAATAGATACGGTCTCAAATGACAATACCTGGACATACCCAGATCTTACGGCAGCTTTAGTAAAGTCAACAAGAAAAGCTCCACTTAATAAAGATGCTCAAGAGCTTATAGATTCAAGACTTACAGATAAAGAAAAAGATGTAGTCTTATTAGTTCTTGATGGTTTTACAAATGATGCAATAGCGAATGAATTAGACATCACTACAAGAACTGTTAAAGCTCATATCAGTTCAATATTTTCAAAACTTCACGTAAACGACAGAATTTCTTTGGTGCTTTTATTAAAATAAATGGATAAAAATATTCTAACTCTTTTAGAGCAGATTAGAGATTCTTTTTTAACAAATTCTGCTATAGATGTAGAAAACATCACACTGCCTTTTGAATATGACAAAAATTATACTCAAATATATATTACACTTTTTCAAGATGGTAACAAATCAATAAGGTGGGGTTCAAGAAGAGATACACTGAGCCTAACAATACAAAGAATTGTCAGTAAACTAAAACTTAACCCATATATAAAAAACTTCGATTTAAGTAGTTGTTTCATACTTTTTGAGATTGTAACTAAAGAGTACCCATGCAATATTAGAAACCTTACAACTATGCGTATGAAATCTCCAAATAGATTTGAACCTGGTGTTAACGGTTTAAAGTATATTTATGAAGGACAAACACGTTTTTTTATGCCGACTGATGGTTATACTAAATCAATTATGAGCGTAAAACAACTTTTAAATTATCTCTCAAAGCAATGTGGAATATCAAAAAGAACAAATAAAATAAGTGAGCGTGTGCATATTATGCGTAGAGAGAATATTGATTACACTCTTATAGAATCTCTTGCATATTTAAGTGACTCTAAAAATGTTTATCTATTAGAAAGAGGGTACCCTACTCCCGTTGAATTTAGTAAAGACATTATTTTGGATAAAACCTTAAAAAGTATAGACTGGCTAGTAGAAAACATGAATGATGATGGGAGTTTTTTATACTACTATGACCCATATAAAAATACAATAATAGATGATATGCACCCAAATATGATAGATCCGCTTTACAATAATATTTTACGCCATAGTGGTGGTACTATATCTCTTCTTAGAGGTTATGAGCTTACAAAAAAGCAACTTTATTTAGACAAAGCAAAAGATTCTTTAGGTTTTTTAATCTCAACATTTAGAGAACACAAATATAAAAAGCAATATGCCTGCTACCCTTTTTTTAACAAAAAATCTAAGCTTGGCGGTGCAGGTATAGGACTTGTTGCACTAATGCATTATTATATCCATACAGGTAGTGAAGTGTACCGCAAAGAGATCGATGGACTGGTAAGACATATATTAAGCCGTATAGAGCCTGATGGAGAGATGATCGGATACTATATACATCCAAAATTTAATAACTCTAAAGCTCTTACAAAAGTAAGTGAAGATGATAAAAAAGAGCTCTTCTCTTTTTACTATCCAGGTGAAGCTCTTCTTGGTCTTGCATTGTATTATCTTCATATAAAAGATATAGATAATAAACTTCAAGAAGATATTCGAAAAAAATCTGAAATGGCACTAGATTTTTTAGTAGATATACGCCCTATAAAATACGACTATATGTTTGATCCGCTTCCAGCAGATGCATGGCTTATGCAAGCGATCGAAGAATGGGTTAAAGTTGAAGGACTTAAAAAGCAAAGCTATATTGACTTCGTTTTTAACGATACAAAAGCTATGTTTGATCATATGTATACAGAACAAAATACACTTGCTAACAACAAAGACTACATAGGTGGTTTCTTTTATGAATACGGTGATCATGTATATCATGATGCTTCCAGATGCGAGGGTGTTGTAAGTGCATACTATTTAGCCAAATATTTAAAAGATGAAAACAAAGCAAAATGGGTTATGGATAACATGCACTTAAGTGCAAAAGGGCTTATGAAAACTTTTCATGATGAAGTTTCAACCTATGCGCATATAGAGCCGAACAAAGCACTTCACAGCTTTAGATTTAAACTGACACGTCAGTGGGTTAGAGTTGATTCTGTCCAACATGCGGCTTGTTTTTTTTCTAGGCTATATAAAGTCATATAAAATGAAATATCTTATTATCATTTCTTTACTTTCTAGCTTTCTTTACGCAAACTGGAAAACTGATAGAGAAAGTTTAGAACATTTCTACATTGAAAAGCCTTTTAGAATCTTTTATTCTTTATCAGGGAAAAATAAACTTATACATTATAGAGATCTCAATAACAATAATGTGCCTGATTATATTGATAATATAGCTGATCAATTAAGTACTGGAAATAAAATGCTTGTAAATGAAAAAAACTTCATTGAACCATTGCTAAACAAAAACTACAAAAATAAAGCAAGCTATATAGATGTACATATTCTTAGTTTAAACAATAATGGACTTGCAGGTGACGCAATAATAAAATATGACTACAAATTTTTTAAAAACAACTCTTCTTCTATAAGCATGTCACTGTCTAATAAGTTATCAAAAACAAATCTAACACCTTTACACGAATTAATTCATATATATCAAAACGGATACACAAAAATAAAAAATAGATGGGTTACAGAGGGAATTGCGAGGCTTTTAGAAGAATTAATGCGAAATAAAACAACAAAGAGCATTAGGTTACCTTCTAATACTTATGAATTAAATGTTATGCTCTTACAAAAATATAAAAATGCCTCATACTTTAAACGTTTTGATGAGATTTGCAAAAAAGATAATTTTATTAAAGTATTTTTAAAAGAGCTCTCTTTACAAGATGAAAAGATTGAGAAAAAATTTAATTATAAAAAAATGAACTGGCTTGAAAAAGATCAAAAAAGTCCTAAGAATAACCCTTTTATTTTTAAAGCTTTACAGAATACTATGACAAAAACATGTCCAAGTAATAACAAAGAGATTCTTGATTTCTATAAACTTATTGACTAATTAAAAACATATTTTACTTCACAGAAGCCTTCATTTAACATTGGAATTCTAAAATTAATCATCTGTTTTAAAATAGTTTCATGATCTACTGTTTTATTTTCAGATTTAGTACGTTTTGTGTTACAATCTATAACTTGTTGGTAAGACTTCAAAAAAACTACTGCATATACATTATGTGTATCTTTATACTTATCTATCCATTTTTTACGCTTGCTTATTGTAACACTTGTATTATCTATTATTACAGGTAGATTTATTTCAAAACTTTCTTTTATAAGTTGATTATAAAGAGCATCTACTTCTCTTGAAATATCTTCATTTGTATCTTCAAGGTACGAAGATTCATCATAAGTATAAACATTGTGTCTTTTTCCTATTTCACTTACAGTATCATCCCTGCTAATTACATGAGAGTTTGGAAAATTTTGCTCTATCCATGTACTTTTTCCTGCACACGGTAAACCTACAAGTATATAAACATCTTTTTTAGCAATATCTTTTTGTGGAATCTGAATATTTAAACTAGAAGCTTTTTTTTCATATGTAAGAATTTTGTTAAGATTATAATACTTCGCCTTACTTTTATCTATAAAACGACCAAACAAATCGCATTTTACATAAGAAAACAAGTCCTTAACTAACTCTTCATCATACTTATATTTTTCAACAAACTTTTCCCATGATATATCATCATATTTTACAAAATCAATTACATTGTACTGATACATTATTATCTTTAGTATCTTTACTTTTTCATTCTCCGATAAATCTAGTTTATTTAACATTTCAACTGCAATAAAACAAGACACACCTTCAAAATCGCCAAACGAAAGCGAACCATCTTTATTGATATGACGAGTTTTTATTCTACCTATATCATGAAAAAACAATGACAATAAAATAACTTTTGATACTTCAAAGTTTAAACCCTTTGAAAAAGAAAGCATTGTGTGAGACCAAACATCACCTTCTAGATGATGCAGGTTTGTGTAGTTATTTGAATGATAAGAACATTCTCTCATTTGAGTTACATATTCCGAATAATTTTCTATAAACCATTTTATCATATATGCAACTTTGTTTTAAAAGCCTGCTAAAAAAGCAGACTTAAATCTAACAGATATCTGGATCTATATTGTGTTCATCCATCATATCAGTACCGCTATCACCTCTTTCGTAGTCTTTATCACAACTATCGCTAGATGAGCTTTCTTCAGGATCAAAATCACCTAGTTTGAATTGATTTCTAACTTGGTGACCTTTACCATGTCCTTGTTCATGAGAGTCATCTTTTGACTCATCTTTCTTAGTTGCAGAATCCAGCATAGAAGAAAGTTCTGAATCTTCAGCAGAATCACCATCTAAGATACCACCTATATCTAAAGAATCGTCTCCATCAGATTTATCACCCATATTTGACATTGCATCTTTAGCAGCATCCATCATACCGCCAAACATACCTGCGAAACCACCTTCACCATGGTCAGCTAGTCCACATAAATCACCATCTGATTCATCATCTGATTTTTTGTTTTCTGCATTTTCTTGTGCATCACTGTCTTTGTCTTCACGGTCGTGTTTGTTTCCACCTTTACCGTTTGCATCAGAGTTATCATCTTTCTCATCTTTGCTTGGTGCATTTTCATTGTCGTCTTTATCAGACTTATCAGACTTATCAGACTTATCAGACTTATCAGACTTATCAGACTTATCAGACTTATCAGACTTATCAGACTTGTCTGACTTGTCAGATTTGTCTGACTTGTCATCTACATCATCACCAAAGTCAAGATCTTTAACATCATATTGGCCATCAGCAAATTCAAGAGTTTCAATATTTCTTAACTCGTTAACATCACCTATACCGTCTCCATCACTATCTGAAGATACATTTTCAGTTACAATGATATTTCCATCTTCGTCTTTAGTGATTGTGTAGTCATCAAAGTTACCATCAAATACAGCTGTATCTTTTCCATTTCCACCATCAATCACAACAAAGTCGTTATCATCATTGTCATTTACAGATATAGTATCTTTACCAGTTCCTGCCATATTAAAGTCATCAGTACTTTCTGTTTCAGCATCTTTCCAGTTAAATGCATTAAAGTGAGTAGTATCAACTTGTGCTGTTTCATTACCAGCTGAATCCGTTTCACTTACACTAAAGAACTCGTTATCATTTACAGGTGTACCGTCAAGATTTGAGATATCCGCAGACCATGAACCATCGTCTTGAACTTCAGCACTCGCTACTACTTCACCATCTTCATCGTAGATATTTACAGTGTTTCCTGGTTCAGCACCTTTACCGTGCATTGTAATCTCTTTGTGATTACCTTTTTCATCTACTATATCAGTGATTTCTAATTTAGAGCTATCTGGTGCTTCTGTGTCATCATCATCTGTGTCAGTATCTGTGTCAGTGTCTGTATCAGTATCTACATCTGTGTCTGTGTCGCTGTCAGAATCTGTATCAGTGTCTGTATCAGTGTCTGTGTCTGTGTCGCTGTCAGTGTCAGTATCTGAATCCGCATCAGTATCTGTGTCTGTGTCGCTGTCAGTGTCAGTATCTGAATCCGCATCAGTATCTGTGTCAGTATCTGTGTCAGTGTCTGTATCTGTATCTGTATCGCTGTCAGAATCTGTATCAGTGTCTGTATCAGTGTCTGTGTCAGTATCTGTATCTGTATCGCTGTCAGAATCTGTATCAGTGTCTGTATCAGTGTCTGTGTCTGTGTCAGTGTCTGTATCTGTATCTGTATCGCTGTCAGAATCTGTATCTGTGTCAGTATCTACATCTGT